>DATNQF010000112.1:0-64188 GCA_036702855.1 Trichocoleus sp. | reverse complement strand
CTCTTGAGGCGTTCTTGCTTTTGATATGTTGTTGATCCTTACACTTACTAAATCTAGCCCCAGAGAATTTAAAGACCTCCAAATATAAAGCACTTTATGTAAAGGCTAAATAGTGTAGACATACCTGAAGTGCTGCAGAGTTTTTTTGAAAGACGGTTTTTGAATCGCATCCCAATGGTCTCTAGGTTCACTTTCTGCTACTTTGAACTCGGAAAAGAGAGTACTGAATCGCTAGAATGGCCGTTCTTCGCTACTCCTGAAGCCATGCGCTACCGTATCCACCACTTAACCTGCTACCGCTACAGCGAACCCGTCTCCCTAAAGCCCCAGGTGCTAAGGCTTCGCCCCCGAAGTGATGCCACCCAAGTTCTTCAGCAATTTCAGCTTGCTGTTACACCCGAGCCCGCTTCCACCGCTCAAATTGTCGAGCTGGACGGCAATGAAACGATCTCGCTTTGGTTTAGCCCTACTAAAACTGAAAAGCTTTACATTGCAGCTTATTCAGAAGTCGAAACCTTTCGCACCAACCCCTTTGACTACCTAACAGAGCCCTGGTCAGCAACGCTACCCATTGACTACCCGGCTTCTCTACTAGCCAGTCTTCAGCCCTACCTAAGCAATCCACTTTATCCAACCCTGGATCCTGGAGTCGTACAGCTTGCCCAGTCTCTTTTATACGAAGTTAACGCCAATGTCAGCTATTTCTTGACGGCGCTGACCCAGAAAATCTACGAGAGCTGCGAATACATCGTTCGTGAATCTGGCCCACCCTTACCTGCGGGGATCACCTGGACTCAGAAACGAGGGAGCTGCCGAGATTTTGCTGTTCTATTTATTGCAGCTTGCCAATCAATAGGACTGGCAGCCCGCTTTGTCAGCGGCTATCAGGAGGGCGATCTAGCAGCCCCCAATCATGAGCTTCATGCTTGGGCAGAGGCCTACATTCCTAGTGGAGGCTGGCGAGGATTTGATCCCACACATGGTTTAGCAGTTAGCGATCGCCATATTGCGCTGGTCGCCAGCCCCCATCCCAATCAGGCCGCTCCCGTCAGTGGTGCTATCCAAGCAGACAACACTGCTCACTCTACGTTGGAAACCCATGTCACAATTGAAGCCCTCTAGGAAATATCCGAAATATCGGCCTTCGGTAGAGGAGACTCCTGGTTCCAGCTAATGTCAGGCATGCTAGCAGCAGCCTCTTTCAGCGCAGTTTCCCAATGCTTGCGCATTTTGATCAGGTAGGGATCACCCGCATGAAACTGGGCCCGATGACGAACGTTGAAAGTATTAACTTCATACATCACCATGTTCACTGGAGGCCCTACAGACAAGTTGGATCGCATCGTGGAATCAATGGAAAGAAGGGCACATTTTGCGATCGCATCCAATGACGAGTCAAAAGATAATGTCCTATCCAAAATGGGTTTCCCGTACTTAGTTTCGCCAATCTGCAGGAAGGGAGTCTCTGGTGTGGCCTTAATGCAGTTGCCCTGGCTATAGATCAAGTAGAGTTCGGGCGCTTCTCCCTGGATCTGACCTCCCAGTAAAAAGCTGCACTGAAAATCAATGTTGTCCTTTGCCAGCCAAGTGCGATCGCTCTCCTGAATCTCCCGAATCTTTTCACCCACATACCGGGCAACTGCGTACAGCGTTGGCAAATTATGCAAATTAGCAGCCGTGTTCACCTTGATTTCCCATTCCAAAGCATGAACAGCTGCCTGAGTGATCGACAGGTTGCCGGACGTACATAGTAAGATCACCCGTTCCCCAGGAACCGAGAAATCAAACAACTTGCGGTACGAGGAGATATAGTCCACGCCCGCGTTTGTTCGTGAGTCAGCAGCCAGGACCAACCCCTGCTGCACCACAATGCCTAGACAGTAGGTCATCGTCTGCCGTTTAAAGTTCAGTGCAACAAGCTATACGAAACATCGAGCCATAAAAAGACGCTGGATTGCTTGAAATCCAGCGTCACATAAAAGGCCAACTAAATTCGTGACCTAACTTAACAAGTCTCTAAGAATTGGTCTGCTTACTAGAGGTCTGAATATACAGAATCAGCAAGAAGACCGTGGGCACTAGGACAAACAGAATACTAGCGACAAAGCCAAGCTTATTAACTTCCATCGGAGACCGCCTCTACTCTCAACCAGATGAACGTCAAGTTTCGATCCTTAGAATATCACTCCCCTGAGTACGGAAGTAGGTTTTGGGCAAGACCCTACTTCTTAAGCAGAGGGTGCGGGTGCAGCTTGGCCCTTCTTAGAACGATCGGGTTTCGTGACCACCGTCACAGGTCCATGAACCGTAGCCTGACAAGCTAATCGGCAGTTAGCAGGCCACTTTTTAAGCTTGCGTTCCTCAACAGCCGTTCGTGGAGAGACATTCTCTATCCCCTCAGTAATCTGGACAACGCAGGTACCACACTGCCCATACCCACCACAGTTCATCATCTTGCCCGTGAAGGTGTAGAGATCAACGCGGTTTTCTAGAGCTTTCAATCTTAAGTTGGCCCCATCTGCAACCACAGCTTCCTGATTTTCTTTAAGAAACTTCACATTAGCCATTCAATGTATTCTCCTTAGTGAGCGTCTCGGCAACTGCCAAACTTCTTTGAAAACGCAAGGATTAGCTCTAAAATCTGACTCTGACAGCCGAAGTCAGCCATTACCACAAGACCCCAAAGCGCTTGCATGGAGTATTTGCACTGGTTACACTTCTTTAAACACTTTCATTTTTACACTTCGGCTGTCAAAACTGCCCCCGCGTGATCCGAGTTATCTTTCGAGGTGACCCACTGCCTAACTCCAACATGAGAAAGGGGCGGATTACGGGGATCGCAGGGGTTCGGAGTCTGATAGGCTTATCAGTATCTGGCACCCATACATAAGTTCTTGAGAACCTTTGTTGAAATCAAGAGGAGGAGCGTAGTCGATGGGACTACCCTGGTACCGCGTACACACAGTCGTCCTGAATGATCCAGGCCGTCTGATTGCTGTGCACCTGATGCACACCGCCCTGGTGGCTGGCTGGGCTGGCTCTATGGCGCTATTCGAGTTGGCCACATTTGATCCGAGCGATCCTGTATTGAATCCCATGTGGCGGCAAGGCATGTACGTCCTGCCATTTATGTCACGTTTAGGGGTAACCCAATCTTGGGGCGGCTGGAGCGTTACTGGCGAATCCGCTGCTAACGTCGGCTTCTGGTCCTTTGAGGGTGTAGCCGCAGCTCACATCGTGCTGTCTGGTCTACTGTTCCTTGCTGCCTGCTGGCACTGGGTTTTCTGGGATCTTGAACTGTTCCGGGATCCTCGGACAGGCGAGCCTGCTCTCGACCTGCCCAAGATGTTTGGCATTCACCTGTTTTTGTCTGGTCTACTTTGCTTCGGCTTTGGTGCGTTTCACCTGACTGGCCTCTGGGGACCTGGGATGTGGGTTTCTGACCCCTACGGTCTGACAGGTCACGTTCAGGCTGTTGCCCCGGAGTGGGGTTCTGCTGGCTTTAACCCCTTCAATCCAGGCGGCATCGTGGCTCACCACATTGCTGCTGGTATTGTCGGGATCATTGCTGGTTTGTTCCACCTGACCGTGCGGCCACCCCAGCGGCTCTACAAGGCGCTGCGAATGGGTAACATCGAAACCGTACTGTCTAGCAGTATTGCAGCGGTCTTCTTTGCAGCCTTTGTTGTTGCCGGCACCATGTGGTACGGCAACGCCGCAACCCCTATTGAGTTGTTTGGCCCTACCCGCTATCAGTGGGACAGCGGCTACTTCCAACAAGAAATTGAGCGGCGGGTTCAAGCTGAGATTGCTGACGGAGCATCTAAGGTCGAAGCTTACAGCACCATCCCTGAAAAGCTTGCTTTCTACGACTATGTTGGCAACAGCCCTGCTAAGGGAGGTCTGTTCCGCGTAGGTCCTATGAACCAGGGCGATGGCTTGGCTCAATCTTGGCTAGGACACCCCGAGTTCAAGGATAAGGAAGGCCGAGTTCTGACAGTGCGTCGTCTGCCCAACTTCTTTGAAACCTTCCCCGTAGTGTTGGTCGATAAGGAAGGAGTCGTTCGCGCTGATATTCCCTTCCGTCGGGCTGAATCAAAGTACAGCTTTGAGCAGACTGGGGTAACCGTTACCTTCTATGGTGGTGAATTAGACGGTCAGACTTTGACTGATCCCGCTCAAGTGAAGCGGATTGCTCGTAAAGCTCAATTGGGCGAGCCATTTGACTTCGACCGGGAAACCTTAGGATCTGACGGGGTATTCCGCACCAGTCCTCGCGGTTGGTTCACCTATGCCCACGCTGTTTTTGCTTTACTGTTCTTCTTTGGTCACATCTGGCATGGTTCTCGGACCCTGTTCCGGGACGTGTTTGCAGGTATCGACCCCGACCTCTCTCCGGAGCAGGTGGAATGGGGCTTCTTCGCGAAAGTGGGTGACACCAGCACTCGTAAAGAGGCTTAATTTCTAAGGATTGAATCTGATGAAGTGCTCGGCGATGAACGGTAAGCTTACCCAACTCGCTGAGCACTTTACTGTTAAATCCTTGTAGACTGAATCTAGGTTGATTGAGTAGGAAGTATCACTGATATGGAAAGCGTCGCTTACATCTTCATTTTTGCCTGCATCATTGGGACTCTCTTTTTTGCTATTGCTTTTCGTGAGCCCCCTCGGATTTCTAAAGACTAAGGTTCTTTCTCAAGTTTTTTGGAGAAAAATAGCCAGATATTGAGGCTATGTTCTCAAATCATTTTTAAGATAGAGGCGAGATTCTCTTGAAAAAGAGCGAATCTGCCTCTATTTTTATGAAGATGTCCTGCTTGTGCTAGCGCAATTATTTCCGCCAGAAAGAATCTTGTGTTACAAAAGGACAACTTAGAGTCTTCTATCTACTGATTTCCCTCCTTCGGAGGCCACGCAATGCAATGCCCCTTTTGCCAATATCCTAATAACCGCGTTTTAGAATCTCGGTCAGCAGAAGTGGGCCGCAGCATTCGGCGGCGAAGAGAGTGTTTGCGCTGCGAGCGGCGCTTTACCACTTACGAACGCATTGAGTATGTTCCGATCACTGTGATTAAACGTAGTGGCGATCGGGAACTTTTTGAACGTTCCAAGGTATTGCACGGCGTTGCAAGAGCCTGTGAAAAAACAGGCATTTCTTCTCAAGTGATGGAATCCTTAGTGGATGATATTGAGGCGGAGCTTCATCAGCGGGCGCACCGGGAGGTGGAAAGTGTCGAGGTTGGAGAACTGGTCTTAAATCGACTTCAGCACATTAATGAGGTAGCCTATGTTCGCTTTGCCTCGGTTTACCGTCAATTTCAGGGCATTCGGGACTTTGCCGACACCCTAAATCACCTGCAAGATAATAGCTCAACCCAGGGAGAGAATACTCTTGGGGTGGGCTCTGGTCCTCCATCGATTGTAGTGACAGCTTTGTCTTAGGAGCCTGACCTAAAAGCAAGTCAGCGCGTGCAAAATTCATCTTCAAAATTTATCTGCAAGATTTAATTGCAGATGCGATCGCACCCGTCCCTCAACATCCGCTATAATTAAAACTCTTGTGGACTCGCTGCGAGCCTTGATGTCGGATGTCCCTGCCAAGGTAGAGCCGACAATCGCGTAGCAATGATGTTTACTCGCATTGCCTATGTGCCATAACCAAGCAGCATTACGGAGATAGACTTAGGAAAACACTAGCATGGTCAATCAGGAAGTAAAGGATATCGACATCGGCTTTAACCACGACGACTTTGCAGCACTGCTGGATAAGTACGACTATCACTTCAATCCCGGAGATACCGTCTCTGGGACAGTCTTCAGTATCGAACCCAGAGGTGCCCTGATTGACATAGGTGCTAAAACGGCTGCCTACCTGCCCATTCAGGAAATGTCTATCAACCGGGTTGACGATCCTGAAGAAGTGCTGCGTCCTAACGAAACCCGCGAATTCTTCATCCTGACCGATGAAAATGAAGACGGCCAGCTGACCCTTTCCATTCGTCGGATTGAGTACATGCGGGCTTGGGAACGGGTTCGTCAGTTGCAGAAGGAAGATGCCACCGTTCGCTCTGGCGTATTTGCGACTAACCGAGGTGGTGCTCTAGTTCGAATTGAGGGACTGCGGGGCTTTATCCCAGGTTCTCACATCAGCACCCGTAAGCCTAAGGAAGACCTGGTAGGTGAAGATCTACCCCTGAAGTTTTTGGAAGTAGACGAAGAGCGCAACCGCCTCGTTCTCAGCCATCGTCGGGCACTGGTTGAGCGTAAGATGAATGGCCTGCAAGTTGGCGAAGTGGTGCTAGGTACTGTGCGCGGACTTAAGCCTTACGGTGCCTTCATTGACATCGGCGGTGTTAGTGGTCTGCTTCACATCTCTGAGATCTCTCACGATCACATTGACACGCCCCACAGCGTTTTCAACGTCAATGACGACATCAAGGTTATGATTATTGACCTTGATGCAGAGCGGGGCCGGATTTCCCTCTCCACCAAGCAGCTTGAGCCAGAACCAGGTGATATGGTTAAAAATCCTGACCTGGTTTATGAAAAAGCTGAGGAGATGGCTGCTAAGTACCGTGAGCAACAGCTTCAAAAGCAGATGGGAGAACAAGCGGCTGATGACGACGGTGATGTCGGCGTTGATGCTTATGAAGATGAAGTCGTTCTGGCAATTGACTAATTGGCAAACGGCTTAAGTCCCAGCTGAAAACCAGTGAAGCAGGGGGAAACGTTCCCCCTGCTTTTTACATGAAAAGGACCCTTTGCTTCAGGCAGGATTTTGTCATGGCAGTCATTCGCTGTCCCGGTGCTCAATTTCAAAATATTGAAGCCGTCATCTTCGATAAAGATGGGACTTTGGCTGATTCCCATGATTTTTTAAGAACGCTGGCTCAAATGCGATCGCGTTTAATCGACGCTCGGATACCGGGAGTTCAAGAACCGCTCCTTATGGCTTTTGGGGTTGAGGGCACCGTCTTGAATCCACAAGGATTGATGGCAGTTGGAACACGCTACGAAAACGAAATTGCTGCCGCTGCCTATGTTGCCGAAACAGGACGAGATTGGGCTGAGGCTCTTGATGTAGTTAGGCAATCTTTTCAGGAAGCAGAGCAATCGGCTCACCGTAAGGCTAAACTTACACCTCCTTATCCAGGAACCGAAACCCTGTTAGCTCATCTCTCCAGCAATGGGATTAAAGTTGGAATTTTTTCCTCAGATACCACTGAGAACGTTAACGACTTTTTGAAGTTTTACAAACTTGCCCCCTATGTTGATCACGCACAGGGAACCGATCAAGCAAACCTTGCAAAGCCCAATCCTGAGCTTGTTCTGCGGACTTGTGAGGCACTAAAAGTTTCTCCACAAGCAACCTTGTTTTTAGGAGACAGTATCTTAGACTTACAAGCAGCACGTCAGGCAGGACTAGCAGGCTTTATTTATGTAAATTGGCTAGGATCTGAGATTTCTCTCCAGTCCGATGCTGTTATTAATAGTTGGTCAGATTTGGAACTGAGCCTGAATCCTGTTATTAAGGGAATAATTAAAGCTTGAACTTTTAAGGTAGTCTCTTTAAAAGTTGCCAGGGCTCAGGAAAAGATGTTTAATCGGCATATCTCCTGAGATTCTCCCTACTACCGAAGCTGGCTTGAGTTGAATTGCTGGTATTCATGTTGGTACGCTTGCAAATCTTGTAGTTAAGAGGATTGGCCAATTGTCTAGTCGCTTTTTGTTTACCTCGGAATCGGTTACAGAAGGTCACCCCGACAAAATCTGTGACCAAATTTCTGACACGATTCTAGATGCTCTCTTAGCGGAGGATCCTAAAAGCCGGGTCGCCGCAGAAGTGGTGGTGAACACCGGGTTAGTTTTGGTTACGGGGGAAATCTCAACTCGCGCTCACGTCAATTTCACAGCGCTGATCCGGCGAAAGATTGCTGAAATTGGCTATATTGATCCCACTAATAACGGCTTTTCCTCCGACAGTTGTGCTGTCATGATTACCCTAGACGAGCAGTCTCAGGATATTGCTCAGGGGGTTGATCACGCTCAGGAAACCCGAGAGGAATCCAGTGAGGAAGCGCTGGATGCGATTGGGGCAGGCGACCAAGGAATTATGTTTGGGTTTGCCTGTAACGAAACTCCAGAACTGATGCCGATGCCCATCAGTTTGGCTCACCGCATCTCCCGGCGACTAGCAAGCGTTCGTAAAACAGGTCAGTTGTCTTACTTGAGGCCAGACGGCAAAACTCAGGTAACAGTGGCCTATGAGGGAGGCAAACCCGTCGGCATTGACACGATTCTGGTTTCAACCCAGCATACGGCAACAATCGGCGACCTTACAGATGAAGCAGAGGTGCAGGCCAAGATTAAGGATGACCTTTGGCAACATGTCGTACTTCCCGTTTTTGACGATCTATCTGTTAAACCCGATAGTGAGACTCGTTTTCTAGTCAATCCAACCGGTAAGTTTGTCATTGGGGGGCCCCAAGGAGATTCAGGCTTAACTGGGCGGAAGATTATTGTCGATACCTACGGTGGATACTCTCGCCATGGGGGCGGCGCATTTTCTGGTAAAGATCCCACAAAGGTGGACCGCAGTGCGGCTTATGCCTGCCGCCACGTTGCTAAAAACATTGTGGCTGCAGGACTGGCAGAAAAGTGCGAAGTTCAACTGAGCTATGCGATTGGCGTTGCCCGTCCGGTCAGCATCTTTGTAGAGACCTTTGGCACCGGCACTCTGCCCGACGAGCGGTTGTTGGAGTTAGTTACAGACCATTTTGAACTGCGGCCTGCGGGCATTATTGCTGCTTTTAATTTGCAGAGTCTGCCCAGTGAGCGCAATGGTCGCTTCTATCAAGAGATTGCTGCCTACGGACACTTTGGCCGGACAGATCTGGATCTACCTTGGGAGAAAACGGACAAGGCTGCTCTGCTGAAGCAGGCGGCAGAATCATTTCTGGCAGTATCCGGAGTCTAGAAGTTCTCATGGGAGCGCTATCTGAGGCCCTAAAGGAATGGGCCATTGCCGTAGAAGCGCTCCTGAGGGGCGATCAAATTCTCCTGCTACGTAAAGGGGGTATTCGGGAAGAGAAAGGCCGATTTGCGGTAAAGGCTGATCGAGTCTTACTCTTTCCGACCTACGAGCATCAGCAGCGTGAACGGGTTAAACCCCCTTACCAGCAGGCGGTTTTGCCCATCGAATCGGGGTATCACCAGGAATCTATTGAAGTCAAAGGGTGGGCGGAGATCACCCATGTCATTTCATTGGAACAGGACGCTCCTGTCTTTGCCTTGGAGCCTTTTCACATTTGGAATGAGCAGTTTGTGCGGGAACGGTGGGCTTGGAAACCGAACAGTGCGCTCAATTTGTTGCTATTGCGATCGCACCGTCTCCCCAACCCGATTTCCTTACCTTACCGCCCTGAATACGGCGGTTGTCGTTCTTGGATTACGCTAGCCGAGTCCGTTTCGCTAGAGGGAAGCAAGGCTGTTTTAACAGATGCCGCGTACCAATCCCAGGTACAGCAAACTCTAGCCATGCTAGATACGCCGAATATAGCAACAGAGTCTAATAAGCCACTCTAAAACGGTATAAACCCTAAATTAAAGCCTCTAGGGCAGTCTGCAAATTCTGAGTCAAATCAGCGACGGCACGACGGCGACTGGCAGTGTAGTCCGCCCAGCGATCGCTAACCGAAATGGGTTCACCCACTGTCAGTACCACCGCCTGATCCCCCAACTTAGGTCTAGGAAAGGGGTTCTTGCCCTGAATGAGCATTACTGTATCTCGCAAAAGAAGAAGCGTTTCAGCAAAACGTTCTGCAGTGGCTTTTTCCCGAACATAGTTGCCTGTAACAGCAACAAATCCCTCAACTAGCCGCATATGCCACATTCGTAAGCTCGCTTCTTCAGCAATTCGATCCGCGAGTCCCCGCTCCACTGCCGAAAAAGACTGCTTTGCCCCCAGTTCCTCGCGGTAAATGCGATCCCATCCGGCCTGCTCAATACGACGACAACGCTCAATCACCGTTCCTTTTCCAGGTAATTGGAAGTAGGACTCTGCAACCTGAAGCGCTGCATCTAGGAGGGTCTGCAGCCGCACCGCTAAAGTAGATTGGGCATCTCCAGAGGACTCAGATCCTTCACTTGCCATTCGAAAGGAACGGCCATAAAAATCATGGTAGTAAACTTCCATCTGCCCCAACAGCGTCTCTCCTAAGCGGTAAAGCCGAGGGTACAGCCGCTCTATCGGCGATGCCGACAAAGCTCCATCTCTGATGGTAGAAAAGGCCAAAGATGCACCTGTGACAGGTGAGGATCTCAACCCACAGTCTTGTTCTAAGTCAGTTAAAAGGGTCTCTAATGCCTGCCAGGGTGGGCTTAGATAGCGATAGCGAATTCCTAACGGCACTAAAAAGACCTGTTCTGAGCGCTGAGCTTTGAAAAGATCCTCAACACACCAAAACCCCATTTGGGCAATTCCCGGTTCAAGGGGACTGACTATTTCGGTGTGACCGTTGTTTGCCCCTTCGGGGGCAGCCGCAATCGGAAATTTCCCCATAGCAAACAGTTCCCGGGCCGAGCGCAAGCCTTGACGATCAACCTTGCCTCGCTGAATGGGTGTCCCCCCCAGTTTTGAGTAGAGCCAGCCTACCCCGTCTCCCGCCCAAAGGGGAATTCCGCGATCATAAATAAAGTGGGCATGAACCGGAGAAGACAAACGAATTCCTAGGGCCTTCGCAGTTCTAGGCACTTCTTTCCAAATCAAGTGAGCCAAGGCGTAGGAGTCTTCAGGGCTAGGATGACGGAAAGCCAGAAGGAAGCGCGTTCTTCCTTGTTGAAACGATTGGTAGAGCCTAGCCAATTGCTCTACGTGATCTGCCTCGACCTGAACTAGCCGTTCATGCCAATTCATCCACAATGGCAAGCCCCACTGTGCTAAAGTAAGCACCTTTAAATCCAGAGAGGGCGGAATAAACTCTAGCGGGGGTTGTGCTCGAATAGGTGAGTAAACCAAGTCTGCAAACAGCCTCTGTGCCGACTTTGTTGATGATATCTCAAGCATCTAACAAAGCAGCATTAGCCAAATCACTTTGTAAAACTGCTTAAGTACTGGCTACGATTCACTTTAAAGGCAATTCAGCAGTTTGAAGCTGAATCAGGAGAAGTTTCCCTTTTTTCTGGGATCTCTAATATTAAGATTACTTTGTGAAGCTTCTATAAACAAAGTGATTCTACGGATTGCGCTAAGTACCCAAAGCTAGCTTTAATAACGAGTAACCTGAAATACACGTAAAGTCAGAGTTCTTGCTGGAAATCGTCATCATTAGTTGCTAGTTTGGCAACTCATCTTTTTACTGGGTGCATCGGAATTAGAGTACTGAATCATCACTAGGCTTTCAGCTAATAGAAATTAAGGACCCGTTCTACGGGTGAATTCTTTGGCTCCGTAGTGAAATACATGCATCCCCATGAGTTTTTTCCCTTTTTCCAGCACGAATTCTCATCGTTCAGCAAGCACAGTAACGCCCCAAAACAAGACCCAGCGATCTCACGGCCAAGTTCTAGAAACACTCTTTCAAAACTTTGATTTTGACTTGGAGCAGGTTTCAGACACTATTGATCCAATCCTAACGGCCCAGTCTCGCTGCGAAATCACTTCTCTTTACATTCAAGGTATCGTTTCTAACGGTACGGCTTTTCTTTGCACCAACATCAATACAGAACACGCTATTGAGGTAACCTCGCGTAACTCTAGTTGGTTGATTGGTAAAAGTTCTCACTGCACCATTTCGGTGCCCCATAGCGAGATTTCACCTCGCCATGCTGTCATTGGCTACCAATCTAATCACGGCTTTTTCATTACCGATTTGGGTAGCAATAATGGTACCTGGGTCAATCGGAGACCCCTAGAACCTCACCAACGCTACTTTCTCCAGGACGGAGATCTCATTGAGTTGGGCTGTCTACAGGTTGAGTTTTTCCTAGAATCGTTTGGCCTATCTATGTCCTCTTATGAGGATGAAACTCGATACTAAGCAGCCCAGCCTGCCTAGGAGCGCTTGTACTGCATACCAGGCAGTTGCTGAATGAGACCTAGAAGCTCTAGCTGCACTAAGGCACTTAGGAGGGTACCCGTTGGTAAACCACCCCGCTCAGCTAGGGAATCTAGATTGGTGGGCTCCAGTGGAATCGCTTGAAAAACCTGCTCTAATAACGGATCAAGCGGGGGTAGGGATGAGCTTTCCTGATTTGCTTCAGGTGAAGTCACCGTCGGCACTAAAGTTGGCAAAGTGCCCAGCCCCTTCAGTAAAGTCTCCTCATCTAAAATCAGGTTAGCGCCTTCATTAACAAGCCCTAAACACCCTAAGCAGCGAGGATTATCTAAACTTCCAGGTAAGGCGTAGACTTCACGACCATACTCATTTGCCAGACGAGCCGTAATCAACGCACCCGAACGAATCGGTGCCTCTGTCACTAAAATAGCTCGGCAGAGTCCAGCAATAATGCGATTACGGCGAGGAAAATGAGATCGATCGGGGCCAGTTCCATCAGGGTACTCACTCAGCAGTAAACCCTCTCCCTTGATCCGTTCATATAGGCCACGGTTAGACCAAGGGTAAATGACATCAACTCCTGTCCCCAAAACGGCCAATGTCTCACCCCCTAAGTCCAGCGTACTGAGGTGGGCTTCACGGTCAACGCCCTCGGCCAGCCCTGAAACAATGGGAATTGAATGCTGGACTAAGCGCTGGGTTAACTTGCGCGTCCAACGTTTGCCGTAGTCGGAGGGGCTACGTGTTCCTACAATGCCAACAGCAGTACCCTGATCGATCTGGCGGATTAGCTCGGTTCGACCTCGGTAGTACAGGACGGGTGGTGGATCAGCAATCGCCCACAGCAGAGCGGGATAATCGGGATCTATCGGCGTCCAAAAGTAGGGACAGGTTTCCTCATGGTTTGCTAGCAACGTTTCTGGCTTGACCTGAACACGCTGTTCTAGAACTGAGGCTACTAGAGCGTTTCCCAAGCCGTCTACGTGTTTTAGAGCGTGAGCAGGAGCATCCCATGCGATCGCAAGACTGCCGAAATGTTCGTAAATTCGTTTCAACAACACTGGCCCAATGCCTCGCAGCCGAGACCAGGCCAACCAGTAAGCCCGTTCGTTTACCAAGAGTCACCCTATGCACGCCGATGCGCTCAGTGTGCCCGTAGGGGGAATGAACTCAACGGCGGACGATAAATTGAACCCGGCGAAGATATGCTCGGGTAAATTTCTAGACCAGACTTACCGCATTGAGCAGCAATCTCACGCTTGTCAAAACATAGAGTCCCTTAGAGTAGCTCGTATCTAAGCCTGAGAAGTCCGTCGCTGTTGTTTTAGATACTCAAAGACAGACTTATCACCAATATCCGGCGGAATAGGCTGAATCACCTTTCTTACGGCAAACACGATAAAGAGGGCTGCCCAGGTGAGCAACAAGGCTTTTTCTAGGGCTAGGGGAAGAAGACCGACTAGATGGCCCAGCAATAGCAAGGGAATCAAGGGAGTCAGCAGCTTAGTTTCGAGGCGGTTAAAGCAAAACCCTTCTTTGAAGAAGATGCCCGTTAGAGCCGCAAAGGTAAACCCAACGCCCAGCAGAGTCAGCGGTTGCTCGTAGACTGTTTGGGCAAAGGGGGTATCAAACCGATGGGCCACCCAAAAAGAAGCGACCCCACCGATGGCCCAAAAAATCTGAAGCGTACGGTGCAAGGGCACTAAATAAATGTGGATGGTCGCTAAACTCAGCCCTAACGCCAACCAAAAGAGGCTGTACAGCCAGCTAATGCTTTGGAGGGCTAGGGGCCATGAATTGCCCCATAGGCTCAAAGCAACTCCTACCACAAAACTCAGGGCTGCAATAGCCAACCCAGCTCGGTACAGAACTACACCTTGACGGTCAGCAGCCGTCAAACTAAAAGGACCAAACTGCCCTTCGTACACTACAGGAGGTTCAACCATTGTCTCAGCACGCTGTATGGTCATGGTGGATTGCCTGCGTCGTCGCCTCTATCCTAACGGCTTACTGATCTTGACTGCTCAATGACAATTGGGTTGGGAGCTTCACTGTAAAGGCCGTTTCCTTGTCGGCACTCTTAACCACAATTTCTCCTCCCAGATACATCACCAGCTTTTGCACTAGGGCCAGCCCCAACCCTGTCCCCCCTTGTTTCCAGGGATCTGCGCTGGGAACCCGATAGAATTTATCAAAAATGCGGGGTAATTCCTCGGATGGAATATCTACGCCAGTGTTGGTTATGCAGAACTGAAGTGGTTCGTCGCCCTTACGCTTTGAAGCCATTACTTTTAGGCATATCTGTTCACCGGGCGGTGTGTATTTGCAAGCATTGTTAAGTAGCTCTGCCAAAATCCGCTCCAGACTTGCTAAATCTGTGTTCAAGACCGGAAGATTGTTCTCGATCTTGAGCTTTAGCGTTTGCTGACGGTTTTTAGCCCGGGCCATAAACCCATTTACCAGACCTGGTAACCACTCTTCTAGCACAACCGCTTCAAGATGCACTGGATGACTGCCTACGTCTAACCGTTGGAGATCAAGCAGGTCATTGATGAGACTAATTTCCCGTTCGCACTCTTCCTGCAAAATCAGAAAATAGCGGGCAATGCGGTTTTGTTCAGTTTTCGGTTTTTGCAGTTCTGCATTGAGGTCAAACTCCTGGTTGAGCGTGACTCCGAGCAGTTGCAGTGCTACCCGCATGCTCGTTACAGGGGTTCGCAGCTCATGGGAAACAGTGCTGAGAAAGTCATCTTTGAGGGTGTTCAGCCGCTCTAACTCCTCTACCTGTGTCTGTGCTGCCTGATAAAGACGGGCCTGTCGAATTGCGATCGCACACTGGTTCGCCACCTGCTGCACCAGTCGGATCTCTAGTTCGTAAAAGCCACAGTCCTTGTCTTTGATCAGCCAGAGATCGCCCAACACGCCTCGATCATCGAGAATGGGACAGGCCAGCATCGCGACGTGCCCTCGTACCGGGTTGGGGTCTTTGGAGCAAAACTGAAAATATTGCCCTTCCAGCAACTGATGATACACCTCAGGAAAGGCCTCCATCTGAGCCACTCGGCCCTGATAGGAGGGAAGGGACTGGTTGTATTCGTAATAGATGGTAGAAGTTCCCTGCTCCAAGTCATACAAGGCGGTATTCGAGCCTTTGACACCCAACGCTTCGGCTAACTCTTTGACCGCAGTCAGCATGATCTGCTTTTGGTCTAGGCTGTCGCGAACTCGATCGGTGATGCGTTTGAGGGTGGCTTCGAACTCTAGGGCAGTTCGCAGCTCACTGGTGCGCTGTTCAACGTCCCGTTCTAAAGCAACGTTGAGCTGCCGCACCTGCTTGATCAGTTTGGCTTGTTGAATCGCGCTGCCAATCTGGGCCACCATTTCCTGAAGGGTTTCAATCTCCCACTCCTGCCAAACTCGCGGAGCCCGACAGTGCAAGGAGCAGACTAAACCATATAGCGCTTCTCCTTGGAAGATTGGGATGAGCAAATGCGCTCTGACTTGATGCTGCTTGAGTTTCTCCCGCTGAGTTGAGGAGAGAGCAGCCGTGTTAATGTCTGCCATCGCGTGGACTTCTCCGCGACGGTAGCCTCCGACATCTTCTTGGGAAAAGCAAAAGCTTTCGGTAGATAAGCCCATCGAGGCAGGTAAATCCGGCGCTGATGACTCCGCCACAACCCCTTCGTAGTCGGGGTCAAAGCTGTAGAAGAGAACTCGATCCGTCTTCAAAAAGCGACGAACTTCATTAACCGTTGTTTCCAGTAGGTGCTCTGGTTTGAAGGACTGTAGCAGATGTTGTGCGATCGCACCCAGCAACCGCTCCCGTTCAGCCTGACGCTGGAGTTTCTGCTCAGCTTCCTTACGCTCACTAATATCTCGAATCGTGCCCACTAAAAAGGGGGCTCCTGCCGCTGATCGAAATAGTGCCGTTTTCGTTAGCACCACATGACGCCCCCCGTAAGCATCCGTCAAAACCGCCTCATACTCATGAGGCTGCTCAGTTGCGATCACATGGTCATCTGCTCGGAGAAAAGGTGCAGCTTCCGTATCGGTGAAAATATCCTGCTCGCTTTTACCCAAAAGAACTGCTTGAGGATAGCCCACCAGATTGCAGTAAGCTTCATTGAGAAAGCACCATTGCCGATGCTGGTCTTTGATAAAAATAGGATCAGCGATCGCATTCAAAAGCTGGGTCAAAACCGTCTGAGTATCACGGCAGTCTGATCCTGCACACGCCAGCAAAGACAGTAAAAAGCCTGTTCCCAACTCATGTTGGCCCTCTGAGCACTCTGCTGAGCCGTCTCCCTGAGTAGCCGGAATTACACCTGTAGTAGCGTTAGGGGCAGCAAGTTGCTCAGCAGATAAAGGAGAGACTTCTCTACTGGGAGGGGAGTGATGTTGATTCATAGGGCTTTCAGATCAACCGTATTTACTAGGTCCGGATTTCCGCAATAACGCCCAATGCTTGATGAACGAGACGAAAGCATGATGAAGCCCTACTTCAAGTAAAGCTTGCTTAATCGGTCTCCCAAGTTCTCAGCTGCAGGTAAACCAACAGCATAGCCAGCCCCAA
Organism: Trichocoleus sp.; assembly: GCA_036702855.1. Taxonomy (GTDB): domain Bacteria; phylum Cyanobacteriota; class Cyanobacteriia; order Phormidesmidales; family Phormidesmidaceae; genus JACVSF01. The sequence continues at coordinate 47,559 of DATNQF010000112.1, read as the reverse complement.
CAGCAGGGTTGCAGCAGCAGCAGCATAGCCAAAATCAAACTGGGCAAAGGCTTGTTGGTATATATAGTAGACCAGGATATTGGTTGCATTGAGCGGCCCTCCCCCGGTGACTACATAAATCTGCTCAAAACTTCTCAGCGTAAAAATAGCGGTCGTGATCGCAGCAAAGACCAAGGTAGGCCGCAGTCCTGGCAAGGTAATATGCCAAAACTGCTGCCAATCATTGGCCCCATCTAGTTCTGCGGCCTCATAACGGTTCACTGGAATCGTTTGCAAACCTGCCAAAAAGATTACTAGGTTAAACCCTAGCTGCTTCCAAGCGCTTAACAGAATAATCACAGGCATTGCCCAAACAGGGCTACTGAGCCAAGGCAGGGGAGCCAAGCCCCAACTAGCCAGCACTTCATTGACAGGGCCGTCCGTTTGAAAGAGCCAACGAAACCCCAATCCAACCGCCACCAAAGATGTCACTGAGGGAATAAAGTAGGCGGTACGCAACAGCCCTCGCAGGGCCAGGTTGCGATTGAGGAGAACAGCCAACCCTAAGGGAATCACGAGGCTCGGAATAACAGTGGCCAACGTGAAGTACAAAGTATTTCCTAAAACTTGCCAAAAATCAGTATCTACAAGGAGCCTGAGGTAGTTCGTGAAACCAATCCACTGTAGACCTGAGCGAGTAAAACTACCTGTGGTAAAGCTGAGAAAAATGAGATAAGCAATCGGCCAAATCACAAAAAGGCCCAGCAGCAGCAAAGCTGGAGCCATTAACAGCCAAGCTGTCAGATTATCGCGCGCAAAACCTATCTGCCGCTGGTTCAGCATCTTCCTCAGTTACCTAGAGAAGCACAACTCTGACTTACAGACAGCAAGGGGGCAATCGGGACAAACTAGCCGTAAGCCTTGATCCATCTTCGTCAGATTTTGAGCTTAGGGCAAGGAACTTCATATTAAAAGAGCTAGGTCTTCGTTGGACGAAAGCCTAGCTCAAACTTGTGATGAGAGGAGAACACACGGCACCTTAAGACTTGGTAGGAATGCTCTCGATATTTCTATTGTACCTTGTTGAGACTCAATTTCAATTAGAAGGCCAAATAATTTTAAGGTAAGTTGATGAGGGAACACTGCCAAAAGCTCTTTTATAGGATATGGAGCCCGCAAACAGAGAGCCTTTCTGGCGTAATGGCCGTGTTGTAGGTTAACAGGAAACTGCTTCTATAGAAATAATTCTCAAGAGCTATCACAATCTAGTCAGGGGCAACTCCCAAATAAATAGGAGGTAAAGAGCAGAATGAAAGCCATACGGGTACACGAGTTTGGTAATCCCTCAGTCATGGAAATTGAAGAGATAGCAGCCCCCGAACCAGACGAGCATCAAGTGGTTGTTCGAATTCAGGCAGCAGGGGTGAATCCCGTTGATACCTACATCCGTGCGGGAGCTTATGCCCGTAGACCGGAATTACCCTACACGCCCGGCATTGATGGCGCGGGAGTCATTGAAAAGGTGGGATCAGCCGTCACACAATTTCAGGTGGGCGATCGCATTTATGGAGGTTGGCCTCTGAGTGGCACCTACGCAGAAATGGCCCTCTACTCAGTCGATCAAATTTATCCTCTACCTGCCCAGATTTCTTTTACACAAGGAGCAGGCATTTTCGTTCCCTATTCCACGGCTTACCGTGCCCTGTTCTGTAAAGGCCAAGCTCAACCCGGTGACACTGTTTTGATTCATGGTGCAACGGGTGGTGTTGGCTTAGCAGCAACTCAGCTAGCAGTCGCGGCAGGGATGCGGGTCATTGGCACAGGAGGAACTCCAGAAGGGCGCAGCCTGGTTAAAACTCAGGGTGCAAGTCTAGTCTTCGATCACTCCGCCCCTGATTACGCAGAGCAAATTCTGGCTGCTACCGAGGGACAAGGGGTCAACGTCATTCTCGAAATGCTGGCAAATCGCAATTTGGCAACTGACCTTACATTGATCGCGGCACAAGGGCGAATTGTAATCATCGGCAATCGGGGGTCAATTGAAGTGAACCCAAGAGACATTATGGCCAAAGAAGCTCTCATCACTGGCCTTACCCTCTTTAATACTCCACCCCAGGAAAATGTGCAGATTCAAGCAGCCCTTCAAGCAGGACTTAAGCAGGGTTTTCTCCTGCCAATTGTCAATCGGGAGTTCCCATTAGCAGAAGCAGCACACGCCCATGAGGCCGTTATGGTCCCCGGAGCCCAAGGCAACCTAGTTTTGATTCCCTAGCGATCTACCTGTCCCGTATATTGAGGAAAAGACCTCGCCCTAAACAGGGGGTTGTCCGGTTCTCCTGGAGTCCCAGCCATGAAGATTCCCTATCTATCTAACCTCGTGGCCCTAACCCGGCCTTTCTGCGTCATTCTCTGTACCGTAGCAGCAATGTTTTGCCTCGCAGGTTCCCCTGCCCAGGCTATTGCGACCTATCAAATGCCTACTGTTTCGGCTGGAGATCCCACTTGGATTGTTGATCACGCTAACCTCATTAGCCGCTTGAGCGAAGGCAAGATTAGCGATCGCCTTAACAAACTTGCCCAATCATCCAGCAATGAAGTTCGGCTGGTGACCATTCACCACTTTGATTACGGCGAAACCATTCAAAGCTTTACCGACAAGCTATTTGAGCAATGGTTTCCCACTACAGACGAGCAAGCTCATCAAACCCTGTTAGTGCTAGACGAAGTCAGCAAAACTGTAGGCATTCGAGTGGGGTCTGAGTCAGCGACCGTGCTGAGTCCCGCTATCGCTACCAGCATTGCCCAGGAAACAGCTCTCGTTCCACTCCTAGAAGGAGACAAGTACAACGAGTCCTTTTTGGAAGCGACCGATCGACTCGTGGCTGTGCTGTCGGGTCAACCGGATCCAGGTCCGCCCGCTTTTGACGATACCTACAATGCTGAGAGTACCTTCGCTAACGCGGAGAAAACAGACGAAAACCGAGGAAATTCAACCATCGTGGTGGCCGTTCTACTGATCCTAGCGACGGTGATCCCCATGGCAACTTACTTTTTCTATCAAGGCATGGGTAGTTAAGACTAATTTCTCATAGCTGGATACTTTACTTCTTTTGTAGAGAAAATTGTGACCGCCGCTGTCTTCAATACTTCAAAGACAGCGGCGGTCATCACGTAAATTAGCAGCCTCAATCCCTAATACCCGCCCTTAATCCTGAATGTATTCCTCGCCAGAAATAAGAGCCATCTCAGCCCGGACAAATTCCCGACCTAGATAAGCAGCATGGTCTAAGTAGGAAATGGGGCAGGGGTTGGTTGCATCCTCAAAGATGGCAATGCAAAGTTCCTTGGCAGTCCGTCCGGTATAAATCTGGGTGTGGGTGCGCTGGGCTTTACCTTTGGTAGGCAAGGGTTTGCCTGTTTCTGGGTCACAAGCCAATCCCTTGTCGTTGATCACATTCGTGAAGTGCTTGGCGCAGATAACCCCCTGCTCCCGGTCAAGATAGATCAGGAAGTAGCCATTGGGGTCAAGCTCAATGAAGCGTTTGGAAAGCTTGTCGTCGAGCGTCTTAAGGTTCTCGGCACTGATGGGGTTAACAACCGTATCGTTTGCCATAGAGTCGGTAAAACAGGTGGGGTAAGAAGTTGAGTCACCCTGCCTTTCTGGGCCGACCAATCGGCCTAAGCCCCTGCAGGTGAAGAGCACAGATCCCTCATTCTAGCCTGCTTCTTCTGGACTCTGAATAGATTGCTTAAGCGGTAGATCGGCATTGATAGCATCAATTTCCTGCTGTTCCACGACGTTCACCTCGTCAATGTAACTTGCTAGGATTTTTTGTAAGCGAGGTTCGTAGAAGCGGTGCAGGCTGTAGTTAGGCGTGGCCGGAAATCCCCGTCGTTTCTTGTGTCGCCCGCCCGCCCCTGGATCGAACAAAGTAATGCCTTGCTTGATTGCCCAGTCAATCGGGCTGTAGTAACAGGCATTGAAATGCAGGTGGTTGTACTCTTCTTGACAACCCCAATAGCGACCGTAGAGACGATCACCTTTGGTTAGGCAAATGGACATGCCAACTGGGGTTTTGTCATCTTCAGGGTAAGCCGCAAAGAGGACCACACGGTGTTGATAGTCCGGGTATAACTGCTCAAAGAACTTGCGAGTTAGATATTTGCTCCCCCACCAGCCAAACTTGTCGCAGGTGTCAGCGTAAAAGTCGTACATCTGGCTGCACAAAGTGCGAGACAGTTGATCTCCGGTAAGCACTTCAAGGCGCAATCCAGCTTTTTCGACCGACTTGCACTCCCGTTTGATGTTGCGTCGCTGGTTAGCGTTGAACATGCCCAGGTAGTCATCGAAGGTTTGGAAACCCTGATTTTGCCAAACGTAGCTATGGTGGAGCCATTTTTTGAAGCCTAAAGCCTCCATCTGCACTCGCCAGTCAGGATCGGCATAGAGAAAGTGGCAGCCGGAAATGCGGTTGCGATCGCAAAACTCATCAATTGCCCGCACCATCAGAGCCGTGACTTCGGCCTCATCCTCCCCAGGGGCGATCAAAAAGCGATAGCCTTCGGCGGGAGTAAACGGAGACATACCCAGCAGTTTGGGGTAGTAGCGAACCCCTAAGCGCTCAGCCAAATCAGCCCACTGATGATCAAAAACAAACTCACCATAGCTGTGTCCCTTCAGGTAAAGAGGAGCAGCCCCGATCAAAGTGCGGTTTCGCCAGACAGTCAAATGAGTGGGCAACCAGCCAGCATTGGCTCCAGTGCTACCCGAACGTTCCATATTGTGTAGCCAGGCCCACTCCAGAAAGGGCGTTTTTAGGGGAAGCGCTAGGTCATCCCAGACAGGTTGGGGAATCTCCTCAATGTGCCGAATCCAGGCAACCTCATACTGAGCCTTAGGGGCTTGAACCATAGGAGGGGCTACGCCTCTTTTGTGAATGATGTTTCAGTAGCGGACGAGCAATTGTTTTCTAGGGTAAATGAATTCTCCCCCGCTTGCGGCGGGTCTGGCTGTACCCGGTAGTGCAGAAACACTTCTTGATCAACCGTTTTGCAGGAAAGTAGCTCTAGCCGAGGTGCCAATTCCGCCAAAAATCCTGCGCCATCCACCGGAGTTGGCGCAGTCGCTCCACCCAAAACGACAGGACACACTGTTAACACCAATTCCTGAATCAGCCCTTGCTCCATCAGATCCGCCACGAGACGCCCCCCTCCTAGCACGGCCAACTTGCGGATACCGACCGCCGAAAGCTGAGCCATTGACCAAGTCCAATCCCAAGGAGCGTTCTCCGAAAATGACCAAATATGACTAAATGCAGGGTTCTGCAACCAAAATTTGGCTCCTGCTCGTGTAGTCAGCAGGGCTCTTGGCACAAGCTGCTGAAAAAAGCGACACTGGGGATCTAGATTTCCTGAGGGAGACCAAATAATCTGTAGAGGTTGCTCCGGCTGACCTCGCTGACGTCGTTGCTGCAGCAACTCCTTTTTTCGAATAGGAAGCGTAGTGCCATAGGCACGCAGGGTGCCTCCGCCAATTAAAACACCGTCAACCTCAGCCAAGTGGCTTTCCAGATGAGCTAAGTCAGCCGAGGAGGAAAATCGGGCAGCGGCACGCTGAAAATCAGCAATTTTGCCGTCCGCACTCATCGCAAAAATCACGGTACTGTGAAGTAACGGAACCGGTGTGTCAATACGGAACATTTCCGGATGTAACATGCACGATAATATGACGCGATTTAACGACCAAGAAGCCAAACCTCCCATATAACGACTGTTTCTAAGGGCTAGAAGGGGTAGCTTTGTTGCATCCTACTCGGTTGTCTTCTGGCTGTTAGGGGTAGCAGCTAGTAATCTGAACTACATGGCATTCTACAAGTGCCGTCGATCAAGTGCCTTTGACTTTGGATGTTACCAACGGTTAATTGAGACTGTGTCCGAGCCAGCGTCTTCTCACACATTCTCCTAAACCGCTGTCTCAAGAGAACTGTAGTCTCATGCCACGTTCCCGTCCCCGCTCCTTTCGTAGAATCTTGATACTTCGCATTCTTTTGCTGAGTATCCCGATTCTGCTGATAGGGCAGTACGTCACTCTCCGAAAAGCTAGAACCAGCCTGCTTGAAACTGCCAGACAGAACTTAACCAGCAGTGCAGTTCAAAAGGCTGTCAATCTCAGTCAGGATGTCCGCTTCCTGCACAGTAGCCTGCAACTGTTAACCCAAACTGAGGCACTTCGGACGGGCGATCTCCCAGGAGCAGAGGCTTTTTTGCAGGCTCAGATCAAGCTGATGCCTGCTTTGATCGATTGCGTACAGCTTACAGATGAACTGAAAGGTGCGATCGCATATAGCACTTGCAACACGCCTCTCCTCTCTAAGCGTTCTACCCTGCCTTGGACCTTCCCAAAAGTTGCGGCCCCTACTGCGGCCCCTGTAGACACCACAGATTTTTCTTTGGTCTACGCAGAGCTAACCCACAACAAAAAGGAAACCCACTCCAGCTTTCCCTCAACGCCCGAGCAGGCTGTTACAGGCACCAGTCAGACGAACAACACCACTCGCCTTAATCTTGTTTTAGCCGCTCCTATCTACACTCCGGATGGCGTTTTGCGCTATACCCTGACTCTTCAAGCCAAAATATCCCAATCAGAGAAAACAGGGCCTGGCTTTATGGCAGGCGATACGGTAATCATCAATCAGGCGGGATACGTTCTATCCCACCCAGACATCAGTCAGATCGGCAAGCAAATTAGTGACTGGAAGGATAAGGAACGGCTACAGAGCATTCTCAATAACGTTCAGAAAGACCAGAGTAATACCATTCACCTCTTCAACTTTTTGCCGGTTGGTACCGAATGGTTGGCTGGCTACACTGGCATTGATATCCCAGTCAATCCTAGGCAGACAGAGCGCTGGGCGATTCTATCAGTTACCCCTCTCGACTATGCCTTACAAGGTCTGCAAGACATTCGGAATACCCTAATCGTGCTAACCCTGGGCCTTTTGGGGGCCAATGGGATTCTCGCTCTCATCGTTGCTCGCAGCTTATCCTTACCAATTGAGCAACTGAGCCAATACGCCCAACAAATGCAGGATCTCAATCACCTTAAGGAAGCACCCAAGAACTTTCAGGTGAGGGAATTGCAGAACTTGGCAATGGTCTTTACCAGCATGATCAAGCGGCTAGAGGAGCGGGCCCAAGAACTTAGACATGCTTGGCAAGATGCCCAGATAGCCAATCAGCTAAAAAGCGAGTTTCTAGCCAATACGTCCCACGAACTCCGCACCCCCCTCAATGCCATTATTGGCTGCATTCGGCTTGTCAAAGATGACTGCTGCGACTCCCGCGAAGAGGAGATGGAATTTCTTGAGCGCGCTGATAATGCCGCGATCCACCTGCTGCGAATTATCAACGACATCCTCGACATTGCCAAAATCGAGTCGGGCACCCTCGCACTGAAACCCGAAACATCAGATTTGCGAGCCATTGTGCAAGAGGTCATCGATTTACAGACCATTCACATTCAGCAAAAACAACTTGCCCTGGTGCAGTCTGAGCCGGAATCCCCAGTATGGGTACTGGCTGATCGAGCCAAGCTCAAGCAGGTCTTGCTCAACATCCTCTACAACGCTGTTAAGTTCACGGATATGGGGCAGGTCAGCATTGATATCCAAATTCAGTTAGAAGCCGATGTGCCCCTAGAGCAGCCCGACTATGTTCAACGGGTTGGGATTGACATCCCCTTGCCCCGAGTTTTGGTTGTTGTTTCTGATACGGGCATTGGAGTTGATCCCCAACAGCAACACAGGCTATTCAAACCCTTTGTCATGGTTGATGGATCTACAACGCGCCGCTTTGAGGGGACTGGGCTGGGTCTAGCCATCTCCAAGAACTTTATGGATTTAATGGGTGGCAGCATCCATCTCTACAGTGAGGGGATTGGCAAAGGCACCACCGTCATTTTGACCTTACCTCTGGCTCAAGCGCCAGAAACCATTGGGGCTAGACGGGTAGACCCTGACAATCCCCTCACCACTGACTCCCCCGCTGCTAACAAACCTTTAGTTGGCAGCGTTGATCGGGTCAATGGCTAAAGAGATTTTTTCACCCTACATTCCCATGATTTCGTAACCAGAGTCGACGTAGAGAATCTGTCCTGTGATGCCGCTTGAGAGATCACTACACAAAAACGCTGCTGTATTGCCCACTTCAGTCTGTGTGACCGTCCGGCGCAGGGGAGCCACTTCTTCAACGTGGTGAATCATGTCGAGAATGCCACCAACTGCAGAAGAGGCTAGAGTCCGAATGGGGCCTGCAGAAATGCCATTGACCCGAATGTTGTTAGGGCCAAGTTCTGACGCGAGGTACTTCACGTTCATTTCTAGGGCCGCTTTGGCGATGCCCATGACGTTGTAATTGGGCACTACCCGCACCCCACCTAGATAGGTCAAAGTAACGATGCTACCGCCTTCAGTCATGAGCGCTTTAGCGCCCTTCGCTAGGCTAACCAGGGAATAGGCACTGATATCTAATGCAAGCTGAAAACCTGCGCGGGAAGTATTGCTGAAGTCCCCGGTGAGGTCGTCGCGGCTGGCAAAGGCAAGACAGTGGATCAAAATGTCCAGCTTGCCCCACTTATCTTTAATGGTGTCGAAAACAGCGCTGACTTGCTCATCATCCTGCACGTTGCAGGGCAAGAACAGGGACGGATTAAGCGGCTCTACCAAATCCTGGACTTTCTTCTCCATCTTGCCTTTCTCGTCAGGCAGATAGGTGATCCCCAAGTTGGCTCCTGCCTTATGAAGTTGCTGAGCAATGCCCCAGGCGATCGAGCGGTTATTGGCGATTCCAGTTACCAGAGCATTTTTTCCTGTCAGGTCTAACATAGCCGTCCATCGTTAAGCGCATCTAGGAGCATACGGGAAAGGGGGGTTGCTTGGGTAGGGGTGGAAAGAGAGGTGAACGTTCGATTGCAGAAGAGGTGCAATCAGAGGTGCGATCGCACTCTCCCCCTTATAGAATGAGATCCTTGCTAATGATTGATTCTTGCTATTAGAGTCTTGCCCACTGTTGCACCCCGAAAAGCACTATGGAAGTGATCCCCGCAATCGATCTGCTAGAGGGCCGCTGTGTCCGGCTCTACCAGGGCGACTATGACCAATCCCAGGTATTTAACGAAGATCCAGTAGCAGTTGCCCAGCAGTGGGTTGAGCAAGGAGCCACGCGATTGCATCTAGTGGATCTCGATGGGGCTAAAGTTGGTAAGCCAGAGAACGAAAAAGCGATCGCAGCCATTGTCAACGCGGTGAGCGTCCCAGTTGAAGTAGGGGGAGGACTGCGGGACCGTCAGCGAGTAGCAGACCTATTTGATATGGGTGTGCAATATGCGATTTTGGGTACGGCTGCCGTTGAAAATCCAGACTTGGTGGGCGAGTTAAGCCAAGAGTTTCCGGGACAGGTCATTGTGGGCATTGATGCTCGCGATGGCAAAGTTGCGACACGGGGCTGGCTAGAAACGTCTGAAGTCGAAGCTGTAGAGTTAGCCCAGCGAATGGGACAGCAGGGCGCAGCCGCAATTATCTATACCGATATCAAGCGGGATGGCACCTTAAAAGGCCCCAACCTAGAGGCGCTAAGAGAAGTTGCCAAAGCCGTTGAGATCCCTGTGATTGCCTCTGGTGGTGTCAGTGCTGTGACAGACTTACTCAGCCTGCTCGCCTTGGAACCCTTAGGCGTAACGGGTGTGATCGTGGGGAAGGCTCTCTACACAGGGGATGTGGTTTTGAAAGAAGCCTTACGGGCAGTGGGGCAAGGTCGCTGGCAGGACGTACCCCCCGATTTTGGGGCATCGAGCTTTGCTTAAGGCGGAAGCAGTTTGGAGCGCTCCCGCCAAAGCCTTCATGTCTCTCAAGCCCTAATTATTTTGTTGCCTAAGAGCCTCAATCTCCTGACGGATCGCAGCCAGCTGCTGGGTCAATTCCTCCAGTTCTGGCTGGATTGAAGCATCGCTAATGGGAACAGCCACAGTATTCACTGTGCGGGGTTGATTGGACGAACTGCCCTGGTTAAACAGATTGGGCACCTGGGTCAGCATGCCGTCTACAAACTGACGGGCCTCCCGCTCAGTGACCTCCCCTTTTGTTTCCAGTTCTTCAGTCAGCCGGTTAACATCTGTGCCCAGTTCAGAAAACTTCCGGCTAGAGGCCTCAGGGTTTTGAATAGCTTCGATCAAAGAAGCTGTTGCTCCCAGGGTTAGACGAAAGCCTTTTTGTAGGGTTTGGGTTAAGGTATCGGGGTTCATAGGACCGCAGTGGCACCTGGTTACAAGAGTGGGGCTAAGAGGTCTAAGGAGTGATCGACTTGTTGGACATTGCCCGTTTGGTAGACTGCTCCTCAGCAATTGCCTAGATTCTACCGTGACTCTCCAAGTCTGGGCTTCAAGCGACCTCATCTAAGTAAGTATTGAGGTCTTCGATCAGGCGAGGCAACTCGGCTTCGGTCGTCAGACGAATGCGATCGTCTCGAAGAGTAATCAACACCTTCGCTGCAAAAGGACTCGGCCAGATGTTGGGGTTACAAAAAATTTCTAAGAAAACATCTCCAGTGTGCTGATACTCCATTGATTTTTCTGGAGTACGACTTCCTCCACTACTGGCGCGCGCTGCCACCGCTTTAAGGCTGACCATGAGATCTTTTAGTGCCATTTGCAAGCCTTGGGCAGCCTCAACCGAGAAGCTGAAGCGGACAGAGCCTTCGACCAGATTGAGGGTAATTTGCTCAGTCATTCGATGAGCTTCACTGCGATAGAACGTTTAAATTTTGCCATTGCCAGCTTATAGCGCACGTAGCTAAAGCCAAAGCCGCGTCGAGCTAAAAATGTTGCGTTTCTTTAACTACAGATAAAGACTATTTCGTGAAACTCCATATCAAGCTGGTCTATCTTTAGACGGAAATTCCGAAGAAATTGCTAAAGCTTTGCTGCTAGCCAGTTTGACGTCTTTAAAGTAGTAGTCAGCAGAGATATCCCGTCATCACCTGCAGAATTTAGCCGATCGAAGTAAGAATCACTTGTTCTGCAATGTTTTGTAAACGGCAATTTGCGAGTAGCAGGTTGAAAGGACGGGTCTGTTTGTCTAGCGCGTGAGACTTCATGTCTGCCCACACTTCACTTCCTTTCTCAAATTCCTGGTTAGGGCGGCTCTCTTGGCCGCCTACTTCTACCGAATCAACTCCAACTGATCGAATCCGTCGACTGGTTTGGAAAATTGCGATCGCAACCCTAGCTCTAATGGCCGTTGGCAGCGCTACCCGTGTGATGAACGCAGGACTCGCTTGCCCCGACTGGCCCCTCTGCTATGGACAACTCGTACCCAGCCAGCAGATGAACCTCCAGGTCTTTTTAGAGTGGTTTCATCGTCTAGATGCTTCTCTAATTGGTCTGTCTACCATCTGGTTGGTAGGTATAAGTGTCTGGTATCGCAAGCAAGTGCCAGCCTGGTTGCCCTGGGCTGCGGTTGGAGCCCTTTCTCTGATCGTCTTTCAAGGCGTATTAGGGGGGCTAACGGTAACCCAGTTGCTGCGATTTGATATTGTTACCGCCCACCTGGGTACAGCGCTGCTCTTCTTCGCCACGCTTCTGATTATCGGCACCAGTCTGCTGCCCTATCAGGGCACAGGCACTGTTGGTAGATTGTCCTGGATCAGTTTGGGAGCTGCTGTGCTGGTTTACGGTCAATGCTTATTAGGCGGCTTGGTTGGATCCCGTTGGGCGGCGCATCAATGCTTTGGGCTAGCGGAACTTTGCAACGTCATGAACAGCCACATTATCGGCGTAGTCCCGCCGACCCTCGTCACGATGCTGCTAGTTCTTGTGAGCTGGCGAACGGCTGCGCTGCATCCCTATCTCAGGAGGCTTGCTAACCTAGCTGGGACTTGTTTAGTCTTTCAAATCCTGCTGGGAATCGCGACTTTCCGTCTGCATCTTCAGGTGGAACCACTAACTGTCGCCCATCACACCCTAGGGGCTGCACTACTGGGAACTCTGGTGTGCTTCACCGTCCTAGCTTGGCGTGATGTCGTCTCAGTGCAATCTCCAGCTCCAGAAGCGGCTCCAATTGCCTAATGCTTCGATTTCTTCGATTTTTGAGTGCTGTGACAACCCCCGTCCGATGCTTTAAGGAACTGCCTGCATGAATCAATCCACTACCTGGCAAGGAGCTACCCGTCACCACGACAGCATCTGGCAGGTGATCCGTAGCTACTGGCAACTGACTAAGCCCCGCATTATTCCCCTATTGCTCATAGAAACCGCCGCCAGCATGATGGTTGCTGCTCACGGTAGAGTCAATCCCGTGGTGCTGCTGGTGACGCTACTTAGTGGGGCCTTAGCGGCTGCCTCCGCCCAGGCTATTAACTGCGTCTACGACCGTGACATTGACTACGACATGGAGCGCACCCGGCATCGTCCCATTCCCTCAGGTCGTATTCAAGTCCGGGATGCCCTACTCTTTGCCGCCATTCTGGCAATTCTCTCATTTACGCTGCAAGCCGTTTTTGCCAACTTGCTGAGTGCCTGCCTTTCCATGGTTGGAATTGCAGTTTATGTCGGGGTTTACACCCATTGGCTAAAGCGCTCCTCGCCCCAAAACATCGTTATTGGTGGCGCAGCGGGTGCAATTCCTCCTCTTGTGGGATGGGCAGCGGTGACCGGCGAATTGAGTTGGCCTGCCTGGTTGTTCTTCGCCATCGTCTTTATCTGGACTCCGCCCCATTTCTGGGGGCTGGCCATGCTCATTCAGGACGATTATGCCAAGGTCAATGTCCCGATGATGCCTGTGGTGGTTGGAGACGAAGCCACCGCCAAACAAATCTGGTACTACACTCTGGTGCTGATCCCCGTAACGCTGATGATGACTTATCCCCTTGGGGTAACGGGAGCGTTATACACGGTGATTGCGATCGCACTTGGCTATCTTTTCCTCAAAAAAGCCTGGGTGCTGCTCAAGTCGCCTAGCGATCGCGACTTAGCCAAAGACCTCTTCAAGTACTCCATTTTCTACATGATGCTGCTCTCTGCAGGAATGGTGATTGATAGCTTACCCATCACCCACGACCTGATGACTGCGTTGACTGGCAGCTTAGAAACCTTGGCTAGTGCATTGCCCCAAATTGGCTAAATCCCCTTTTAGCCTGACCAAAGCCTGGAGGATTACCCATCTTCCAGGCTTTTCTACGGGTCATCGTCGTTGCCCTTAAGTATCTGCTCGAAACTATCTGCTCGAACTCTACAGGTTCCCCTAGATCACATTCATTCCCACAGCTGTGATCCCCCACCTTTTGACCGACCGCAAAACCAGTTCGGTACAATAAAGTTTGTAACAACCAAATTTATAATGAGCGGGTCAAGCAGTATGCCTCCTGCTGTTCTAATTGAGAAGCTGAAGAAGACCTACGGATCAGTGGAAGCGGTCAAAGACGTTTCCTTGGAGATTCAACCAGGCGAGATTTTTGGCTTGCTAGGGCCAAATGGTGCGGGCAAGACCACCACTATCCGCTGCCTATGTACTTTGGCTAGTCCAGATGCAGGCCGGATCGAAGTCAACGGCACCTCCGTCGTTGATAATCCCAAAATGGCTCGTCAGTGCCTTGGCTACATTGCTCAAGAAGTTGCGCTAGACAAGGTATTAACAGGTCGCGAACTGCTTCAGTTGCAAGCAGATATCTACCACATCCCTAAAAAGGTGGCTCGCGATCGCATTGCCCAAATGGTCGAGCTGTTGGAGCTAACAGATTACGCTGACAAAAAGACAGGCACTTATTCCGGCGGCTTGAAGAAGCGGCTGGACTTGGCTCTAGGTTTGCTCCATCAGCCCGATGTGCTGGTACTAGACGAACCTACTGTAGGCCTAGACATCGAAACCCGCTCAGCAGTGTGGCGCTTTCTGCGCCAGCTTAAAGCTGCAGGCACAACCGTGCTGATTACCAGCCACTACCTAGAAGAAGTCGATGCCTTGGCGGATCGGGTCGCCATTATCGACAACGGTATGGTGATTGCAGCAGGAACGCCCAATGAGCTGAAAGATCGCATTGGGGGCGATCGCATTACCCTGCGAATCCGCGAGTTTACCCCCGATGATGAAGCGGCTTCTGTGCAATCCCTGCTCTCAAAGCTGCCCTTCGTCCAAGACATCATTATCAACACGGCCCAGGGCAACTCTCTCAACCTCGTCGTGGAACCTCATTCCGACGCCCTCCTCACTGTGCAGCAAGCCCTTAAGGAAGCAGGGTTGCCGACCTTCGGCATCTCCCAGTCTCGCCCTAGTCTCGATGATGTCTATCTCGCTGCCACCGGACGCACGCTCATGGATGCTGAACTGGCTGCTGTGGGCACCCGCGATCTGAAAAAAGAACGCAAAGAATCCATGAAAGGCACGTAACTATGAGTACTACTCTCACCCCCAAATCCTCACCCATTGAGAACCCCGAGCTGAAAGCCTGGAAATCTGAGGTTGGGTCAAGGGCAACTGCTCAACCCCCTGGCCTCTTCTCCGGCGCTTTTGTCCAGGAAACCCTGGCAATGACTCGGCGCTTATTCATCCAACTCCAGCGGCGGCCCTCCACCCTGGTAGCAGGCGTCATTCAACCCCTGATCTGGTTGGTTCTCTTCGGGGCACTGTTTCAAAACGTACCGAAGGGATTATTCGGTGAAAGCAGCAACTACGGCCAGTTTCTCGCTGCTGGCATCATTGTCTTCACGGCCTTTGGTGGCGCATTAAATGCTGGATTACCTGTCATGTTTGACCGGGAGTTTGGCTTTTTGAACCGCTTCTTGGTAGCGCCTTTGGCATCTCGCTACTCTATCGTGGTCGCCTCTGCCATTTTCATTGCTGCTATGAGCTTGGTGCAGACCGCAGCCATCATTGGCCTGAGTGCTTGCCTGGGCGCTGGGTTGCCCGACACTGTTGGGCTGGGTTTGGTGCTGCTTATGGTGATGACACTGGTACTGGGGGTTACAGCGCTCAGCTTAGGGCTGACCTTTGCCCTGCCTGGACATATTGAGCTGATCGCCGTCATTTTCGTCACCAACCTGCCGTTGCTCTTTGCCAGCACCGCGCTAGTGCCCTTGGACTTCATGCCTAGTTGGCTACAGGTCGTTGCTAGCCTCAACCCGTTAACCTACGCAATTGAACCGATACGCTATATCTATTTACATTCCGATTGGTCTTTGGGCAGTGTTGTGCTGCAAGCGCCCTTCGCTACTATCAGCCTAGGAATGTGTTTAGCGGTTCTTGTTGGGTTTTGTGCGATCGCATTAGTCGCTATCCAGCCGCTTTTACGTCGCCGAATTGCGTGATTAAAACTTTGGGCAAATGACCTTTGAAGAGGATTCCATCGTTCTTCCTGGGTTGTCTGTTATATTCGGAACGTATTTCATGTTTCAATCGTCAAGTTTTAAACCTGAAGGATTGAATCGTTTGTGCTCAAAGACTTTTATTTTGTGGTGTCAAGGAGTGTTCCTATGGCATACCTTCCCAAGTTAGGTACAGTTTTGGTAGGCGTCGTGGCTGCGTCTGGTCTGTTGGGAGTTGCCCCAGCAATGGCTCAAACCAGTCAACCCAGCACAACAGGTAACGCCAGCATGCTCGACCCCAATGCCGGGTATGCCTCTCCAGATGGCGGCTCTGACCTGTTTAATGACCCAATGGCTCCAATGGAACTGATCCATCGGGCTGTTCTAATGAATGACATGAGTCTGGCTGAGTTTCGCCAGCGGCAGCAGGCGCAAATTTCTACGGAAGCAGCCAGTTTCCGTCAGCGCCAGCAGGAAGCATTGCGCCAGCAACCCACCCAGGGCTCGGAACAACCCACTGATGCTGAGTCAGTCAACGGAACGCCGTAAGTTTACGACGTTGTTTACGACGTTGGCAGTAGCAGCAGACAGGCAGTTTAGACCGTGACTTAATGAGACAGGGGGATCAGTGATCCCCCTGTCTTGTTGCTTAATCCTGGAACGCGTCAACTCCTGAGGTATAGATGGGAAGACTACAGAGTGAACCCAGACTCGGCAACCTAGCCTTTAACTCATTCAGAGTTCACTTAGTTCCATCTAGCTTGAGACCTCGTTTGCATGACTGTCGAAGCTTTTCAGCCCCAGCCACCCAAGTCAAGCGTTCGTCGGTTTTTCGCCGCAAAGGCCACACACCCGCACCTACAACGCTGCCGAGCCTGGATCAATCGGCTCTCCATTCGCCAAAAAATTTACTTCGGCTACCTCTTGTCGCTAGGGATCGCGGTCACGGGAAGCGCAACAGCGATGGTTTTGGGCCGGCAAGCCTATGAACTGGTTGAGCATCGGCGGGAGGACGTGCTAGAGGAAGTGGCCATGATCAGCCAACTCCAGCTACAGCTTTCCCACCTACGGATGCACCAGCAGGCCCTACCAGACAGTCTCACCTTTCCTGGTGAACTCGAACACAACCTAGAGCTTCTGCAAGAACACTTACCACTATTCTCTCAAGCTTGGCTTGAGCTGAGAGAAAACTATCTCAATGAGTCAACCCAGGAAACCAAGGAGGAAATTAAGGCCCTTCAAACTCTAGTAACAACCTACAGTGGGACCGTTGACCAATACACCACTTGGCTATCCGAAGAGATGGCAGACATTGAGGCAGCGTTACCCACTCTGGATAATTCAGCACAACTTAGAGTGTCACTCCTGACTCCCGAAGCTCAAGGCGTTGATCGGAAGTTGGAAAGCCTGACTGAAGATTTGGAGAAGTTGCAAGAGGTTGCTCTAACCGAGCAGGTAACAGCTACCAGAGACTTGAAACAGGCTCAGACTACAATGTTGCTACTAATGTTGGGAGGCATCGGACTATCAGTTGCGATCGCATCCCTCCTAGTCCAAGCCATCAGCCGGGCCATTGCCCAGCCCATTAATGAAGTCAGCGCTGTAGCCCAACGCGTTACAGAGGAGGGCAACTTTGCTCTACGGGCAACGGTCAGCTCACAGGACGAAACTGCAGTGCTAGCCGGTGCTTTGAATCATCTGATAGAGCGAGTCAAGCAATTGCTCGATCAGCAGGAAGCGGCTACTCAGCAAACCTTGATGCAAAACGAGAAAATGTCGAGCTTGGGCCGGATGGTGGCAGGGGTTGCCCACGAAATCAACAATCCAGTCAACTTCATCTACGGCAATTTACGTCACGCTGAGAACTACATTGCCGATTTGATTGACCTGATTCACACCTACGAAAGCACTGTCAGCCAGACTCCCGTACCTGTGGAGGAGAAACTAGAAGAAATCGAACTCCCGTTTTTAGAAGAAGATTTGCCCAAAGTCATGCAGTCGATGAGGGTCGGGGCTGAACGCACTCGGCAAATTGTCCTCAGCTTAAAAAACTTTTCCCGCTTAGACGAGGGGGCAGCTAGCCCAGTCGATCTCCACGATTGCCTCGACAGCACCTTGCTGATTCTTAACAACCGTACGAAAAAGGGCATTTCCATTGTTCGCAACTATGGAGATCTTCCGATTATCGAGGGGTATGCGGGCAGCCTGTATCAGGTCTTTATGAACCTGTTTGCCAATGCTCTAGATGTGTTGGAAGAACAGCCTCCTCAGAAGCCAGAAATTGCGATCGCAACCGAACGATTCGGCTCTGATTGGATCAGAATTCAAATTACCGATAACGGTCCCGGTATTCCCGCTCATCAGTTGCCCCACATTTTCGAAGCCTTTTTTACCACCAAACCTTCAGGGGTCGGCACAGGGCTAGGGCTAGCGATTAGTCGCCAAATTGTTGAAGAGAAACACAGGGGGCGCATCACCTGTGAATCTACCCCTAACCAAGGCACCAAATTCACCTTAGAACTGCCCATCCGGATTACCCAAGAAGCAGTTGATCCTGTTCTGCAAGTCACCTAAAGAGCAGCACACAGCAATTCTCCCTAGGAATCTTGAGGCGCTCTTCAACGTTTACGAAATGTCTCATGGCAGAATCGATAGGTACACTGTCAGTAATGTGACATTTTAGGCCCCTCGATTTTGCGATGACGGCAGCTATTCCCACGCTCTCCACTCAGTATGATCCCTCGGTTGCAGAAGCCAAATGGCAGCAAAAGTGGGAAGAAAACCAGGTCTTTAAAGCCGATCCAGACCAAGGAGGCGATCCCTACTGCGTCGTCATTCCACCGCCTAACGTCACGGGCAGTCTGCACATGGGTCACGCCTTTGAGGAGACACTGATCGATACTCTGGTACGCTACCACCGCATGCTCGGTCGTAATACTCTGTGGCTGCCCGGAACTGACCATGCCAGCATTGCAGTGCAAACAATTTTGGAGCGAGAGTTGCGATCGCAGGGCAAGTCTCGCAGCGATGTCGGTCGCGAGAAATTCCTAGAGCGCGCCTGGGAATGGAAGGAGGAATCGGGCGGCACCATCGTCAATCAACTGCGTAAGCTGGGCGTTTCTGTGGACTGGAGCCGCGAGCGCTTCACCATGGATGAGGGTCTGTCTGCTGCTGTTCTCCACGCCTTTACCCAGCTCTACAAAGAGGGGCTGATCTACCGGGGCAACTACATGGTGAACTGGTGCCCAGGAACTCAGTCCGCTGTCTCTGATTTAGAGGTAGAGAATAAGGAAGTAGACGGCAATCTCTGGCATTTCCGCTATCCGCTGACCGACGGTTCTGGCTACGTGGAAGTCGCCACTACGCGCCCCGAAACCATGCTAGGCGACACTGCCGTTGCAGTGAACCCCAACGACGAGCGGTACCAAGCGTTGGTGGGTAAGACCCTAATGCTGCCCATCATGGATCGGGAAATTCCCATCATTGCTGATGAGTACGTCGATGCCTCCTTCGGAACAGGCTGCGTTAAAGTCACTCCAGCCCACGACCCCAATGACTTTGAGATGGGCAAACGCCACGACCTGCCCTTGATCACCGTCATGAACAAAGACGGGTCCATGAATGAGAACGCTGGCCCCTTCCAGGGACTCGATCGCTTTGAGGCCCGCAAAGCCGTGGTCAAACAGTTAGAAGAAGACGGCGTGCTGGTAAAGGTGGAAGATTACCACCACACAGTGCCCTACAGCGATCGCGGTAAAGTGCCTGTCGAGCCATTGCTCTCGACCCAGTGGTTCGTCAAAATTCGCCCCCTAGCCGACAAAGCCCTAGATTTCCTAGATAACCAGAACTCCCCCCGCTTCGTGCCCGAGCGCTGGACTAAGGTGTATCGTGACTGGCTGGTCAGCCTGAGAGACTGGTGTATCTCCCGGCAGCTCTGGTGGGGCCACCAAATTCCGGCTTGGTATGCGGTGAGCGAGACAGGCGGCGAGATCACCGACAATACCCCCTTTTTCGTAGCCAAAACAGAAGCCGAAGCTAGAGCGGAAGCCGTTGAGCAGTTTGGGGAGTCAGTTGTTCTAGAGCAAGACCCCGACGTGCTTGATACCTGGTTCTCCTCTGGGTTATGGCCCTTCTCTACGATGGGCTGGCCCGATGAAACTGCCAAGGACTTCCAGACCTACTACCCCACCACTACCCTGGTGACTGGCTTTGACATTATCTTCTTCTGGGTTGCCCGGATGACGATGATGGCGGGCCACTTCACTGACGCCATGCCCTTCGAGACGGTCTACATTCATGGGCTGGTGCGGGATGAGAACAACAAGAAAATGTCGAAGTCGGCCAACAACGGCATCGACCCTCTACTGCTGATCAATAAGTACGGCACCGATGCCTTGCGCTATACCCTAATTCGAGAGGTGGCCGGGGCCGGTCAAGACATTCGCCTGGAGTACGATCGCAAAACCGACGAATCCATCTCGGTAGAAGCCTCCCGCAACT
The DNA here is from genome assembly GCA_036702855.1 of Trichocoleus sp. Classification (GTDB taxonomy): domain Bacteria; phylum Cyanobacteriota; class Cyanobacteriia; order Phormidesmidales; family Phormidesmidaceae; genus JACVSF01. Next base: position 27,734 of record DATNQF010000112.1, on the reverse strand, counting down.
TCACTAATAAACTGTGGAATGCTTCCCGCTTTGTGATGATGAACCTGGGCGGTCAAACCCCAGCTCAACTGGGCAAGCCAGATCGGGCGAATCTAGAACTGAGCGATCGCTGGATCTTGTCCCGCTTTAATCAGGTAGTGCAGAAGACGCGGGCATACCTAGGCAACTATGGTCTGGGTGAAGCGGCAAAAGAACTGTACGACTTTGTCTGGGGTGACTTCTGCGACTGGTACATCGAACTGGTCAAACCCCGATTCCACGCAGAGGGCGTTACTAAACAAACAGCCCAGCAAACCCTGGCTTTTGTGCTAGATGGCATTCTCAAGCTGCTGCACCCCTTCATGCCTCACATTACGGAGGAAGTTTGGCACACTCTGACCCAACTTGGAGACGACGATTTCCTGGCAGTGCAACCTTACCCCGAAGTTGAGGCGGATCTTATTGATCCAGCCCTAGAGGAACAGTTTGAGCTGCTGATCGGCACTATCCGCACCATTCGTAACCTGCGAGCCGAAGCAGGCATTAAACCAGGAGCCCGGATCGAAGCCATTCTTAAAACGGAAAACCCAGCCGAGCAGCAAGTTCTCCTAGCGACTGAGACTTACATTAAAGATGCAGCCAAAGTTGCAACCCTCACCCTTGAGGGCATTGCTCAATCCGCAGTCCTAGCCCCAGATGTAGTTCCATCTGAAGTAGCCGCAGCAGCGCCCAAGGCAACCGCAGCAGCACCTGAGTCAGGCGCATCAAATCCCGAGACCAACGGGAGAGTCGATGTGAAAGTGGTAGCGGCGGAATTTAAAGACTTCTGGTCAACGATGCGACCTCTGCTCGAAGAGCCCTTGACCTATCTAGACGAATTCTCTAGCGACGTCCGGCGGCCAGCCCTCACACTGCTGCTGCTGTTTGCTCTGATCATCGTGTTCCGTCTCCTAGGCTCTATCGTTGGAACGCTAGAGAGCATACCTCTCGTAGCTGGGCTTCTGCGGTTAGTCGGTCTCAGCTACGCTCTGTGGTTTGTCAGCCGTAACTTACTCAATGCAGATAAGCGTCAGCGGTTCTGGGGACAGGTAAATACTTGGGCTCAGGAAGTGCTCGGTCAGCGCCAGTCCTCCCCCGAACCGACGGAACCGAAGCTCATCACAGCGGCTGAGCCTCAACCCCTACTGCCTGTTACAGAGCCTATAGCAGCCTTACCCCCTGCTGACCTACCTGCCGCTGAGCCTGTGATGCCCCAACGACAAATGTTTGCTGGGGTAGTCGGCACAGTCCAAGTCTTGATTCCGTTGACAGGTTTTGTCGATGTTGATGCGCTCAGGGCCAAGCTAGAGAAAGACCTTGGCAAGATCGAGGGAGAAATCAAAGCCCTCTCGGGTCGCCTAAGCAATTCAGGCTTTGTCGATAAAGCGCCCGCTGATGTGGTCCAGGGGACGCGAGATGCCCTGGCTGAGGCCCAGAAACAGGCGGAAATCCTCAAAGAACGCCTAGCCTTACTGTAGAGGGAACAGCTGTTTGCTCTCTTGAAAAACCACTATTAACATGCAAAGAACGCCTGCTTGCTCCTAACAAGCAGGCGTTCGCGTTTAGGGGCTTAAACGCTTCTGGTATGGCTGAATAGTTTGCGCTTCAACCAGATATCCTCACGAGCATGGAGGTAGTGGGGTTCTGCGGCTAGTGCGATCGCACGCTCATAGGACTCTAGTGCATTGCCATAGGCTCCCATCTCTGCCAGCAATTTGCCTCGGTTGAACCAAGCCTGGTGGTAAGTTGGCCTCAAGGCAACCGCTTTGTCATAAGCAGATAGCGCTTCAGCAGAGCGATTAAGGCCGCACAGAGCATTTCCCCGATTGTTCCAGGCAGTGCAGTAGCTAGGGGCGATCGCAATTGCCTGAGCAAATGCCTCTAGAGCTTCCTCGAACTGACTGTTTTCACAAAAAGCACAGCCTCTACTGTTCCAGGTTTCAGCCGTTTGATCAGCAATCAGTGGCGTCATAGGGTGCATAGCCTAGTGAGGAGAATAGTTTCATTGTGGGGCGTTCTCAAAAGGAACAGACAGGCTTGAGAGCCGTCCCAAATCAGTGTGGATCTCTAGCGATATTCGATTAGCGCTATAACGGAGCAAAACCGCACAAGGCCTGCTTCACAAATGCCGTATCAGGCCATAGCCATTGAGAGAAACTATGCAATTCAGCATTGTCATCACAACTTATAATCGGCTCGACCTCTTGAAGCGGGCTGTTGATTCGGCCTTGAACCAAACCCTAGCCTGCGAAGTGGTTATTGCCGACAACGCTTCGACCGATGGCACTGAAGCGTATGCCCGCAGCCTGGGAGAACGGATTATTTACAAACGCAACCCAACCAACCTCAACCATGCTGGGGCAGTTAATGCTGGCGTAGAAGCAGCTTCTGGCGACTGGATCAAGTTGGTAGACGATGACGATTACCTAGCGCCTACTTGCATTGAAAGGATGAGCGATGCGATCGCACGCCATCCCCAAGCGGTCATTTGCTCTTGTCAGGCAGCCCAGGTAGACACAAGCGGCAGAGAACTGAGCCGTACCACCCCCACAGGCCCCGGTAAAATTTTCTACGTTCCTCAAACTGCCATTCACTACGGCATGTTTTTGGAACAATTACCCTTTGGCACGCCGATTCAAGTAGCAGTCCAGCGAGAAGCTTTTCTGCAATCGGGCGGCTGGGACTTGTCCATGACCAGTTGTGACGACATTGATTCTTGGATTCGGGTAGCCCAGTTTGGTGATGCCCTGTTTATTAATGAATGCTTAGGCTACCGCACTGTTTGGCCTGGAGGCTACGACCAGAAAATTGCGCTGAAAAATCGATTGGCGACCAATTTACTGATTAAAAAGCGGATTTATGAGCGGGTTAACCCTGCTTATCAAGCGGACCTGCCACCTATGCAGGACATCCAAAATTACCTACATCTGCACTGGGGATTTGTCGCCCTGAAGCAGCGGCAACTCGGATCGGCCCTCGCGCTGATGGCTCCTGGTATGACCTCTCTCAAAGCCTGGAAATTGCTTAAACAGGCCCGACAAAGTCGCAGCCAAAACGCTGCTGCTAGCCCTATTCCGAAAATTGTTGTAGCTGATTAGGCCTTGTCATCTTCGGCATCAGAGGAAGGCAAGGGAACGGGATCATAACCGCCGGGATGAAAGGGATGACAGCGAAGAATGCGGCGGACGGCTAGCCAACTGCCTTTGACCGGGCCAAAGCGGTCAACAGCCGTTAACGCATACTGAGAACAGGTCGGCTGAAAACGACAGACTGGGGGAAAAAGCGGCGATATCGCTGTCCGATAGCCACGAATCAACGCCAGCAGCAGAATCTTCATGAGTGCTAGAAACGACCGATTAGGTGCTACAAGGTGCGGTCCTGCTTCTATCTTATGGCGTCTCTTTCAAAGGGCGTACTGCACCTTAAACAGCTTGGTCTCTAAATCGTAGGCCCAGCGACCTGACCGCATCAGATTAATAGAAAAGAGATGCCCCTGTGCAGGACATCTCGCCTCGAAATAGCGTGCTATGTCTTGCTAGAGCAACTGAATTACTCAGCGGCTCGAGTAGTAGTTTGAGGCATAACCTGACACAGCAAAGCATACAGAGCCGCAGCTGCGATAATTCCGTTAACAGGCCCGATGCCTAAGTTCAGCTGACCCGAGAAGTAAGCCACCGCAGCGCCAACAATATAGGCAATAATTCCAGGCCAGTTAAAGGCAGGCAAGGGAGTTTCTAGAGAAGGAAAAGTTCCCCGATGCTTCACCCAGAAATCCACCATGATGATGCCGCCGACTGGAGGAATCACCGTTCCTAGCAGAATCAGGTAGTCAGGTAGTGCCTCATAAATACCAGAGAGCGTCAGAATTAGCGCGAAGGTAGCTCCTCCTAAGACAAAGGCGTGACGCTTTCTGGTGCGAAACATATTTGATCCGGCAACCGCAAAGGAGTAGATGGTGTTGTCCTGAGTCGTCCAAACGTTGAGAATCAGCAGGATTACGGCTCCAGCTAGAATGCCCTGCGCTGCCATTGCCTTAATCAGGTCTTCAGTACCATAGACCATCGTGCAAAAGGCCCCTGCAAAAATCAGTAGGCCATTGACGAAGAAAAAGGCTAATAGCGTACTGAGAACGGCATTCTTACCAGAGTTAGCAAAGCGGCTCCAATTTGTAGCTTGGGTTCCACCTGAGATAAAGGTACCAATCACAATTGCCAGAGCAGCCCCCATGCCAAGTTCTCCTGTAGGAGCTGCAATTTGAGCACTGCTCATGTCGCCAGTTGCGATCGCAAGACTAATCGCAATCAGCACTAACATGGCAGGAACCGCTAAGCGGCTGAGCCAGTCCATTGCAACATAGCCGATGTAAGCGGTCGCACAGAAGATGTAGTTAAAAAAGAAAACGAGAAAAACGTACAGAAGGTTGTAGGTTGAGGTGCCTTCTGTTACCCCAAACAGCGACATCAGCACCTGAACAATCACAGCTGTTGTGAACGCGTACCAGCCAATCTGGGTTGCTCCCATAATAAAGTCCACCCAACGGGAGCCGACATTGCCAAAGCTAAAGCGGGCCATTAAAACCGTACTCAGACCACTTTTAGCCGCAATGTAACCCAGCGCCGCACAATAAGCACCCAAGATGACGTTGCCAATCAGGATGACTGCAATCAGCGATGGGAAGGTAAAGGAGGGGCCAATTGCGCCGCCAGCAAACAGCGTGGTCGAGGTCAGAGCAAACCCCATCAGCAGCGGGGCTAGCGACCACATCGACTTACGAGCCGTCAGGGGAACAGCACTAAGCGGATAATCTTCACTGGCCTGGGCTATGTCTATAGCTTGCGGCTCGGTGGTAAGACTCATACCCTAGATTCCTCTATGAGCGAATGTACCTCATAGAGTAAGGGTGAAGCTACAGGTGAGCAGTATCGCAAGCAACTGTTCTCGGCGTCTGTCTAACGGCGGACTTGCCCAGAGAACCCAGATGCTTTGAACTGTTTAAGTTTGAGTGGTTCAGGCTGATTGGCGGCTACTGAAACCCGTAACTCAAAGTTGCTTTCGCCTGGCGGAACTTCTTCGATGGAACCCAGTCGCGACCGATTCTGCATGACCGAGTTATCATTAGCGTCATAAATCCGGCCAAAGATATCGGCATTGACGACAGGTTTTCCAGAGCGGTTAACTGCCTTGCCAACAATGAGAAAGCATTTGGCCTCTTGCACAGATCCTGCCGTCACCATGCCACCGTACTCAGCAGGGCAAGGTTTATATGACAAATCAGTGAGTTCGACAGGGGTGAGAGCCTGGGCAGGCTGGGTAAAGCCACTGAGCAGCCAAAACAGCCCTGCTGCAATGCTGATTAGTATGCTTTGAAATCGCATTATTTCACCCCTTTCCGCGTTCATCTCAGTTTACCGCGATTCCGAGAAGGCTTCTAAGCTAGAGGCCAAGGTGCTGTTTGAGCGCTTGATGCATCGTATCGACAGGCGCTGCTTGCTGCAACCAAATCTCTAGCGCAGCGGCTCCCTGTTGCACCAGCATTTCTAAGCCATCAATCGGGGTTAATCCATGCTGTGCTGCCAATGTCAGAAATTGGGTCGGACTTGGGGTATAGATCAGGTCATATGCGATCGCACCTTGCTTCACCTGCTGCATTAGCTCCAGCGTCAGTGGCGAAGCGTCGGCTTTAGGGTGCATGCCAATGGGAGTGGTATTGACAACGAGATCCGCCTGGGACAAAAGATCTGTCAAGGACTCCCAAGCGTGTACTGTCAGTGGAGGGTGCAGGGGTGAGGTCTGCCAGCTGCTCTCAAAAGCCGCAAGCTTTTCCAAAGATCTTCCCACCACATGAACCGCCTGCATTTCCATCTGAGCACAGGCCGCTACCACCGCTCTGGCAGCCCCTCCGTTGCCCAAGACGACAGTTTTTGCCTCAGTCCAGTCCCGATTCAAGCTCTGCAAAGGCGCTAAAAATCCGACCACATCTGTATTGGTCCCGGCCCAGCCCTGCTCTGTGCGCCAGACCGTGTTTACCGCACCCACAGCCTGGGCTGCTGGCGAGATGTCGGCCAACAGGGGCATAATGGCCTGCTTGTGGGGAATGGTGACGCTAAAGCCCCGAACCCCCACTGCTGCAAACCCTTCAATGGCCGTTTTAAGCTGCTCTGCTGCTACGGGAAAGGCTACATAGACATAATCAGCCCCCAACTTTTCCAGCGCCGCATTATGCATCAGAGGCGAAAGGGAGTGACCAATGGGATCTCCCACGACGCCTAAAAGACCTGTCTTTCCAGTAATCATGGCGAAACTATCACGGTGAAACCGCGCTATGAACAAATAGCCGAACTGTTGACCATCTGTCCATCCTGCCCCACACGTTCCTGAAACAAGGCAACAATTTTGTCAACGACCTCTTCAATGGTCAAATTGTCAGTTTGAAGTTCTAGAGCATCGGCTGCTTTGCGCAGGGGAGCCACCCGACGGGTGCTGTCTTTGCGATCGCGTTCATCAATTGCCCGCTCCAAATCCTCCAGATTAATCATGGGCTGGTTCTGGGCCTGCAAATCTCGCTGTCGGCGCTTGGCTCGTTCGGATACCGAGGCCGTTAGAAAAATTTTAAGTTCAGCATGGGGAAAAACATGGGTGCCAATATCGCGGCCCTCCATCACCACTCCCCCCTCAAGGCCGTATTGCTGCTGCTGCCTCAGCAAGACCTCACGCACAACAGGCTGCGCAGCGATCGCAGATACCTGCGCTGTCACCTCCTGGCTGCGCACCGCCTGAGTCACCTCTTCACCATTGAGCCAAATTCGAGACGGGTACGCGGCAAATGCCAGATCATCTCCTGAAGGCGTTAGCCGAATTTGGCAATCCTGCACCAGTTCCGCCACTGCCACTTCATCCTGAGGATCGATCCCCTTCTGCAGGGCTAACCAAGTAATCGCTCGATACATTGCCCCACTGTCTAGGTAGAGAAGGCCTAATGCCCGAGCCACCTGACGAGCTACGGTAGATTTACCCGCCCCTGCTGGACCATCGATAGCAATGATAGGTTGGCGCGATCGCAACAGCATGTTGTCAATCAGCCGAGTTGTTCCCAAATATGCAGCTACAGCCATTAGCCCCACCGATTTCACGTCTTCTAAAGGCACCATCGTGTCAGGATGTACCAAATCAATATACTGAGGCTGAACCTCAGGCACCGTCTCTAGCACTGTCTCCACCTGCTTAATCAGGGCTTGCCGTCGCCGCTCTCCTCGTTTAAAGAGCGCTTCAGCCGCCCGCAAAGCCTTATGAATAATAGCGGCCTTTGGGCGTTCCATTTCACCCAAATACTGATTGCGAGAACTTAAGGCCAATCCATCTGCCTCCCGCACAATCGGACAACCAATCAATTCACCAGGCAGGTTTAAGTCCTGAGCAACTCGCTTCAAAATGGCCAATTGCTGAGCATCTTTTTGGCCAAAATAAGCCCGGTCAGGCTGCACAATTGACAACAACTTAGTCACGACTGTCGCAACTCCTTCAAAATGCCCAGGCCGGAACCGACCGCAGAGTCCTGCCGTCAAAGTGCTAGGCGGGAGCACCCGAGTTAGCGTATCTGGGTTAGCCCGATCAACCCCATAAAGCGTGTCAACGGTAGGAACAAATACAATTTCCACACCCGCTTGGTCGCACAATTGGAGGTCCGCCATTAAGGTTTGGGGATAGCGATCCAAATCTTCCCCCGGTCCAAATTGCAGAGGATTGACGAAGATACTCACAACCACCACGTCATTCTCTTGGCAGGCCCGCTCAATCAAACTGAGATGACCTCGATGCAATGCTCCCATCGTAGGCACTAAACCCACTTGAGGGCGGTTGCTTAGGTGTTCTCCCAGCGGATGGCGGCACTGCACTAGACAACAGTGCAATCCCTCAATCGTCTTTAGTACCCGCACAATGGCCCCCCTAGCTACGCAAAGCTCGAACCTGCTTGCTTAACTTCAAAACCTATAGGCTATCAGATTAGGGTTAGGTGCTTGAGAAAGAGGCTGCTTAAGTCTTGTCAACAGGTCAATAGAGGTGAGTTCAATCGCTTACTGTCCCTGTTGATTTCTCAACTTCCCGAAACAAAACCCCCCACTCTAGGATAAGCGGGGAGTTGTAAAACTTGATTTCAAACTTATTAAAGCTGACGTGAACTTACGGTCTTCCTAACACCTCAATTTGCACCATACCCACGCCACTCCGAGTCAAGCCAATTGCCCTCGCTGCCGCCTCAGATAAGTCCAGCACTCGACCATGGGCAAAAGGCCCTCGATCATTTACTCGAACAATAACCTGCTGCCGATTGTTCAAATTTGTCACACGAATTTCAGTGCCAAAGGGCAGTGTTCGATGGGCAGCCGTAAGCGCGTTTTGATTAAACGTCTCACCACTGGCGCTGCGTCGTCCATGGAAGCCTGGCCCATACCAGGAGGCCATACCAGTCAACACAGAGGTCACGGCTAGAGCTTGCGGCTCCTCAGGTTTGGGCATGCCCTCAATTTCCTCTAGCGGAGGGGCATCTCCGAGCAAACGCCGCAGGCGATTGGCAATATTGAGCGCGTCTTCAGCAGCATCTTCAGTTGTATCAGGCAAAATCGTATTGCTGTCGACTGCCACCAGCGAGTTCCCATTCAGGGTCACTAGGTAACTTTCCTGTTGCCCATCCCAGCGGACAGCAATTTGGTTGGCGTCCCCCTGTGCCTGATAAAACTGCTCTAATTGGACTCCAATTTGATTTGCCCTAACCATGGGGTCAGCGATCGAGGCGGAAGCTGTATTGCCTAGGGACTTGCTATCCGCAAGGGTGGCAAGCTGGTTGCCTAAAAACGTCAGGACTGGGATGTTGTGAACGTAGAGAGTTGCCGCCTGACGGTTATCAAAGGCATGAGCCTGGACGATAGAGAAGCTTTCATTTCTGGCTAAATTAGCCAGGTTTAGGGTTTGGATTTGAGGCGCTACGGTTGTTTCTTGAGCAGACAGGCTTGGGTTATCAACATTTGAACTTGGTAGAGATTCGCTAAAGCCTGAATTTAGATTTTCAGAATGCACAGTGGCGTTTGAGGCTAAGTTGGGTGATTCATCAAGAATCACTTCCGGGGTATCTACAGCCCCTACAGAGGGGAGAGGAGCCGTCTCGTCTACCTGTTGGGCGTGGCTTTCTAGCGGTGCTCCAAAGGAAGACATCACCAAGGCAGCAGTCAAACTACCCAGTACATGATGTTTCATTAAGTTCCACAGAATTCAACAAGGCGGGTTGCATCAATCCCTGATCGCAGAAAGCGAACGAGGTTTTCCAGAGAAGTTTTCCAACGACTGGAAGGCTGATGCAGTCCCGTTTCGGAAACGGGGCAGTGCAGGATGAGAGGGCTTTGAACCCTCAAATCAGCACCCGCCAAGAGCAAGTCTTCACTCACACCCGTTCCGACTTCACATTCAAAGCTCAGACGAAACGTAACTTAGCATGATCTTTCGGGCTTGCAAATCGGGGAACTTTCGTATGGGGATCAAGTCAAATAGCTTTACAAAAAATTTAAACTCACGTTAAAGGGTCCGAAAGCTAGAGGCTCTACTAGTTTCGACTGTCTGATAGAAATTAAGACTGTTTTTAATTTTCTATATAAAGCAAGAGCTTTGTTAAGAAGAACCAATGATTAAATTGAGGCTTTTTTGAGTTCTTCACAGGATCTTCATGAAGTTCATATGCAATTTTTTGGATTTTTTATTGAAAAAATGACCCTTATTTTTTGACGCATCAAAGCTGACTTCGGTGAGTTTAGTTGACGTTTTTTCCCCTGTCTCCTTACCGTATTGATTCTGGTTCTCTATAGATTTAGGGCAAAGCAAATGGATTATAAAGAAGCCGGGGTAGACGTCGAGGCAGGTCGGGCTTTTGTACAGCGAATTCGCTCTTTAGTGGAAGGAACCCGGAGACCCGAGGTATTGGGCGGATTAGGCGGATTCAGCGGGTTCTGTCAAATTCCAGCAGGATACCAAGAACCCGTTTTGGTATCAGGAACAGATGGGGTTGGCACCAAGCTGAAAGTTGCCCAGGCGCTTAACCGCCACAATACTGTTGGAATTGACTTGGTTGCAATGTGCGTAAACGATGTTCTGACAAGTGGTGCAGAGCCCCTTTTCTTTCTCGATTACCTAGCTACTGGGAAATTAGAACCCGCTCAGTTGGCCGAAGTTGTAGAAGGCATTGCTAACGGGTGCCGAGAGGCAAACTGTGCCTTGCTAGGAGGCGAAACGGCTGAAATGCCAGGATTTTACGCTCCTGGAGAGTACGATTTAGCTGGCTTTTGTGTAGGGGTTGTCGAAAAGCAGCACATTCTCGATGGCAGCCAAATTGAAATTGGAGACACCCTTATTGGACTTGCCAGCCAAGGCGTTCACAGCAATGGCTACAGCCTAGTGCGCAAAGTTGTGGAGATTGCTGCAAGTTCCCAAGATCTTGCTACAGATTCGCCTTGGAATCAGCGCCCTAGCGAACTTGGGGGAGCAACGATTGGGGAAGTTGCACTTCAACCCACGCGGCTTTATGTTAAGCCTGTCTTAGCTGCTCGAAAAGCTGGCCTAGAAATTCGAGGAATGGCTCACATTACTGGGGGCGGCCTGCCAGAAAACTTGCCTCGTTGCTTGGGAACAGGACAGGCCCTTCAGATTGATCTTGGCACTTGGCCCATTCCACCCATCTTTGAGTGGTTGGCCAAAGCAGGCGATGTACCTCTACCCGATATGTTTAATACCTTCAACATGGGCATTGGTTTTGCCGTAATCGTGCCCTCTGAACAGGCAGAGCAAGCCGTTGCCGAGTTTAATCAACAAGGTGTTTCTGCTTATGCAATTGGCCGTGTGATCTCAGGCGACGGCGAGTTGCAGGGATTACCGCAGTAAGCCAAAGCCTTCTTGAAGCAACAGGGAGATCAGCAACTTTATCGCTAGGCTAAGGGGGCGATTATTTAAGGAGATCTCCCTGTGAAATCCTCAGCCCCTAACTGGCAGCCCGTTGTGCTCAGTGTTTTAGCAATTATTGGGCTGGCTTTGGCCTCTAGCAGCTTTGTCATTATTAATCCGGGCCAAACTGGCGTTCTCAGCGTTTTAGGAAAAGCGCAGGATGGCCCTTTATTGGAGGGATTTCATCTTAAGCCTCCGTTCGTCTCAACGGTCGATGTTTACGACGTGACCGTACAAAAGTTTGAGGTACCTGCTCAAAGTTCAACCCGAGATTTGCAGGATCTCTCTGCCCGATTTGCCATTAACTTTCGTCTAGATCCTATTCAGGTTGTCAATATCCGGCGAACTCAAGGGACTTTAGAAAACATTGTCTCGAAAATCGTGGCTCCCCAAACGCAAGAATCCTTCAAAATTGCGGCGGCAAGACGCACTGTAGAGGAGGCAATTACCCAAAGAACAGAACTGAAAACAGATTTTGACGAAGCTTTGAGTAGCCGATTGGAGAAGTACGGCATTCTAATCATTGATACTAGTGTGGTTGACCTAACGTTTTCACCGGAGTTTGCCAGAGCTGTAGAAGAAAAGCAGATTGCTGAGCAACGGGCACGTCGGGCTGTCTATGTTGCCCAAGAGGCAGAGCAGGAAGCTCAAGCGGAGATTAACCGGGCTAAAGGTCGTGCAGAAGCTCAGCGTCTCTTAGCAGAGACGTTAAAAGCACCAGGGGGTAGCCTGGTCCTGCAAAAAGAAGCTATTGAAGCTTGGCGAGAAGGGGGTGCTCAGATGCCGAAAGTCCTGGTCATGGGCAGGGATGGTTCCACTGGCCTTCCGTTTATGTTGAATCTGAAGGACGGGGAGGGTTCTTAACCCTGAAGAAATGCCAAGGGCACCCTGCTCAAGCAAGATGCCCTTGACAAAGAATTGACAGCAAGCAACTGCCCTTAAACAGGTTGCTGCTTGAAATCTATGCCTAAAAGGCAAGCCCAATGGTTTGAGCCGGAGAGTACGTTACCTCAGCAACCATGCCAGGTTTACCCAAAGCTTGAGATTGCCCTTCGTTGTAGCTAACTACGACTCCTCCAGCGTTGCCTGCTCTAATAGTGAGCTGCTGCTTAGCAATCCAAGTGCGGGAGTCGCCCTGCTGTAAAATGCCTTCAAAGGCTGTCTTACCGTCGACTACAATTCGCATCCAGGATTGGGCTGTTAGTGTCGTCTCAACCCGAATGGGAGAATTAGCCGCTTCAGGCTCTAAGGATTGCTTACGGGGTTCCTCCAGCATCCCTGGAGCAGATTGATTGGGTTGAGTGCGTTGGGATGTGGTTGCCAGAGGCTCAAGTGGCGGTAAGCTAATGGTCTCAGGAGCCGTTTGCTTGAGCAGATAGGAAAGGCTGCTGACAGCTGCCACCATTAGAAGCACATACGCTGCATAAAGGTGCAAAGGGCGAAGTTGAGCTGCTGGAGTGTCTTTCCAGGAGGTACGCCGCCGAACTTTGGGAGGTGCAAAGAACTGGCTGGCCAAAGTTTCCCCGTCTAAGCCCATGACGTCGGCGTAACGGCGGATTAACCCTCTTGTGTAAATGGGTTCCGGTAGACAATCCAGGTCTCCAGTCTCAATAGCATTGAGTAGGGTTCCCCGAATCAGGGTTTTGTCAGCTACCTCTTCCAAGGCCAGCGATTGTGTCTCGCGGGCGGCTTTCAAGAGCGCACCAATTTCCTTTAGTTGCTCTTTGTAAATGCTGTCTGGGGTATTCGCCGTCTTCTTCATACAGGAAACTATCAATGGCAATGCACAACACCAGCAGAAAGTCTTCTTGGGTTAGTCACCACATTATTTGGGGTCGCTGTTGATGCTACCAAGGTCAGGACTTCTTGGGAAGAGAGGGGACGGAACCTACCCAAAGATAGACGACCTAGCCCAATTGAACCAATTGCAGTGCGGTGCAAACTAATAACAGGATGCCCCAGATTTTCAGCAACTCGGCGAATCTGCCGATTGCGCCCTTCGTACAACACAATTTCTAGCGAAGTAGCTGTGGTGGACGTTCCTGAGGACTGCTGACGCTTGAGCACCCGAACTTTGGCAGGACGCGTTTTACGCCCGTCTAGATCAACACCCTGACGCCAAGACTCAAGAGTGGCTGTGGTGGGGGTTCCCGCGACAAGCACTCGGTAAGTTTTGGGGACATTATGGCGAGGATGGGTGAGTTGGTAAGTCACTTCTCCATCGTTAGTTAGGATGAGTGCCCCAGTGGAGTTGAAATCTAGGCGTCCCACTGGATGGAGACCTTGGCTCTGTAGGGCTAGGGGCAGTAAATCTAGAACCGTTTTTCGACCCTGGGGATCAGAGCAGGTTGAAACAACCCCTAAGGGTTTGTTCAACAGCAGGTAATGGTGTTGGGGTTTGGGTTGGCAATCAAGTTGACGACCGTCTACTTCAAGGGTGTCAGTGTCGGGATCAACTTTTTCACCGAGTTGTGCGATCGCACCATTTACTCGCACACGCCCCTCAACGATGAGCTGCTCAGCCTGTCGCCGGGAAGCAATGCCCCATTGGGACAGAACTTTTTGTAGTCGCACCTGCATGCTCAAGGAGAATTGTAAACCTTCGTAACTATTGAAACAGGTTAAGCGGATAGATCACAAGGGGGAATGACCGACCTTACCGCTTGAAGACAGTAGGAGACTGCCCGGTAATTTTATTTTCAGCCAGCCACCACCGAGATCAGGATGATTTGATGCTTCAATCCATCCCTGATGAGCTTCGATAATCTGCTGCACAATCGATAGCCCCAGTCCACTACCTCCTCCTAAACTTTGGGCCGCCGCACCCAAGTTACCGGCAGCCCGACTAACTGCATAGGTATCCCGCTGGCGGGCAGGGTCAGCCCTGTAAAAGCGATCAAAGATATAAGGAAGATCTTTTTCTTGAAAGCCCAATCCTGTATCCATCACCTCTAGACAAACATAGTCAGATTCATGCGCACCAAGTTCAGATAACTCTGAGGATATACCGTGCTCTAGACTCAGACCCACAAAGACAGAGGAGCGAGATGGACTATGCTTGATGGCATTGTCCATCAAGTTGATCAGAACCCGATACATAAACGGCTCATCCAGGTTAATGAGCAATTCCTCAGGACCATCATAAGTCAAGCTCAATTGCTTGACCCGAGCCAAAGGTTCAAGACTTTGCCAAGCTGCCTCAATCAATTGGGGTAAACCAACAGGCTTAAGCGCCAGTCCCCGAAAACTTTGTCCCTCCAGGCGACTCAAATTGAGCAGATCTTCCACAAGATTGCTCAAGCGAATAGTTTCATTTAAGAGACGATCCAGCCAACCTTGCAAAGAGGCTTCCACGCGAGGCTTGAGTGTTTCCGCCACAAGTCGAATTGAAGTCAGCGGCGTTTTCAGCTCATGGGCTACATCTGAAGTCCAACGATCGCGCTGTTGAATCAAGGTAACAGCCTCCTGACGACTTTCCAGGAAAACTCCCACCTGCCCTTTATCAAGAGGGACGCCATAGCCCCGAAGAGGATAGGCCGGTTCGTTCTTAGGATTTAGAGGGTTAGGCGATACGCGGTAAAGAACCCAATCCTGCTGGCAAGGGCGACAGGTCTGACGGGTTTCTTCAATTAGGTTATCTAATTCGTAGGAGCGAACCAGTTCTAACAACAACCGGGGACGCTGCTCGATTTCAGAAAGCTGAGACAACCCTAGCAGTTGACTGGCCTGCGAGTTACACCAAAGCAGCTGATTCTCATCATTAACCAACAAGTACCCAATAGGCGCACTCTGCAGCAAATATCTGATGCTGATCAGATCCCGCTCTAACGCATCAACCTGCCGTCCTTGCTCTGCAATCGCGCGTGAAAGCTGGGCTGGCAGGTCCAAATCTGAGGACAAAGAATCTATTTGTTGCCTTTTCACCAAGGTCTTCAATCTGGCGTTAAACCGAGTCCAACGCCAGAACCAGATTCCCAATCCTACAGCCAAGCCCAGCAAAAACCACACAACAGGCATGGCGCTTTTCCCTACGTCTCCCTTTGAGGATATCGCATTAAAAAGCACCCCATTGAGGGGTGCTTACTCTAGAACAAGTGACTACAGGGATAGCTATACCTGGTAATCCAGGTGTGGCAAGTTACTTGATCGTAACGCCGCGATACTTGAGACCTTCAACCGGCTGTTGAGTGGACGCCTGCTTGGGGTTGTGACGTGCCACAGCAGCACCACGGTAACGGCCAATTAATTCTTCAGTAGTTTCAAGGTGGGATTGAGCAGGTTCGTAATTAGCGCCGCGATAACGTAAAGACATGGTGTCGCCTCTTGAATGCAAAAGTTGATGAAGTGAGTTAGAGGCGCGTTCCTTCGGGTTTTTCCCTACTTCCGTCCTTCATGCAAAAGGATGAACGATTTACTTTCTGTATTCATTTTTACCGTTTGCTGCTTTTCAGTCAAGTTAGATAGGCAAAATTATCAGCAATTCAAGACATATCAGGGGTGTTCGTCCTCTATTCCTGTCCAAGTATCATTTTGCTTAACTGCTAATTTCCCCAAGCTCTTATGTCAATGCATAGCTTTATTCCACCAGGCCGCTACTTCCCCTATCTAACTTGGCAAGATGTTGAGGCTATGCCCGACAAGGAAAATGTAGTGATTATTCAGCCGATCGGGGCCATTGAGCAGCATGGGCCGCACTTGCCTTTGGCGGTAGATGCAGCCATTGGCGGTGCTGTTCTGGGAAAGGCCCTTTATCAGCTGGAAGCAGAGATCCCGGCCTATGCACTGCCACCGTTGTACTACGGCAAATCCAACGAACACTGGCATTTTCCTGGCACCATTACGCTCTCGGCTCAGACCTTGCTGGCGGTGCTGCGGGAGGTGGGGGAAAGTCTTTATCGAGCTGGGTTTCGTAAGTGGGTATTAATGAACTCCCACGGCGGACAACCCCAAGTCATTGAGATCGCAGCACGGGACTTGCACCAGACCTACCCAGACTTCACCGTATTTCCGCTGTTTACCTGGCGGGTACCCAATACGGCGGGGGAGTTGCTGACCGATATTGAAAAGGAGTTAGGCATTCACGCAGGCGATGCTGAGACGAGTTTGATGTTAGCGGTCTTACCCGAGCAAGTGCGAATGGAAAAGGCTGTTAAAGAGTATCCCCAAGACCTTCCTGAAAACAGCCTACTCAGCATGGAAGGTGCCCTTCCCTTTGCCTGGGTAACCCGCGATCTCACCCGCAGTGGAGTCCTGGGTGATGCCACAGTGGCGACCCAGGAAAAAGGCGATCGCATTCTTGAAACCGTCTCTGCCGGATGGGTACAGGTAATTCGAGATATTTATCGGTTTCGTCCGCCGCAGGTCTGGAAGAGAGACGGCGTGACCAGGTGATGGAGAGGAACAGCATGACGAAAATGTAGCCCCCTCTGCTCCTGATGCTCGTCGTCTTTTTGTTCTCTGCTTCCTGCCTGCCACCTTCTGCTTCAGAAACTTAAATATTCCTCGTGACTCCTACGAATTGTCGAGATTCTGCTTATACTGCACTCACTGTCACGCCTTCGCAATGGCGTTCGGCTAGGTGTTCTAAGCGGTTAAGCAGGAATAGTGATGGGACAGGAAAACACAGTTCAGCCAGCGGAGGATGCACTTGCATCCCAGCCTGTACCAACCGATGAATTACAGGCCGTAGGGCGTGATGCAAGCGTGATTGGGGCGTCTCCTGATCTAAAAACACTGTCAGTAGACATTGGTGGCAGCGGCATCAAAACGATTCTTCTCAATAGCCAGGGGGAAGCTCTAACGGAGCGGTTGCGGGAAAATACGCCCTCCCCAGCGACAGCCGAAGCTGTCATTGCACTTATCCAGAAGCAAGCGGCGCAGCAGGGAGAATTTGACCGAGTTTCGGTGGGCTTCCCAGGCGTCGTTAGGCTGGGGGTTATTGGAACTGCTGCCAACTTGGATCCAAGCTGGATTGGGGTGAATTTGGCTCAATCCTTGGCCCAGGCATTAGGAAAGCCAGTGCGAGTGGCAAACGATGCCGATGTCCAAGGGTTAGGAGCCGTTCGCGGCCAAGGTGTTGAGCTAGTGCTAACGCTTGGAACGGGTGTTGGGGCAGCTCTGTTTGTCAATGGAATTTTGGTGCCAAATCTGGAGCTTGGCCATCACCCCTTCCGCAAGGGAGAAACCTACGAGGAGCAACTGGGCCGTGTGGCGCTAGAGGGGATCGGGAAGAAGCGCTGGAATCGGCGCTTAGAAAAAGCGATCGCACTGCTTCAAGCCATCTTCAACTACGACTCTCTCTACTTAGGCGGCGGTGAGACCAAGCAAATCAACTTTGAGTTGCCCAAGAACGTCATAGTCGTCTCCAATATGCTGGGCTTGCTCGGTGGGATTGCGCTTTGGCGGGATTGAGAAAAGGGCAGAGGGTAGAAAGCAGAGGGTAGAAGTCAAAGGGTAAAAGGCAGAGGGCAGACCCATCATCCCACTAACCCACTCTCGTCTCCGCATCGTCCCATCATCTCTCAACCCTCTTGACTCTCCAGCTCACTGGACTGTTTAACCTGGAAACATCGAAACCAGGAGGTGCGTTGTGGAGACACGGCAGTTACAGTTACGGGGCATGAGTTGTGCGGCCTGCGCCAATGCAATCGAGAAGGCGATTCAGGAAGTTCCCGGAGTAGAAACGTGTAGCGTTAATTTTGCGGCTGATCAAGCAACGGTTGACTTTGATCCCGGCAGCACTAACGTACAAGAAATCCAGCAGGCGGTAGAAGCAGCGGGGTATCATGCCAAACCACTGCAAGACGATGACCTTGGGCTGGAGGATAGCGATCGCACCTCCCGACAAGCGGAACAGCAAGCGTTGTTTCAGAAAGTTATCTTCGGTGGGGTGGTCAGTGCGCTACTCGTGATCGGTGGCTTGCCGATGATGACAGGTGTGCATCTTCCCTTGATCCCAGCTTGGCTGCACAATGTTTGGCTACAACTGGCGGTAACAACGCCTGTGATGATTTGGTGTGGTCAGTCCTTTTTTACAGGAGCCTGGAAGGCTTTTAAGCGTCACGCCGCCGATATGAACACCCTGGTAGCACTAGGGACAGGCTCGGCATTTTTGTATTCCTTATTTGCCACGCTGTTTCCCCAAGTACTAATCTCCCAGGGTTTGCCGCCAGTAGTCTATTACGAAGCAGCAGTCGTGATTATTACCCTGCTGCTGCTGGGACGATTCATGGAGGCACGGGCACGGGGTCAAACTTCGGAAGCCATTCACAAGCTGATGGGGCTTCAGGCAAAGACGGCCCGCGTGATTCGACGGGGACAGGCAGTGGATGTGCCCATCGCAGCGGTTCTAGTGGGTGACATCGTCCAAGTGCGGCCCGGAGAAAAAATTCCGGTGGATGGCGCGGTGATAGAAGGTAGCTCCACCATTGATGAGTCAATGGTCACGGGAGAGCCAATCCCCGTGACTAAAGCTCCTGGCGATGAGGTGATTGGAGCCACCATCAACAAAACGGGGAGCTTTCGCTTCCGCGCAACTAAGGTTGGCAAAGATACGATGCTGGCTCAGATTGTCCGGCTAGTACGGGATGCCCAGGGATCAAAAGCGCCAATTCAAAAGCTGGCCGATCAGGTAACGGGGTGGTTTGTGCCAGGCGTAATTGCGATCGCACTGCTCACCTTCGTCCTCTGGTTTAACCTTATGGGCAATCTCACGCTGGCCCTGTTTACCACCGTGAGCGTACTGATTATCGCGTGTCCCTGTGCACTGGGGCTGGCAACACCAACCTCGATTATGGTGGGTACGGGCAAAGGGGCAGAGAACGGCATTTTGATTAAAGGTGCTGACAGTCTGGAGCTGGCCCACAAGCTGCAAACTCTGGTGCTCGATAAGACGGGTACCCTAACTCAAGGCAAACCGACGGTGACAGACTACATCACCGTGCGAGGAACAGCTAACCAGAATGAGCTGAAGCTTTTAACGCTAGCTGCTGCCCTAGAACATCAGTCCGAACATCCCTTAGCAGAAGCCGTGGTGCAGTACGCTCAATCTCAAGGAATTGGGGCCGAAGCGTTGGCAACTACTCCGGTGGAGCAATTTGAAGCCCAGGCAGGAAAAGGTGTACAGGGCTATGTCTCTGATCGCCTGGTGCGGATCGGCACTCGTCGTTGGCTGGAAGAGTTAGGCATTGATGTCTCTCGTTTGAGGGAGCGATCCGAGGCATGGGAAAGAGGCGCAAAAACAACTGCCTGGATTGCTGTGGACGATGAAGTAGAGGGATTATTGGGCATTGCCGACGCGCTCAAGCCCTCCTCAGCCGAAGCAGTGCGACGGTTGCAACGCATGGGCCTGGAAGTGGTGATGCTCACAGGTGACAACCGACAAACCGCAGAGGCCATTGCCCAGGAAGTGGGAATTAGACGCATTTTCCCAGAAGTGCGGCCCGACCAAAAAGCAGCGCAGATCAAGGCCCTGCAACAGGAGGGTAAAGTCGTCGCAATGGTAGGTGATGGGATTAATGATGCGCCTGCCCTTGCCCAAGCTGATGTGGGGATCGCTATTGGGACAGGGACAGATGTTGCGATCGCAGCCGGAGACATCACCCTAATCTCCGGGGATCTTAATGGCATTGCCACCGCCATTCAGCTCAGTCGAGCCACCATGCGCAATATTCGCCAAAACCTTTTCTTCGCTTTTATCTACAACATAGCGGGCATTCCCATTGCAGCAGGCATTCTCTACCCAGTGCTGGGCTGGTTACTCAATCCCATGATCGCTGGTGCTGCGATGGCCTTTAGCTCTGTCTCAGTGGTCGCCAATGCACTGCGGCTCAGAAACTTTCGCCCCAAAGGGGTGTAACCCAAGAAACCAGTCTCTACAAAGCATTAGGAAGAAAGGGATTAAAAGGAATTAGGAGACGAACAATGAGCAAGAATCCGCTTTTGAACACAGCATTAGCAGCAATGGCGACAGGAGCACTTTTATCGCTCTTACCAGGCGGCAGTCAAGCAATGGATCACTCGATGCCTCCTGAAGCAATGGATCACTCGATGCCTCCTGAAGCAACTGATTCGGGCTTTCAGCCTATTGAACAACCGCTGCCGATCAAACTGGCAGTGACCGCAGGGGGTCTAGGGTTAATGGGTCTGGAACTTTGGTGGTTTTTATTCAGCCGACCCCAAGCCCGCAGGGCACACTTGGCGGGAGGACTGCAAGAAGTCACTATCACTGTTGATGGCGGCTACGACCCAGATCAGGTTGAGGTCGAGGCTGGTAAGCCTGTGCGTCTCAACTTTGTGCGCAAAGACCCCAGCAGTTGCCTAGAGACTTTAATCTTGCCTGACTTTCGGCGATCGGTTGACCTCACACTCGACAACACCACAACCATCGATCTACCCGCTCCTAGTCCAGGCGAGTACCCTTTCCATTGCGGCATGAACATGTACCGAGGCACCCTAACTGTGCGCTAATGCACCCAGATCCCGAACCTCCGGGATATTGGGCAGCGCAATCCAGCGAGTAATATCTAGAAACTGTGCCAGCCCAAATCGCTTTAACCAATTGCGATAATCCCTGCGCTCATGCTTCGGCTAGAGCGCAGGGGCAAGGATGGCACTAAACCTCTCTAAGTAACTCCCTATGTCTATACCTGTTGCGCTTGCCTACTTACCTTTACCCGCCAGCTCTGCCGACTGGGGTGCCTTAATTTTCTTTGGCGGTTTAATGGCGTTCATTGCATGGCGTGTTTACGACACTCGCCCCATGCAGTAGAAATTTCCAAAATGAGCACACCTCGACTCCAGAGTTGTTACAAAACTCTGGAATCAAGTTCTTCTGCTAAGCGCCATTAGGCAAGAGTCAACGAGCTTTCAGCCTGGGTTTCAGCAGAATTCTTCTTAGCTGGGTTACCGCGAACCACCAAGACTGAACAAGGAGCATGATGCATAACGTAGCTGCTCACGCTGCCCATCAGCAGTTCGCTTAGCCCCCTGCGGCCACGGCTGCCCATCACGATCACGTCAGCATTCCAAGCTCGGGCTGTTTCACAAATGACAGTTGAAGGCTCTCCTCCCGACTGAGTGAACTGGGTTCGGACTCCGGCAGCAGTCGCCAGTTCTACGTCTTTTTGAAGCTGCTCAATTCCCAATTTTTCAAACTTATTCCAACGCTCCTGGTAGAGACTCCAAGAGGTGTCATCCAGAATCGGATAGTAGGAATGATAGGAGCGCAAGGGAATGCCTGGGCTGCCTTCCTCGTAAGCTGACAGCACGTGGAGCAGCATCACGTCAGCCTCCATTGCACCTGCGATCGCAAGTGCTTTTGCCAAGACGGCTTCCCGCAGAGCAGAGTTATCTAACGCAACCAAAATTCTCTTAAACATACATGGGCCTCCCATAGAGGGTTGACCGCCTTGCATGAACACCGCTTGCCCGTGTAGCGAATCGTCTCAGAAGGGGCATGCAAGAATGCAGGGCGTTCTACCCTAATTATGGCAGCCTGTTTCTTGGTCAGGATAAAGGCTTAACATGCGATCGCAACTCCCCCAAGCATCACTACATCTAGCGGATCATTCCCGCAGATCTGCTTCTTCCTGTGTTGATGAGACTTTTGAGAGTTGGGACTTTTGAAACCGAAAGCTACCGACCGATGACCTTAACTAAGCCAATCCCACCAAAGTAAAGGAAGAGCACCGCTCCTCCCAACAAGCTTTGCGTTACAGGATCTGTCGAGGGTGTCAAAACTGCTCCCAAAACCGCTGCGCCTAGCAACACATACCGCCAAGCCATCAGCATTTGCCGCGAAGACACAATACCCAGAACACCCAAAATCAACTGCACAATGGGAATTTGAAAGGCTAGCCCAGTACTAAAGAGCAGCAGCAATACAAATTCAAAGTAGCGATCAATCGACCAGAGCTGTTCTACAACATCCGCCCCGTAACTAATAAAGAAATTTAGAGCCGCTGGGATCAATGCAATGTAAGCAAAAGCCAACCCAGCAAAAAAGAGCACACTGGATCCTAAAAGCACCGGTCCCAAAATGCGTCGTTCTCGCCGGGTTAACCCTGGCAGAACAAACATAATGACTTGATACAAAATAAACGGGCTAGCGACCAGCAAACCCGTGTAACCTGCCACCTTCAAAGAAACAAAGAAATACTCCCCAGGCGAAAGCTGGAGGAACTTCGCACCTTGGGCAGGCACCTCTAGCAGTTCCACAATGCGGTTAACCACAAAGAAGCAGCCAACAATGCAAGTAAAAACGGCTATTAGGCTGTAAAAGATGCGACGGCGCAACTCCTCTAGATGATCAAACAGAGACATCTCGACATCCGCAGGCACCTCATCCAAATAAGTACTCGGATCAGGTTCGGCCTCGTGTGGCGAAGTCAGGGTCTGGTTATCCAGCGTTTCTAGGTCAGAAGGAGGCGTCATAGGCATCTATAAAGGTCGGAGAAACCCAGAATGTCCCCTAATTGTAAACACCAGAGGACAGCCGCGTCAGATCCCAGAAAGATCAAGGGGTGGCTAAGGTCGCCGGATCCGTCGTTGGAGTCAGGGTCAGGGTCTTTACAAGACCTGATTCACCCATTTTCACAGGTTGGCTACCGTTGAAAGACAATCTCACACCCCCGGCATTGCCAGAGGTAATTCTGAGACTATTTTGGGCTTTGTAAGTTTCCTGAGTGCCACTCTCTAAAGTGCCCTCATAAACTTTCTTCCCATCCGCCACAATGCTCATCCAGGAAGCGCTATCCAGCTTCAAATCAGCTACAACAGGCGCATCCAAGACAGGTTTCGGCGAGGCCGCAACGGTAGGAGTCGGTTGTGGGGTTGGAACTGGGGCAGGGGTTGGCGTAACCGCAGCAGGAGGCTTGGGATCAGGTGCAGTAGACTGAGCCACTGAGGGTTGAGAGCCCCGATTACTTAAAGCCCATGCCAATAGACCAATGCCTGCAACCAAGGCTAGCAATGCACCGATGATCCCCAAAGGTAAGCTTTTTTCGGCAGGTTGATCCCGGCGGCGAGACGGTGAGGCTGAAGCTGACGCTTCAACAGAAGCCTGTACGGGAGGTCGAGATTCTAATTCCCCGGAGCCATTTCCGTTGGCCTGAGAAGAACCGTTCGATTGAAACTGGGGCAGGACGCTAACGGGAGTAACGGTAAACGCCTGGGCGATCTCATTTCCATCTAGACCAAGAGCCTCAGCATAGCGACGGATAAAGCCTTGAACAAAAACAGGTTCTGGTAGATGCTGATCTTGCCCTTCTTCAATTCCCCGCAACAAGGCTGGCCGAATGAAGATTTGGTTGGCGATATCGTCTAATGCCCGACCCTGGTGCTCACGAACTTGACGCAGGTAAGCGCCAATCTCTCGAAGCTGCTCAAGTTGAGTCGATGCTAAGTTGGCCACGCTACCTCACTGAATGTTTCACAGGGGATCGCAATCCCTGACCGTGCTTATTTTAATGGGAAACGGTCGGTAGAAGTGCATTACGTGATTGATATTCGGCAACCTGCTTAGCAATTTCAGGGTTGTAGAGTCGCAAGTAATTCCAGTAGCCTCCAAACACAGAGCGTACATAACCCTGAGTCTCAGGGTAGGGAATTTTCTCGACAAACTCATCGGCATCCGCAAAGCCTCCCTCACTGATCCATTCGGCTACCGCTCCCGGCCCTGCGTTATAACTGGCAACCGCAAATAGGGAGTGGTTGTCGTATTCGCGGTGAGTATAGTCTAGGTACCAAGTGCCCAGATTGATGTTGTCGTTAGGGCTGTCGAGATTGTAAGCAGGAATTCCGGCTTGGGTCTGAATCCACTCAGCCGTTGAGGGCATCACCTGCATCAGCCCAGCCGCACCGACCACTGAGCGAATATTGGGTTCAAAACGTGATTCTTGGCGGATTAGAGCTGTAACTAGCAGGGGGTTGAGTTGACGCTGCTGTGACCAAGTCTCAATCAGGTCTGCAAAGGGAAAGGGGTAAAGGGCTTGCCAGTAGTCAGGATTACTCTTAAGGGTTTTGTACTCAGCCCGATCTTTGGGCTGGTCACGTTGAGAAAGACTAGACACCATGTAGATACCGTCCAGGTTGTCTCCCACCCCAAGCCGCATTAGCCCATCCGTAAATTGCTCGGCAACCGTGGCATCTTGATGGTTTTTAAATTCCACCTGCCAACGTTCCCATGCCGTTTGGTTATGTCCCAGCAAGTAGAGTTCTTTTAAGGTTTCCGAACCCGCAGGTAGGGGCGATCGCTCAGGGGGTAACTGCACCTGCGGCATTTTAGAGCGAACCGTTTTGAAATCGCCCACATTCCAACCCAGCGCCACGGCTGATCGCCAGGCATAGTAGGACTCTGGATGATGGCCGATAACGTGCTCAAAAATGGACTGGGCTACATCGGCTTTCCCAATTTGTCTGGCCCACCTACCCGCCCAAAATCCCGCTGTAGGAGCAAGTTCGGTTTCCGGACTAGCCTTGAGCGTCTCGTGCGCCCAACGCAGGGCAGTCTGCAGATCCCCGGTAGCAGCCGCGTTCCGGGCGTACTGCATGCGCAGCTCAGCAGCGGACTCCGAGTCACCATACTGGGTCAACAGAGATTGACGGGCTGCTTGGGCAGAGGCAGAACTATTGAGTTCATCTAGAACTTTTGCCTTTTTGTACAGCGCTTCCCCTGCATGGTCTGGGAACCGGGCGATCACCTGATCGAGAACGCCCGTTGCTTTTTCTAGGGAAACAATATCTGACAGCCTTAACAGCCCTATACCCGTTTCAGGCGCTTCGGGAAACTGTTGGTCGAGCTGAGTGTAGTAGTTGGTGGCGGCTGTACCTTTACCATCAAGTTGATGCCCTCGGCCTGCCCGGTAAAGGTTACGAGCAGAAGCGGGAGCTTTGGCGTAGGCGCGTCCAGCTTTGGCATAGCGGCCCAGTTCCCAGTAAGCAAAGCCGATCGCCTGCCAGTCAGCGGGCTGAAGTTGACTGGCAAATTCATCTACCAGTCGGTTGAGAGACGCTTCTGCATCGGGGCGGTAGTGGCCGTATTGGGCAATGATTTTGAGCAGGGGCAGTGTATCGGCTCGATGTGGGTTTTCGGCCAACCTTTGAAAGGCGATATCAAGGCTGCGAGGGTGACCGGGAAACTTTTGCAGGAGCTGATCTTGATAGGCAGGGTTTGTTTCACTGAGCTTGTAGAGGGCATCAGCCGCCGCTGGATCGGTGCCGTAACGATCAATTACTTGCTGCCAGGTGGCAGCTGCCTGATCAGCTTGCCCGGATGCTTTTTGGGCTTGTCCTAGACGCAGCAGCACATAGGGAGCCATCACTGAGTAGTCTTTATCCAGCCCTTGAAGTAAGGGGATGGCAGCACCACCTCGGTCTTGATTGATTTGGTCAACGGCTAACAGATAGCGCGCTCGACTGCTGATTGAGGAAGGTGGGTCATTTGCTAATTGAGCTAGCTGAAGTGCTCGCTGCTGAGGCGACAGTAAAGCCAATTGGGGCACCGGATCAGGCCGCTCAGATGGAGAAGCTGAGGATGCTTGATTCGGCATTTGGGTGGCTGGATCGGGAATCTGTTGCCGAAACAGGGCAACGACCATCCCTAAGGAGAGCGCACTGACCCCTGCGATCGCAATCAAAGGCAACCTCTTCTTAAACCGCTCTAAGGAGAGCTGTTCTTTAATTTGATTCAGCATAGTATTCCTTGCCCAAGCCCATAGCTGGAGTTTGCCTAAGAAGAAGCTCTGGAATCTCGAAGTGAACTGGGTATGACCCACAGCGCTGTAAAGCTTTGTAGCAGAAAAAGTTTGTTTTGAGACAGGTTTTCACGCCCTAAAATTACACAACCCGTTAACCTGTGATCACAATGGTTCAAAATATAAGCGTTGCTCAGAGTTAATCCGGGAATGGAGTTTCAAGCATCGGACAAAACCTGTCTGACCTGGTCTGGCGATTGTCTCGTCGTCGGTATTTGTGAAGAGTCCCTGCCACTATCCGGCATGATGGCCGAGTTAAACGATCGGTTGTCGGGCCTGCTACAAGACATCATCGAAGATGCAGAGTTTACAGGCAAGGAAGGCAGTGCCGCCACGATTCGCGTCGGCAAGGATAGCCCGGTGCGTAAGTTAGGAATTGTTGGTTTGGGATCGGTCGAGAGCCTGAAGCCCGAAACGTTACGGCGGGCGGCAGCAAGTGCGGCCAAATTAGCGAAGCGGGAAAAATGTGCTTCCCTAGGTCTCAGTCTGCCCGTTTGGAATAATGACCCAGCCTTGACGGCGCAAGTGGCGACTGAAGGGGCAACCCTAGCTTTGCATGAAGACATTCGATTCAAGTCAGAGAAAGATGAAAAAGGGACCAAGGTAGAGCAAGTTCACCTGTTGGATCTGCCGGGTAACGAGGCCGCAATTCAAAAGGCAACCTCTATCTGTGAAGGCGTTATTTTGGCGCGGGAACTGGTAGCAGCCCCGGCTAACGTGGTCACGCCAGAAGCCTTAGCTCAAGCGGCAATCGACATTGCTAGTGCCCACAGCTTGGAGGTCGAGATCCTGGAACAGGAAGACTGTGAAAAGCTCGGAATGGGAGCTTTTCTAGGCGTAGCTCGGGCCTCTGACCTACCCCCTAAGTTTATCCACTTAACCTATAAACCCACTGGCACCCCTAGACGCAAGCTAGCAGTGGTAGGTAAAGGGCTGACCTTCGACTCTGGCGGCCTCAATATTAAGCCCACTGGCAGCGGCATTGAAATGATGAAGGTCGATATGGGTGGGGCAGGCGCTACATTAGGTGCAGCCAAGGCAATCGGCCTGCTGAAGCCCGATGTAGAAGTTCACTTCATCAGCGCTGCCACCGAAAACATGATCAGTGGTCGGGCTGTACGCCCTGGCGATATTCTCACGGCGTCTAACGGCAAAACCATTGAGGTCAACAACACCGATGCTGAAGGACGGTTGACCCTGGCCGATGCCTTGGTGTTTGCAGAGAAACTGGGCGTTGATGCGATCGTTGATCTAGCCACCCTCACCGGAGCCTGCATTATTGCCTTAGGCGACGACATCGCGGGCCTGTTTACCCCTCACGATGAATTAGCCACAGAAATCATGAAAGCTGCCGAAGCTACTGGGGAAAAGCTCTGGCGAATGCCCATGGAGGAGAAATACTTCGAGGGCATGAAGTCGACTGTGGCCGACATGAAAAATACAGGTCCTCGTCCTGGCGGATCTATTACGGCATCCCTGTTCCTCAAACAGTTTGTGAAAGAGACTCCCTGGGCTCACTTGGATGTAGCAGGTCCAGTGTGGATCGAGAAGGAAGGCGCTTACCACAGTCCTGGTGCCACTGGCTACGGCGTCCGAACCCTAGTGCAGTGGATTCTCGCATCGAGCTAATGCATGGTTGACAATATCGGGCTTTTGGCCGCCGCCGGGCTTCTTTCAGGAGTCCTGGCGGGATTTCTAGGAATTGGGGGCGGCACGATTTTGGTGCCGATCATGGTGCGCTTGGGCTTTACACCCATTGAAGCCGTTGCGACCAGCAGCCTAGCCATCTTAGTAACTTCAGTCACCGGGAGCATCCAAAACTGGCGGATGGGTTTTCTCGATTTGAGAAAAGTTCTCTTGCTGGGATTTCCGGCACTAGTCACAGCCCAATTGGGAGTCTGGCTAGCCAATGTGTTTCCTCCCTATGCACTGCTGGCTGGCTTTGGCATTTTGCTCAGCAGCAATGTCTATCTAGTCGGCCTG
>DATNQF010000073.1:0-13407 GCA_036702855.1 Trichocoleus sp. | reverse complement strand
CAGTCATGGCATTAGGTGCGATCGCACTCTCCTGACCTCTAATCAATCCACTTTTCCAAAGAGGTGCCAATGAGCACCTCTTTTTTGTTAGTGGCTTTGTCAGTGGCGTCTGGGGGGACAACTGTTGATGACGAACACTCTTGCAGCAATGTTTCATCGTACATAAGCCTTAAGCTGAGTCTCGATACCCCATGAGTGATCCTTCTATGAAAGCCCTCTACAGAACCCTGGGCATCCCTCCCAATGCCTGGTTAGTCAACGCCGAAGAAGCAGATATTAGTCGGGCTCCCCTACCCCAGCACATTATTCATGTGCCGACGGACACCAAGAAGCTCCATCTTGACTTGAATAAGACGGCCTGTCTAGTGATCGACATGCAAAATGATTTCTGCCATCCCAATGGCTGGCTGGCCCATATCGGTGTTGATGTCAGTCCAGCCCGCACCCCCATTTCCCCCCTGACAATGATGCTGCCATCTCTCCGGCAAGCAGGGGTTCCCATTCTTTGGCTTAACTGGGGCAACCGCCCCGATCTGCTAAATATCAGTGCCGGGTTACGCCACGTCTACAATCCCAGCGGCAATGGAGTAGGACTCACCGATCCTCTACCGAAAAATGGATCACCTGTTCTAACAAAAGGAAGTTGGGCAGCAGCCGTCATTGATGAGCTAGAGCAACACCCTCAGGATGTTCATGTTGATAAGTATCGAATGAGCGGCTTTTGGGACACGCCTTTGGACAGTATTCTTCGAAACTTAGGCAGAACGACTCTGCTGTTTACTGGCGTCAATACCGACCAATGCGTAATGGCAACACTCCAAGATGCCAATTTCTTGGGATATGATTGCATTCTGCTACGGGATTGCACCGCTACTACGTCCCCGGAATACTGCTTCCAAGCAACGGTGTATAACGTTAACCAGTGCTTTGGATTTGTGACAGATTCAACTGCACTTTTGAAAGCAATTGATGCAAGCGATTAGAAGTTAAGCGACAAGCCAGGTTAAGAGTTAAACCAATCCTGAGCAATTTTCTTGACTAAAGCCTGTTCGATTGCTCTAATTTGAACTACCCTTGGGCAGAAGTTTGTTTTACTCGTTCAGTTCCTTCTAACAACCCGCTTGCCTTCTTATGAATTTGCCTCTGCACCCGGATCCATCCCCACAACATTCAACCCTAGAACGGGATGTTCCAACTGCCAGTAGCTATGCGCCTTCCGTGCCGATTTCTGTTTACCGTGAGTTGGCCGCAGAACTTCAAGCGACCAAGGCGATGGTTGATTCTCTTAATGGCCAAAATCAACAGCTCCTACAGCAAAACCAGGTGCTACGCCAAGAAATCTTGCGCTTTGCTCAGGCCAGCGATCGCCTCCGCCTAGCTATTGAGTCCACTCAACCTGCTTCCGCAGCCATGCTGTCTGAACCCTCTGGTGCTCACTTCGAGGAGGAGCCAGATAGCTTTCCAGAGCGCGTTAGCGAGGGGGGTTCTCACCTAGCCACTCAGGTCAACCGAGTGGTTAAGCCCCTGCCCCCTGCCTCCCATCCAAAACGTCCTAAGGGAGGGCAGCAAGCCGCCCTGTTTACTGAACAGCGGCCAGAGCGTCTAAGACAGAGCACAGACGTGAGCCGGACTCAAGATATGAGCGGTCTCTGGCTTGCCACCACAATTCTCCTCATTGTGGTCAGCGCCTTTGGAGCCGGATTTTTGATTATGAAACCGCTACTAGGCGGCAATAGGTAGAGCTGAACACGTTATTTTGGGGTCAGGTCAGCCGTCTAGGGTCAAATAGTATCAATCAATACAGTATTGAAGGGGTTGCCCCCGATACACATAGGGCTGCTGAGCTTATCATCGGTGACGATAGAGGAATTTCAGGTCAAGTATGAAAAAGATCGAAGCAATCATCCGTCCATTTAAGTTGGATGAGGTCAAAATTGCCCTCGTCAATGCTGGCATCGTGGGAATGACCGTGTCTGAGGTGCGGGGTTTTGGCCGTCAAAAGGGGCAGACAGAGCGCTACCGAGGCTCTGAGTACACTGTTGAGTTTTTGCAAAAACTCAAGATTGAGATCGTCGTGGACGATACTCAGGTAGACATGGTGGTTGACAAGATTATTTCTGCTGCCCGTACCGGAGAGATTGGGGATGGCAAAATCTTTATTTCCCCAGTAGACGAAATCATTCGGATCCGCACTGGCGAGAAAAACACAGAGGCAGTGTAAACCCATATCATTTATTAATAGTTAGGATTGGAGGCGCTGTTTTAGTCGCCTCTTTTTTGTTTTCTAGCGCTCGTCATTAGCGCTCGGATGATGTGTTCCGGATAACCTACCCCAAACACACTTTCAACAGATAATTGAGGGCCTAGGCTATCTAGCCAGTTCCCCAACTTTGTTCTCAAGTTTTTGTTCCTTTTTTAGTCCCAATTGATGGAAAAGCTTCCTCCAATCCAACCTTTGACAACTAGAAAATGATCTGGCCGCTTTGGGCGCAAGTCCCGTCTTAGATTTGGGGCATTACCTTCCATCCATTGGGCATACTAAGGCTATTAGAAAGCACATTCTCCAACAGCTGTGCCGTTCTCCTTCAAAGAGCCCCTTTGGTACGATCGCTTAACTGTGTCTGCCCGTCTTAAAAGGTTCACTGAACACGTCATTTAATCCCCTAAAATGCAGTCTCCTCAATCCTCCAAAACAGTTTGGTCGCGACTTCGCCAAAAAGAAATCACCTGCGAACAGGCTCTCAAATTGCTCATGAATGATGCGGGCGACCTCAATCTCAAGGCCCTAGATTCAGAAGTGAGTTTCCGCTTTTTCCAGAGTGTTCCTTTGCAGGATGCCCCTCCTGTCGTGCCACTTTTGCTTTGGCAAAACTGCTATTACGTTGGTAGCCCAGTTGCACTAACGCCAGAGGTGATTCACCAGCTGCGCGATCGCACCCTAACAGATATCAAAGTCATCTCGATCAGTGCTAAAAGCTATCGCCTCTGGTATTACACACGCAACGCCATTGTTAATCAGATCAATGCAGGCCCCATGATCAACCCCCTCACCGGGGAAGAAATTCAGGAGGACGTTGCTGAAACCACCGAGCTTCACTTGGCTAAAGCCGAGGGCCAAATCGAGCGGATTAAAACCATCATTGCCAGTGCCCTTCGCAACCGAGCCAGCGACATCCACCTCGAACCTACTGATGAGGGTCTGCGTGTGCGCTACCGCATTGATGGCGTCCTTCGCAACATCACCACACTGCCAGCCGACATCAGCCGTAAGGTTATCGTTGCGCTCAAGGTCATGTCCAGTATGGACATTGCCGACAGCCGCCGTCCCCAGGATGGCCGGATTGGGGAACAGTACGCTACTGGCAGTGATACCCAATTTGACATGGATATGCGGGTCAGCACTCTGCCCTGCGTCTGCGGCGAAAAGGCAGTCATTCGATTGCTTCCGCGAGAAAACCCATTTACTACGATTGAGGATCTGGGTTTCTCACAGCACGCTCTTCCGGTTTATCAGTCTTGGCTAGAGCAGCCCCAAGGCATGATCATTCTGACAGGTCCGACCGGATCGGGTAAAACCAGTACGCTCTACACTAGCCTTCAAGCGATCGCAACTGAAACAGTAAACGTTGTCACCGTAGAAGACCCAGTGGAATACGTGCTGCCCCGCATTACTCAATCCCAGGTAAACGAACTGGCTGGGATGACGTTTGCGGCGGGTCTGCGGGCTATCCTGCGGCAAGACCCGGACGTGGTCATGGTAGGGGAAATTCGCGACCACGAAACGGCGGAAACCGCAGTTCGAGCAGCACTTACAGGGCACTTGGTCTTCACCACGCTCCACACCAATGACGCGATTGGAGCCATTCCCCGGATCAAAGACATCGGCCCTGACCCCGGCTTAGTCAGCGATGCCTTGCTGGGCGTCGTTGCTCAGCGTCTGGTACGGCGGGTTTGCCCCCACTGTTCTGAGCCTTACCAACCTAGGGAGCGAGATCTCAAGTTACTAGGCCTCTCCTCAAGCCAGATTGCTTCAGCCCAATGGCGACGAGGCCAGGGCTGTCAGCGATGCTTTAACTCAGGCTATCTGGGACGTGAAGCGATCATTGAGATGCTTGAAGTAGACGACACCGTTCGCGAAATTATCCATGATGGGTCGACCGCTCAACTGCGGCGGTACCTTCGCAGTACCGGGTTCATTTCCTTTGAAACAGTCGCCCTCGAAAAAGTGATGGCTGGCATCACTACGGTTGAAGAAATTCTACGTGTTCTGCCTCGCAGCGTTTTTCGGGGGACCGCTCAACCCAGTGTGCCGATGCGAGCATTGTCTAG
Source organism: Trichocoleus sp. (assembly GCA_036702855.1). Lineage (GTDB taxonomy): Bacteria > Cyanobacteriota > Cyanobacteriia > Phormidesmidales > Phormidesmidaceae > JACVSF01. Next base: position 9,078 of record DATNQF010000073.1, on the reverse strand, counting down.
TTAAGCCATATCAATGGGAGTATGTCACGATGAATAGAAGGAAGTAGACCTTAATTCAACCTGTTGCACCTCTGCATGACCCCTGAAACCCCTACTGAAGACGCTATTGATGCTCTGCTAACGCGATATAAACGGTTTGGGGTGGATCTTGGACTAGACCGCATTGAGGTCCTTTTGGCAGCGTTGGGCAATCCCCATCAGCATGTGCCCATCGTCCATGTGGCCGGAACAAACGGTAAGGGTTCGGTGTGTGCTTGCCTCTCATCGGTTCTCACACAGGCGGGGTATCGAGTAGGACGCTACACCTCGCCTCATCTAGTCCGATGGAATGAGCGAATTTGCATTAGTGAGCAGCCCATTTCGCTTGACCATCTACTGCGGGTACTAAAGCAGGTCGATGCTGCTGTCGATGCCGACCAACCCTCTCCCACTCAATTTGAAATCATCACGGCTGCTGCCTGGCTCTACTTCGCTCAGCAGTCAGTGGATATCGCCGTTGTTGAGGTGGGGTTGGGTGGACGGCTAGATGCCACCAATATTTGCAACCATCCCCTAGTTACAGTCATTACTTCACTGAGCCGGGAGCACTGGCAGCAGTTGGGGCCAACTCTAGCCGACATTGCTCGTGAGAAAGCAGGCATTTTAAAGTTTGGCTGTCCGGCGGTGGTGGGTGAACTGCCAGCGGAGGCTGAAGCAGTCGTGCGAGCCAGACTTGAGGAGTTGGATTGTTCAGCAGTGTGGCCAAAGCCCGCCAGAGAACTGAGCAACGGCTGGGTGGACTGGGAAGGCATTCAGTATCCCTTGCCGTTTCCGGGGCAACACCAGCTCATGAATTCGGCAATTGCGATCGCAACGCTTCTCCAACTCCGTGAGCAGGGCTGGCAAATTGCCGAGGAAGCCATCGTCAGTGGTATGGCTAATGCTTATTGGCCCGGACGATTACAGTGGACAACTTGGCACGATGCAGCAGGGATGGCCCATCCCCTTTTGATTGATGGGGCCCACAACCCAGCCGCAGCCAAAATGTTGCGCGCCTACGTCGATCGGGTTTTAAGCGAGCGGGCAGAAAGAACCCTTGCCGTTCTCCCAGATGCTCAGGAGACGGCAGACCTTGCTCAAGCTTCACAGTCTACCCTTGCCTTGAAAGCTCTCCCTGAGCAGGAACCAGGAAGCCCCAACGCCGACTCTTCTGTAACTTGGCTCATGGGAATGCTCTCGACCAAAGATCATACCGACGTTTTTCAAGAGCTTCTGCGTCCAGGAGATCGACTTCATTTGGTGCCCGTCCCAGGGCATTCATCAGCAGATCCGAGAGAGTTAAGTGCGATCGCACAAGCAGTCTGCCCCAACCTGTCACACTGCCAAACCCATGAGAGCTTAGAAGAGGGCCTGAGAGCACTTTGGCCAAGTCAAGCCCCCCAAGCCCCCGACCAAGATACCCTTACCGTACTGTGCGGTTCGCTCTATCTTATTGGGCATTTTTTCGCGACGCACGTACCGTGAACGCCAAGGTTGCCGCTATCTCCTAGCGGGCATCCCACTCGGCAGCAGCCTCTTGAACCGCCTGATCAACTGTCTTCTGACCTAGCATGGCTGCTTGTAGGTTGTCGTACACGATCTTCTGCAACGCCTTCACATCTTCCATAGCTGGAATTAAAACTTCAGCATTCTCCATTTGGCTAGCGCTGACAGAGCGGGCCAACGTGATTGGCGTTGCATCGGTGGGTGGCTGGGTAAAATAGCTATCCTTAATTGCCTTTGCTGTGGAAGGCAGCACATTGGCTGCTTTTGCAAAGGTTAGTTGGTTAGCGTCATTGGTTACGTACAAAGCAAACTTCAATGCGGCATCTGGGACATCAGTTGAGCGAGGAATAACCAAGTTCATTACTGCCACGTTTTGCTTGCCAGTATCCCCTGTAATCTGGGATGAGCTGCCCGTCACCTTGGCAATGTCTGGCGCATTGGTTTCAATCGTGCCCAAAAACTCCGCCCCTGTAGAGAGCAAAGCCGTTTCCCCCGACTGATACAGCTCAATTCCACGACGATGCCCCTGGGTCAGCACTTCACGGGGCAACAGATCTTTTTGGTACAGGTCTGTCCAATATTGAAACGCCGACTTTCCGGCTGGAGTGTTAAAGGCAGCTTTACCCTGGTCATCAACCAGTGTTACCCCCATCTGAACTAAAGACTGGAGCACATCGGCAGAATCTTCTGGAACAAAAGTTGTGAAAAAGGCGTATTTACCCGTTTTCTCCTTAACTTGCTGAGCAACTTGAGCCAACTCAGCGTAGGTTTTAGGGGGGGCTGCAACGCCAGCCTGCTTAAGTAAATCCTGGTTATAGAGCGTAATGTTGGTTGTCAGATACCAGGGAAGACCAAAACTCTGGTTATCCAGCATATTGGCTTGCCAAATTTTAGGCAGATAGGTCGCTTTGGCATCTGTGGGCAGCTTGTCATCCAGCGGCAACCAGGCATTTTTACTAGCCAGTTGGGAGGCAAAATCGGGGTTTAGGTTGACCACATCAGGCGCAGTTCTGGCAGATACAGCCGTTAGAATCTTGCTCTGCATGTCAGCCCAAGGTACATCCACCCAGCGCACCTTAATGCCTGAGTTTTGGGTTTCAAACTGGCTAATTAGGGTATTGAAGTAATCGGTAAACTCAGGCTGGAGTTGCATGGTCCAGAACTCAACTTCTTGGGTGCCATTAGAGGCAGCCCCATTCGAGGAGGATGCGGAGGGAGAGGAACCACCGCAACTCACTAGCCAACTGAGGAGCAGACCCAGCAGCGCAAATAGACTAAAGCGTTTCCAAAAGCGGCGTGTCATGGATTAGTGAGGAGTGAGGAGCGAAAAGAAAGGGGATTTATCCTGCCTAGAGGGCTTAGGTTAGAAAACCCAAAGTGCAGTTACAGAGAAGTGCAGTTACAGAATAGAGGAAAACGTCAAACCTAAAGCACAACCTGAACTTTCTCGGCACAGGCAATCGCACGTTCGCGGGCCTGCTCAGGCGTATCTCCTAAAGCTAGCGCTACGCCCATTCGCCGATTTTTGTGGCTGCGGGGTTTGCCAAATAACCGTAGTTTGCTGGTTGGAATAGAGAGCGCTTCGGCCACGCCACTCAAGCGAGGGTTGTCACTGCTTCCGGGGGCCAGAATCACTGCCGATGCGCCCGGTTGAATTAGAGTGATTTCACCTATAGGCAGACCTGCGATCGCACGTACATGCAGCTCAAACTCAGACATGTTCTGGCTAATTAGGGTCACCATGCCTGTGTCGTGGGGGCGGGGGCTGACCTCACTGAAGTAGACCGTCTGGGCTTGGCTCGGATCACCTGCAATAAACAGCTCCACCCCAAAGATGCCCCACCCTCCCAAAGCATCCGTGATGACTTGCGCAACCCGCTGACATTCTCGTAGCGTATCCGGATTCAGGGGGCAGGGCTGCCATGACTCGCGGTAGTCACCCTCCTCCTGGCGGTGACCAATCGGTGGGCAAAAGAAGGTGCCATCTTGCGCCCGCACGGTCAGCAGAGTGATTTCGACATCGAAGTGAACAAAGCCCTCGACAATCACTCGATCACTCTTGCCCCGGCCAGCGGTGCGAGCATATTCCCAAGCGGGCATTACCTCAGAGTCTTGTCGGACCAGGCTTTGCCCCTTACCAGATGAGCTCATAATCGGCTTGACCACACAGGGCAAACCAAGCTTCTGTACCGCTTCTTGATATTCTGTCTCAGTTCCAGCGAAGTAATAAGGCGAGGTCTGTAGTCCCAACTCCTCAGCTGCCAATCGTCGAATCCCCTCACGATTCATGGTTAGGCGAGTCGCCCGAGCCGTTGGCACCACTGTCCAGCCTTCCTCTTCCAGAAGCAGCAAAGTGTCAGTTGCGATCGCTTCAACCTCAGGCACCACCCAATCCGGCTTCTCCTGCTCAATCACCTGGCGCAACTGGGTTCCATCCAACATATTGATGACGTGAGCACGGTGCGCCACCTGCATTGCGGGAGCATTGGCGTAGCTATCAACCGCAATCACCTCTAGACCCAGTCGCATGGCTTCTAAGACCACTTCTTTGCCCAGTTCTCCCGACCCCAGCAACAACATGCGTTTGGCGTCTGAAGAGAGGGGGGCACCCCAGTCGCTTCCTAATTTATTCACAGCGTTAGCCCTTCCCTAGAAAAAAATTGACTTTTTTTTGAAATCTCTGTGATCAATTTTCTCAATTGTGTGTAACATCGCTGGTGAATACATTAATTTCTTTGGCGGCAGCTTTGAGAAGTCAGAGCAGAAGTCCTCGCCAAACACATGACAGCATCCTCTCACTCAAGGCTGAGAGGAAAGGTTTGAATTGGGACAATTAAGTGTTTTCACGAAAGGTTGTTCACGATTCGGAAAAAGCTGTTGACCATCAGGGGAAAGACTAGCGTTCACGTGGGCCTGGCAGGCGAACTTACCTAGATAGGAGTTGGTTAATTAGGGGAGATGCGATCGCCCGCAGCTCTAAGGACTCCCCGTTTAGTTTGAGTTAGTTTTTTAAGCTTTGTATCCCGCCTGAACGTATGGCAAATCTCACATAAATTGTGTACCATGCGTTAGCACATTCCCCCTTGTGCTAAACTCACCCTATTTTCTTGCGCCAGCGTCCTTTTATTCGCCTAGTTTCTAATTTGAATGTGCGTATACAACCGTGAATAGCCTAAAATCTCTCTTTACCCCCAAACCCAGTGGAATCGGCGTTGAGATCACCCCCGAAAAGGTGAATATTGCCCGAATACGCAAGCAGGGTAGCAAGCTCAAATTGGAAACACGCACTTCCGTCGAATTGCCGGAAGGAGCCTATGAGGAGGGCCAAATTATCGACGCCCCCGCAGTTGCAGAGGCTATTCAAACGGCGCTGGCCGAAAGTAAACTCAAGGTCAAACAAGCAACTACAGCCATTCCAGGACGAGCCATTACCCGAGTTATCCCGGTTCCTGCGGAACTCGATGATCAAGAATTGCGGGAGATGGTTTTGAACCAGGAGGCTAGCTTGTACCTCCCCTTTCCGCGAGACGAGGCCGACGTCGATTATCAGAAGTTAGGCTTCTTTGTCGATGAAGACGGCATCGAAAAAGTACAGGTTCTCCTAGTCGCGGTTCGTAAAGACATCACCGACAGCTATCTAGAAACCTTCCGGCAGGCAGGTCTGGGACTTAATGTGTTAGAGACTAGCAGCTTCGCCCTGATCCGAACCATTCGCGAGCAATTGCGCCAGTTCACGCCTCAAGAAGCCGCTGCCATTGTAGATGTCGAATTTGAAAGCACAGAAATTTCTATCGTGGTGGATGGGGTTCCTCACTTCTCTCGCACAGTGCCGATTGGAACCTACCAAATTCAGAGTGCCTTAAGTCGGGCCATGAATCTGCCAGCCTCACGCAACACTGAGCTGCTTCAAGGCATGACCGTTCCCGCTTCCCCCATGGACACCGTTGGCTCCCCTCAAATGGGTGGAACCAATCCCGGAACTGCCGCCATGCTAAGAGTTTTAGGTGAACTGGCTGACGAACTCCGCCGCTCTATCGACTTTTACCTTAACCAGGGAGAAGACATGGAGGTTGCGCAGTTACTGCTGGCTGGGCCTGGGGGTGCAATCGGTCAACTCGACGAGTTTTTTGCCCAACGGCTTAGTCTGCCAGCCAGCCAAATCGACCCCATTTCAGCGCTGTCGCTTGATGTAGACGAAGACATTCCCGAAGCCCAGCGTCCGGGATTAGCGACGGTCATTGGCCTTGGCTTAAGGGAGGTGTAGGGTATGTATGGTCTAGATATCAACTTTTTGAATGACCGCAAGGAACAACTTGCTGCTACTAGGCCTGTTCGGGCAAGAAGCGGGGCTGCTCCAGGCGACCAGCGCCCTTTGCTATTTGGCTTGCTGGGCGTTGTGGCTGCCCTTGGTTTAGTAGCAGGGTATTGGCTAGTGCTGCGTAATCAAGTCAACACACTGCAGGCCCGCAATGCAGAGCTAGATCAAGAATTGGCGGAACTTCAGGCTAAGCTTCAGGAGGCAAACACCATCAGAAGTCAAATTGATGCAGTTAGAGCAGAAAATAAGGCTTTTGTTGGGGTATTTGACAAAATTCTGCCTTGGTCAGCACTTTTACAGGATATTCGCAACCGCACCCCAAATCGGATTCAGATAACCAATTTGAATCAAACTGCCGGGGCCACTCCTGCAAATCAAGCTGCTGCAGCTCCAGCAGAAGGTCAACCCGCGACCGTGGGTGGAGTCGAAATTCAAGGAATTGCCTGCTCTTTCAACGACATCAATGATTTTGCCCTGGTACTGAAGCAATCCCCGTTACTCGAAGCTGACAGCGTCAGAATCGCCCGTTCCGAGAAGCAGACTGAACTCTTAGACCCTCAGGTAGAAGGCACCTGTCCTGGCACACCTGCGGGAGAACCCGAATACCTAGTTGATTACACCGTCCAAGCCAATCTCACGGATGCTCCCGCATCCCAACTGGTTGAAGAACTAGAGCGACAAGGAACTGTTGGACTAGTAGCCCGTTTGCGTGCCCTGCGAGAGACAGGAGTATTAGAACAATGACCGCCACTGGAGATTTCATTCCCAACGATAACCAGGCTCTCGAAGGCCCTACTTACCCCAGCGCGTTTGGGATTCAATTTACTCCTCGGGTACAAGCAATTCTCTTGGCGCTGGTTGGGCTAGTCGGAGCTTTTCTGCTCTATAACTATTTAGTCAAACCTGTCCAAGAAGAAAAAAACACGCTTGAGGAGCAAGTTGCTACCAAGGAAGCGCAGGTACTACAACAGCAAGCCAGCTTACAAGAAGTGGCTCAACTAGAGGCTCAACTGGGTCAGGCACTCGATCAACGAGTGGGTATCTATGGCCTGTTAGGAGATAGAAGAAGTCTCGATACCCTGCTGCTTGATCTCAATCAACAAATCGAAAATAGCAACGCTACAGTTGGCAACGCCATTCGCACCGATTTCAATAACACCAGCGAGGCTCAATTAGCTGCTATCGGTTTGAATCGCCAGCAAATTGCTCAAGTGCGCAACAAATTTGCTAACGATCCACTGCTTCAAAGGGCGTTTTATACCTCAGAGCTAGCCCGGTTTAACCCTTCTCAGCCAAGCGCTGTTAATGACAGCAGCTTTGGCCCAGAACTCAATGGGAAGCTGGAGCGCTACAGCGTTGATATCAGCATGCGAGCGCTATACCCCCAAACTCTAAACATTCTCCGTAATATCGAGCGTTTAGAGCCTTTGGTGATCATTCGAGACTTCCGTCAGGGACCAGCCGATTACGAGGGGTTAGAGGAGGATGACTTCCGGGGTTTCTCTCGGCCACTGCAGTCGGAATTTACCCTGGATGTTTTGGTACCCACCGGAGATCCTTCGGTGCCACCAGCGCCAGCACCAGCCGCACCAGCTGAAGGAGCTCAACCAGCGCCCGAAGGGGGTCAGCCAGCCCCTTAGGAAGGACGGGTGGGTTCTCTATTAGCCTCTTAATTGCTCTTCCAATCCACGGAAGACCCTAGGGCCACTCAAAACGCTACATGCTGCTAAGAACGTGATTGAGGAGTGAACTGTGAAACGCATACTTGGAGTCAATTCTTTTTTATGGAGTGGAGCCTTGGCAGCCCTAGCGGCACAGCCAGGCCTCGCTGCCAGTACTGTCATTACCGGAGTACGGATTAATGAAACCCCTACAGGGGTAGAGATTGTACTCAATACGCAAGGGGGTAACGAGAGTAGGGTCTTTGCAGTCAACCAGGGCAATGTCCTACGGGCAGACATTACGCGTGCTCAGCTCAATTTACCGAGCGGCGGCGAGTTTCGACAGGTAAACCCAGCGCCTGGGATTGCGGCTATTTCAGTAGTGTCTCTAGATGCCAACAGTGTGCGCTTAACGGTTGAAGGCACCAATCAGGTACCTGTGGGAACTGTGCAACCCTCAGACACAGGAACAATGATTTTCGCGGTTCAGGCTGACGGTGCCGCCGCTCAAGCACCCACAGTGATACCGTCGAGCATAGAAACAGTCCCCGATCAAGCACCAAGACCCACTGCACAGGCATCACGAGAGAGTGATGCTGTGCCTGCGCAAGCTACACTGGCACAAGCTTCGCCTGCTCAACCTGCACCAGTCCAACCTGCGCCTGCTCAACCTGCACCGGCCCAACCTACACCTGTACAAACTGAGGCTAGGCCTGATGTTCTGGTGCCTAACCCAGATATTTCGATTGACGGTGTACCGGTTCCTCAGCCCCAAAACCTGCAGGCACCGCCCTTCCTGCCTCGGGCAGTTGCTCCTCCGGTAGGAGACATTGCAGTGGCTGATGGCAACCCTGCTTTCCCGGATATTGAATTGGACAGCAATGAGCGGATCCCCAAGCTAGTTCTAAGGAATGCCCCGGCTCGTGAAGTTCTCTCGCTCTTAGCCCGAGCAGCTGGCTTAAACCTTGTCTTTACTAGTGAAGGCGGGGGTGGTACAGACGGGGCAGCGGCTCCAGCAGGGGGAACTGGCGGTGCGGATGGGCCAACTGTAACTCTCGACATCGAGAACGAGTCGGTTCAGGATGTCTTTAACCACGTGCTACGAGTAAGTGGCCTTGAGGCGAATCGGGTTGGCCGCTCTATCTATGTTGGTCCTGCGTTGCCCATTTCTGCTCAGAATGTCGCTGTACGGACTCTTCGCCTCAACCAGGTTGAGGCGGCAGTTGCCTCTAACTTCTTAGTAGCATTAGGGGCTGAGAGTGCAGTCAGCCGGGAACGGTTGGTTACCAACGTTAATGCTGTCGCTGTTGGAGAAGGCACCGCTCCGGTTACTCAGACAGCTACTACCACAGTTGAGCAAGTCGAGACTCAGCGAGTTGATTATACGGATGGAACCCCAATTCTCCGAGGGCTTCAAGTTGTTGCCGATGAGCGTACTAATTCAGTCACTCTAGTCGGAACCCCAACACTGGTTGCGATCGCAACCGAGCAATTGACTCGCATTGATATACGGCGTCGCCAAGTGGCTATCAACGTTAGGGTGATTGACGTTAACCTCAATGCGCTAGACGCCTC
>DATNQF010000037.1:0-7758 GCA_036702855.1 Trichocoleus sp. | reverse complement strand
CTTCAGTGAAAAAGCATCTTTATTAGGTGGCAATCTCATGCATTTAGGTCAATCTTATTGAAAGCCTTGTCGGCGGATCTTAAACAGGAAGTAATGATTAGAAATTGAAGGCAGCTAAGAAATTTTAAAGGTGATTTTGATTTCAATTCAAACTGGAAGGAATGGTAAATTTTGAAATACTCACTTGAGTCCTCCTGGTCAGCTTCTCCAGCCGTAATGTCGCAAGTAGGGCTGCCCGAAAAAACAGGTGTGGCCTTGGAAGATGCCCTAGAAGAACTCGCGACTGGAGATTTTCAGTCACGTTGGGAAACGGCAAAGCGATTAACCTCCTTTGGAGAAGCGATCATTGAGCCGCTATTGGGGTGGTTGCGCGATGATGATCTCGACTGGGAATTGCGCTGGTTTGCCGCCCGTATTCTGGGTGATTTTGATCAGGCTGAAGTAGTGTCCGCATTGTTAAATCTTTTTGAGACAGCGGACGATGAGGAGTTGCGCCAAGGGGCTGCCGATGCCCTGACTCGAATCGGGCCTTCGTCAGTTGCAGCGCTGAGCCAACTCTTACAGGACCCGACCCGTAAAGGGGTAGCTGCTAGAGCCATTGCTCAAATTCGCCATAGTTCTACGGTCTCTCCCCTGTTAGAGCTGGCTCAAGATGAGGCTGCGTCTCTTCGGGCCATGGCGATTGAGGCGCTGAGTGGCTACGGGGATGCTCGTATCGGCCCTGTTGTTCAGGCGGCCCTAGCTGATGTAGCCGCAGGGGTGCGACTGGAAGCTGTTAGGGCTTTAGGTAATCGGCGCGGGTGGCTGGGGCAAGCAGATCCTGTAGCTCTACTAGAGCCTTGCCTACAGGATTTGAACCTAGAGGTCTGTCAAGCTGCGATCGCAAGTTTAAGCCGACTCTCTACTCCCCGTTCTGCTGAGCTTTTGTTGGGCTTGGTTCAGCTTCCTACCACCCCGATTCCCCTACAGCAAACCGCGATTCAAGCATTGGGGTGGATGGAAACGTCATCGGCTCTCGCAAGTTTGCTGACCCTGTGGCCTGGATCTTCTACTGAGCAGCGGTTAACTATTCTGGCGGCCCTGTCCCGTCTGAGCGATGAGGGGCTAAGGCAGCAGGCCGCCAAGGCCGTTATGCAGTGGCTATCGGCCTTGGCTGTTAATCCTGAGCAATCACGACTGCGACAGCAGGCAGCGCTGACCCTAGGTCAACTGGGATGGGTTGAGGCAAGGCCCCTGCTGCAATCCTTAGTAGATGACTCAGACGAGGGCGTGAGCCTACATGCGATCGCAGCGCTCAGAAGCTTGGGCAACTACGAAAAGCCTTTGGAGAGTTAAACCAGCAGAGGTGAAAATCCTCAACTTTCATTAATTTTCATTGATCCCTTGCCTGATCTCCCCGCTTGGCTCCACCTGGCAGGTTCTTCAGCATGTTCTGCTTTCACGTTTAGCAGTCTTTGATACTAAGCTGTGTCGCTGCATTTGTTATTCAGTTAACAGACCCGTCTACGGTTGAGGCGGTGCTGTGAATCATGGCAGGGGTTTCATTTCATGCGCATAGAGCAGTTGCAGGCCTTCTTAGCTGTTGCGGATACTGGTAGCTTTCAGGCCGCTGCTCGTCAGTGCCAAGTGACTCAATCCACCGTTAGTCGGCAGGTGCAGGCATTAGAGACAGAGCTGGATGCGCCCCTATTTCATCGTGCTGCCCAAGCCAAGCTGACGATAGCAGGTGAACGGTTGATGCCCAAAGCCCGCCGCATGTGTCAGGACTGGGTTCAAGTTAGCCGCGAGATAGCTGATCTCATGGCAGGTAAGCAGCCAGAACTCTGTATAGCGGCGATTCAGTCTGTCTGCGCCCATTTTTTGCCACCAGTTCTCCAACAGTTTTGCCAGGAATACCCAAACGTTCAGTTGCGAGTTACCTCTTTGGGGAGCGATCGCTCTCTCAAAGTACTCCGTGATGGCTTGGTAGATATTGCCATCGTGATGCACAACCCCAAACTGACGGCCCAACCCGAAATGGCTGTTATTCCTCTCTATGAGGAAGCAGTGGAGGTGCTGATGTCGGCGGATCATCCCTTAACTCACTACGCGGCCGTGCCTTGGGAGGTTCTGTCACGTTATCCACAAGCTGTTTTCAAGGATGGCTATGGTATGCAGCGGTTGGTTCAGGAGCAATTTCAGCGCGGTGAGGGCACGCTACAAGCAGCCCTTGAGTTGAATACTCTGGATGCCTTTCGGGGAGTGGTGCGACAAGGGACGTTTGTCGCGCTGTTGCCCAAGACGGCCCTAACGGAATGTCGGCAAGATCCCACATTAGCTGTGCGGGCAACCGAAAATCCGATTTTGAGTCGCCAGGTCGTCCTGGTCACAACTCAAGATCGATTAAGCATTCCTCCAATTCAACGGTTCTATGAAATGGTTAGAACGTTGGCGACTGGCTTTCAAGGTCCGTCCCAATCAGAGGTTTTACCCCTTGTGTCTGTCCGCTAGGGAGCGAGCAATTGTATGAGTCAGGAATTTAGAGAACTACTGAAGAAAGTAGGCAGTGGTAGCCACACCTCTAAGGATTTGAGCCGTGAGGAAAGTGCGATCGCAACTCGGCTAATGTTGCTTCAAGAAGCCACACCCGCTCAAATTGGTGCATTCATGATCTCTCACCGAATCAAGCGGCCTACGGCTGAAGAACTAGCGGGTATGCTCGATGCTTACGGCGAACTTGGCCCCACGATTCCTGCCATTGATAGCCCCCATTCAGTCATGGTGCTCGGTTGCCCCTACGATGGCCGCTCCCGCACCGCCTCTGTAACCCCACTGACCATGCTGATCCTGGCAGCGGCAGGATCGCCTGTGTTGCTGCACGGTGGCGATCGCATGCCTACTAAGGAAGGAATCCCCTTTATTGAAATTTGGAAAGCGCTAGGACTACCGTTGGATCGACTTAGCCTAGAACAGGTCCACCAGCTCCTCCAACGCACTGGATTTGGCTTTGTATATCTTCCACGCCATTTCCCCGCGGCCCAAGGTCTGGTGCCCTACCGAGAGCAGATTGGCAAGCGCCCTCCCTTTGCCACTATTGAGCTGATGTGGTCGCCCTATGCTGGCACCAGCCAAACTGTAATTGGTTACGTTCATCCCCCTACTGAGGGGCTGACTCAGCACACCTTTGCTATCCGGGGTCAACAGAATTTCATTACAGTCAAGGGACTGGAAGGCAGCTGCGAACTGCCTCGCAGCCGCACCGCCATTATTGGCCTAAGTCAGGCAAACGGGGAAATCGAACGCTTGCTGCTGCACCCCCGAGATTATGGCTTTGCCGCAGAAGACGTGCCTTTTGAAGGGGATGAAGCACTTATCCAAGCCATTCAGACCACCCTTCAGGGGCAGCCGAGCGAATTCATGCAATCCGCTATCTGGAGCAGCGGCTTTTATCTGTGGCGTAGCGGTGTCGCTAACTCATTTGAAGCCGGACTTGCCCAGGCTGAAGCAGCTCTCACATCAGGACAGGCCCAAGCCAAGTTAGAAGAGGTGCGCCAAGCAGCTGAAGAGCTGTCTTTAGTCGCGGTAGGCAGGGTGTAAGGGAAGAAGCGGTGGGCAGGATGACGAGGTAACGAACCCAAGTCACCCATTGCCCAATCCCCCTATTACCCACTAATCTCCCTGGACAGCCTCTGCCATCATCCAAGCGGGCGTGATCTCAACAGGCTCGTTATACAAGACCATTGTGGTGGTTTGATTGGTCTGGAAGCCAATGCGTTCGTAGAAGCCTTGCTGGTTTGTGGTCATTAAGTAAACTCGCTCAGCTCGGCTGACGTGAGGGTGACTGAGGACGGTTTGCACCAGTTTGCGCCCCAATCCACTGCCTTGATAGCTAGGGTCAATAACGACATCCCAAATGGTGGCTCGATAAACGCCGTCAGAGGTGGCTCGGGAGAAGCCAATCAGTTTGTCCTGGTCCCACACGGTAACAACGGGATGGCTGTTTGCGATCGCAACCGCCATATCCTCCATACTTCGATCTTGTGCCCAAAAAGCGGCAGCCCGAAAGAGTCGCTGAAGTTGAAGCAGGTCGGCCTCGGAGACTTGTTCGATGTACTGGAAATGAACGTGACGGCAATCCATCGTGCGATAACGTCCTTAGCGGGAGAAGATCGAGGAAGTGGAGCGCATCTGTAACGAAATGCTTCAACAAGCATAAACAGATTTTTTTGAATCTCGGTATACCGAAACTGACTGAATTTTTCCTCAAAATCAGCGGACTGTGACATACCACAGGCTAAGTCCGCAATCAATGAGTTGCAGCAGAAAATTTTCTTCAGTGCTTTGTGCGCCAATTCCCCTCTTCTTGGCGGACCCTGCCCAGCCCAGACCCCAGATGATAGGATAAAAAAGCATGTCTAGCGCTGCTTGTCTTGATTACAGGTGCGGGAATCGTCCCTTGTTGCCGATCAATACACTACGATTTACTGAAACTAATCCCTACGCTGTCTTGGTTCCCTAATCCATGCTGAAGAACCTTTTGGGCGATCCGAATGCCCGCAAGCTTAAGAAATATCAGCCCGACGTGGTTGAAATCAACCTGTTGGAAGAGGAAATAAAAGCCCTCTCCGACGAGGCGTTGACGGCTAAAACTGGGGAATTTAAGCAGCGCTTGGAAAAAGGCGAGTCTCTTGATGACATTTTGCCTGAGGCGTTTGCCGTGGTGCGGGAAGCCTCCCGCCGTGTCCTGGGGATGCGCCACTTTGACGTGCAGCTGATTGGCGGCATGGTGCTGCATGATGGCCAAATTGCCGAAATGAAAACCGGGGAAGGTAAAACCCTGGTGGCAACCCTACCTTCTTATCTCAATGCTCTTAGCGGAAAAGGCGTTCACATCGTTACCGTGAACGACTACCTAGCCCGCCGGGACGCTGAGTGGATGGGGCAAATTCATCGCTTTTTGGGATTGACGGTAGGGCTCATTCAGCAGGGCATGTCCCCGGCTGAACGCAAGTTTAACTACGGCTGCGACATTACCTACGGCACCAACAGTGAGTACGGATTTGACTACCTGCGCGACAACATGGCTACTGCCATGGACGATGTGGTGCAGCGCCCCTTCAACTACTGTGTAATCGATGAAGTCGATTCCATCTTGATCGACGAGGCTCGGACTCCGCTGATTATTTCGGGTCAGGTGGAGCGCCCCAGCGAGAAATACACTGGCGCTGCTGATGTCGCTCGTGAGCTGAATGCCGAAGACCACTATGAGGTGGATGAAAAGGCCCGTAACGTACTGCTGACAGACGACGGCTTCATCCGTGCTGAAGAACTGTTAGGTGTGACGGACCTCTTTGATCCCAAGGATCCCTGGGCGCACTACATCTTCAACGCCATTAAAGCCAAAGAACTCTTCATTAAAGATGTCAACTACATTGTTCGCAATGGCGAAGTGGTGATTGTTGATGAGTTTACCGGACGGGTGATGCCTGGTCGCCGCTGGAGTGATGGCTTGCACCAGGCTATTGAGGCCAAGGAGCGGGTAGAAATCCAGCCAGAAACCCAGACCTTAGCCAGCATTACCTACCAAAACTTCTTCTTGCTCTATCCCAAGCTGTCTGGAATGACTGGCACGGCTAAGACGGAAGAGGCCGAGTTTGAGAAGATTTACAACCTGGAAGTCACCATCATTCCGACCAACCGCACCAGAGCCCGGAAAGATGTCTCTGATGTGGTTTACAAGAATGAAGAGGCCAAGTGGCGGGCAGTGGCCCAAGAATGTGCTGAGATGCACGAATTGGGTCGTCCAGTTCTGGTCGGCACCACTAGTGTTGAAAAGTCAGAACTGCTATCTGGCTTGCTCCAAGAGCGAGGCGTACCCCACAACCTACTAAACGCTAAGCCCGAAAACGTAGAGCGTGAGTCAGAGATTGTTGCTCAGGCCGGACGCCGAGGTGCTGTTACGATTGCCACTAACATGGCAGGGCGAGGCACCGACATTATTCTGGGGGGTAACTCTGACTACATGGCCCGTCTCAAGGTGCGGGAATACCTCATGCCTCGCATTGTTAAGCCGGAGGATGAGGACGAGTTCGCCGTTACGGATGTCCCCGCAGCTAGAGGGCGCAATCGACCCCAAGGCTTTGCCGCCACGGGTAAGAAAGTGAAGACCTGGAAGGCATCTCCCGACATTTTCCCCACGGAGCTGTCGTCCCAGGCAGAGGCTTCTCTGAAAGAGGCTGTGAGCTTGGCGGTGAAGACCTACGGGGAACGCAGTCTGCCTGAGCTACAAGCGGAAGAAAAAATTGCGATCGCAGCTGAAAAAGCCCCCACGACTGACCCCGTGATTCAAAAACTGCGGGAAGTCTACAACCAGATCCGCCAGGAGTACGAGCAACTCACCGGGGCAGAGCACAACGAGGTCGTCAACTTGGGTGGTCTCCACGTCATTGGTACCGAGCGTCACGAGTCCCGCCGCATCGACAACCAATTGCGAGGTCGAGCTGGACGGCAGGGCGACCCCGGATCTACCAAGTTCTTCCTCAGTTTGGAAGATAACTTGCTGCGGATCTTCGGAGGCGATCGCGTTGCGGCTCTGATGAACGCTTTCCGCGTGGAGGAAGACATGCCGATTGAGTCGGGCATGTTAACTCGATCCCTAGAAGGGGCGCAGAAGAAAGTTGAGACCTACTACTACGACATCCGTAAGCAGGTCTTTGAATATGACGAGGTAATGAACAATCAGCGCCGCGCCATCTACGCCGAGCGTCGTCGGGTGCTAGAAGGGCAAGACCTGAAGGAGCTGGTAATTAAGTACGCCGAGCAAACGATGGATGACATCGTGCAGGCTTACATTAACCCAGAACTGCCGCCGGAAGAGTGGAAGCTCCCCGAAATGGTGGAAAAGATCAAAGAGTTTGTCTACCTGCTCGGCGATCTGACCCCAGAGCAGCTTGAAGACCTCTCGCTGGGTGAAATCCGCACCTTCCTGCACGAACAGGCCCGCATTGCCTACGACATCAAGGAAGCCCAGGTTGACCAGTACAAGCCTGGATTGATGCGGGATGCTGAGCGGTTCTTCATTCTTCAGCAGATTGACACCCTCTGGCGGGACCACCTACAGCAGATGGACTCGCTGCGGGAAACGGTGGGTCTGCGGGGCTACGGCCAGAAAGACCCCTTAATCGAGTACAAGAGCGAGGGCTATGAACTCTTCCTCGACATGATGACGGGCATTCGCCGGAACGTGGTTTACACCCTGTTCCAGTTCCAGCCTCAGCCCCAGCCTCAGGTGAGAGAGTCGCAAGAGGTAGGTTAGGTTCAGTTTATAGGTTAATAGTAAGCCCCCGTTGCACGCTCCTGTTACCTCGCGTGCAACGGGGGCTTTATCGGTTTCTCTTTACGCTACCAAAGCTCTAAGCACTGGGGGCTATTGCTTATGCCCCACGTAGACACGAACAGTTAGCGTGGATCTGAGCGGTAGTCAGTGTTTTTGAGTCCAACACCTAAATTAATCATTTTGTCCGCTCCTGCGATATGTTAGGCAGCGGCCCACTCCAGAATCCTCCAGGCCGCTCGCAACATTTATGGAGGACTTCAACTCCCCCCCCTTATTCTGAGTTGTTGTAGCTTTGAATCGCTCGATGCTCCCTTAAGGACAGCAATGTAGCGAACGAGCATGGCATAACGCTTGGGATCCACATCTGAAACGTAGTCCAGCCACCCTTGAATGTGCATAACGTCACCGGTGTCCTCACCCCAGTGCAGTCGATGGATTTGGGC
>DATNQF010000014.1:0-6599 GCA_036702855.1 Trichocoleus sp. | reverse complement strand
TTGAAAGCGAAGCTGCATCCCTAAGGTTTAAGTGGCCTTAGGATCTGCTTCGCTGCACTTAATTCTGTTCTAAGGGTTCCCCATCAAACTGAGCAACTAACCTGCTTTTTCCTGGGACAACCGCTGTAGAGCTTGGCCGGATAAGCGGTGGTGCGTTTCTGTCAGTAGCAGGGGAATTTTATGGGCATGAGGACTCCGCTTTAAGCAGGTGCTTAAATTGAGTTGATCTAAGCTTTCGGCCTTTTGCCCAGGAAACCAGTGGCCGCCATTACCTAACAAGTTATAGCGAGCTTTAGCAAACGCCTCCATGTCAAAGGCTTCTAGTAAATTCCGCAGCCATAAGATAGCAGGGATATTGACGTTACCAGGGGTTTCCTCAGGCGTGGGCAGCCCTACTTTCCAAGTGCGTAGCCAGTCACTTCCCAAGGCCTCTACGGCTGCTTGCTCCAATCTATAGAGAATTGGAGGCAGGATGTCAGTGGCTTGATTTAGCAAAGGTAGCGTTTTTAGGTGCTCGTCAAAATCGGTGGGTTGAGCAGCCCCAATGCTGAGCGTATGGATTTGGGGATGGCTCAGACAAAATAAGTCATTAAAGACCAAGGGGCTAAGGGGAGCACACAAATTCGCCAGCTTTTGAGAAGGATTGTAGAGATGACCTCCTTTATCGGACGGGCTGATGATAAAAACGCCCATATCCTGCTGAGTCGCTGCTTCAATAGCAGGCCAATTGTCTTGCAGTATGTAGTACCAGTGCAGATTGACGTAGTCGAACTGGCCCGACTCAATAGCTTTTACAATCACCCATAGGGGCGCGTGGGTGGAGAACCCAATGTGGCGCACTCGCCCCTGACGTTGAAATGACTGTGCAACTTCCAAGCAGCCGCCGGGGCGGAGAGTATATTCCAACAGTTCTGCTGTGTTGATGCCATGAATGCCTAAAAGATCAACTGTATCAAGCCGCAGATTTGTTAGGGATTGCTCTAGCGTCTGGCGAAAGTCGTTGGGATCAGCGGTAGGCGACACCTTAGTTTGCACAATGATTTCCTCTCGGGGCAGGGTGGGCAAGATCTGTCCCAATTGGACCTCGGAGGTACCATAGCCCCGTGCCGTTTCAATGTGGTTAATGCCTACTTCAAGAGCGCGACGAATGGTTGTTTCTAGATTTTCCTGGTTGTTCTGAGCAATCTGATCTAGGGACAGATCCTTCCAGGAATGCTGATAGCGCATTCCGCCACAGGAAAAGACAGGCATTTGCAGTTCTGTGCGACCAAAGCGGCGGTATTGCATAAAGAGGAGAGATTTTGGAGATTAAGTGCGTTTTCTTCGCATTGTAAAGGAACCGACCCCAGAGCGCTTGAACGAGGACAGGGCGGGCCAAGAGCGGCTCACTTAGGTCTAGTTTGCTAAGAGCGATCGGCTCGTCTGCGTTAGGCCAGTGCTAACAGGATCTAAAAAAAATCCTATTTCTGCCAAAAAAGATCCAATGCGCCTCTCTGGAGAGCTTGATAAGGTGCTCTCATGCGTTTTGTCTTGTGCGATCGCACCTACAGGGCGTCACACTGCACCTGAGAGAGGAATTGCCATGCCTGCCATTGAAGTGCCCGAAATCACTCGAAAACTGCTTGCTGCTAAAGCCGCCACAGGCATCACTTTTGCTGAGTTGGAGCAAAAGTTGGGCCGCGACGAAGTCTGGATTGCTGCTGTCGTTTACCGCCAAGCCAGCGCATCTTCAGAGGAAGCCACCGCTTTGGTGGAAGCCCTAGGTCTGAGTGCCGAGATGGCTGCTGAATTGACCGAGTCTCCCCTTAAAGGGCTGGGACCAGTAGTGCCAACTGACCCTTTGATCTACCGCTTCTACGAAATTATGCAGGTCTACGGTATGCCCATGAAAGAAGTCATTCACGAGAAGTTTGGCGACGGCATTATGAGTGCCATTGACTTCACCTTAGACATCGAAAAGCAAGAAGATCCCAAGGGCGACCGCGTTGTCGTCACGATGAACGGCAAGTTCCTGCCCTACAAGAAATGGTAATGCCGATGGAAACGAAGCCTCCCCTTCCCCCTTTTACCCTGGAAACGGCTAAGGCCAAAGTTCAGGCCGCCGAGGATGCTTGGAACACCCGTAACCCCGAAAAGGTTTCTTTGGCCTACACGCCTGACTCCGTTTGGCGCAACCGTGCCGAGTTCGTCACAGGTCGCGACAACATTCGTGAATTTCTAGTCCGCAAGTGGAACAAAGAGCTAGACTACCGCTTGGAAAAGGAACTTTGGAGCTTCACCGAAAACCGGATTTCGGTCAAGTTCGAGTACGAATGGCACGATGACTCCGGTCAGTGGTACCGATCTTATGGCAACGAGCAGTGGGAGTTTGCCGACAATGGATTAATGCAGCGGCGAGAAGCCAGCATCAATGATCTGCCCATCCAAGAGGCGGAGCGCAAATTTCGCTGGGAACGTGCGAGTTAATCCTTACTCAACCCTGGATAAAATCGGTGAGTAAAAAAATAATAAGATCTCCTGAACTGGGTGCTTGAGAACCGGAAACCTAGTCGGGTTCCTCAGGCCAATCCTTTGGCTGATCAATCGTCATGCCCTAGCCAACCCCTCGAAGATGTAAGTGACGATGAAGACCATCAGGCCCGGTTCTATCTCTAACAAACGGAAGGACGCAGCTAGTTATACCCAGGCACAGGTCGATTTACTGATCCAAATTCGCATGCAATCCTATCGGCAGGCGGCTCGTGAATTGAGGCAACTGATTCTTGAGCTATCTGATACCCGCCGATCAGCTCGATTGCCAGAACAGGTGCAAGTCAATCGGGCTGCTTTGCTCAAAGTCCTGTCCAAGTCTGCGGATTTAGCCGACTTCTAACAGAGTTGTTGTTGCAGATATCTGGAAGAGTTTAGGGATGCGATCGCACCTCCAAACCCAACTCATCAACCTCAACAACAGCTAGCACGAAGATACTCAAGACAACCGCCACGACGTGTCGTGGTGGTTGTTTGTTCTGTCTAAGAGCATTTCCCGCGCTTTACCAACCCAATTGCAGCGCTAGCCAACGCAGCAGCAAAATTGAGAGGACAACGCAGCCGATAAACACAAGAACAAGTCCAGCAATTAGCAGCAACGCAAACCAACGATTACTTCGTTGCCTACCGAGGGTTGGAGGAAGCTGGAACTGCTCTTCCAGCAGACGCAGATTGCGGACGTTTGACTTCCAGGTAGCGTCAAACAAATCTCCCACCACAGGAACCGTGCCTGCTAGGGTTTCCAGCAGAACGTTGAAGGCCATCGTGGTCAGCGTTGACTTAGAAGCCCCCATCCGAGCTGCCTCCAACACGATGTAAGAGGAGAACAAGAGCCCAGCCGTATCACCGCCGCCTGGCAGCAGCCCAATAATCGGGTCAAGCCCAAACCGAATCGAAGTACCTGGAATGTGGATAGCACTGTCCAGCCAATGACTAAGGGTGCGCAGTCGAGCAAGACGAGAATCGACGGGAGCAGTCTGGCTAGAGGGGCGTGGCATGACGAGGGACTAAATTAGGTTGGAACAGTTGAACAGATGCATTCCTACTTAATGCACCTAACACTTTCGGCTAGGAAGCTTGGGTGACATCATTGGCTGGTAATGCCCGCAGCGATCGCACGGTCCCATTGGATTTACCGCGCATCGCAGCAGCTCAGAGTGAGCATTGTACGCACAGGTAATATCGCCAATCACCCAGTGCCCATCCCATAAACTCTTTTCTTCGGGCATGTGCGATCGCTGCACATAGAGCGCAACCCGATGTAATTGATATCGTCCTGCTTTCAGGTGGTAGCGATGCCTACGCTCAAGTACCAGGTAAGTCTGGCCGTCAAACTCTAGATAAGCACCCGGCTGAGGTTCCCACTCCAACTGGATATGGCCCAGTGTTGAATAGGAGTCATTCAGGATGATTTCTGTGGGTGGAGAAGTCAACTCCATAGCAGGGAAAGGAAGTAAAGGACGAACCCGTGCGCCTAATGCAAAAGTTCCTGGCCGGATGAGTTTCGGCCAGGAACTTTGAGGGAGTTCCCTTTAACAGGGAACTAGCTTAGAGCCTACCCGAGTTAAATTCGGGGAAGCTTAGGCAAGGGCAGCCTGACGCTCCTTGGCTTCCTTGATTACCTCTTCTGCCACGTTGGCGGGGCAGGGAGCGTAGTGCGAGAACGACATGGAGAACTGGCCCCGACCTGAGGTCATGGTACGCAGGTCACCAATGTAGCCAAACATTTCGCTCAAGGGGACATCGGCCTTGATTCGGGCTCCGGTCACACCCGTTTCCTGAGATTTGATCATGCCGCGACGACGGTTGAGGTCACCGATGACATCACCCATGTAGTCATCAGGCGTGAACACATCCACGTTCATGATCGGCTCTAGCAACTGAGGACCCGCCTTGGGCAGGGTTTGGCGATAAGCCGCCCGAGCTGCGATTTCAAATGCGATCGCAGAGGAGTCAACAGGGTGATAGCCTCCATCGGTCAAGGTGATTTTCAGGTCCACACAGGGGAAGCCTGCCAATACGCCCTTACCAATGCTGGACTCAAAGCCCTTCTGCACTGCTGGCCAGAATTCGCGAGGTACGTTACCACCCGTTACCTTCGACTCAAACTGGAAGCCCGTTCCAGCTTCGCCCGGCTCGATGACATAGTCGATCTTGCCGTACTGACCGGAACCACCTGACTGCTTCTTGTGGGTGTAGCTGTCTTGAATCCGCTTGGTCACAGACTCGCGGTAGGCCACTTGAGGCTTACCCACTTCGACTTCAACGCCGTGAGTCCGCTTGAGGATGTCCACCTTAATGTCTAGGTGCAGTTCACCCATCCCCTTAAGAATGGTTTCGCCGCTCTCTTCATCTGTAACCACGTGGAAGGAGGGATCTTCCTGCACCATCTTGCTCAGAGCAACCCCCATTTTCTCGTCACCACCCTTGGTCTTGGGCTTAACGGCAATGGAGATTACGGGGTCTGGGAAGACCATTGGCTCCAGCGTGGCCGGAACTTTGGGGTCACAAAGGGTATGTCCGGTCTGGACGTTCTTCATACCCACGATGGCAACGATGTCGCCCGCTTGAGCAGACTCAATCTCTTCGCGAGAGTTGGCGTGCATTTCCACCAGACGGCTGACCCGCTCAGTCTTGCCAGTAGCGGTGTTGAGGATGGTATCTCCCTTAGACAACTTACCGGAGTAGAGGCGGGTGAACGTTAGGGCCCCAAATCGGTCATCCATGATCTTGAACGCCAGCGCCCGCAGAGGCTTTTCAGGATCGACGATGGCGAAGTTCCCGGTTTCATTACCTTCTAGGTCCACCTCAGGCTGGGGTTTAACCTCAGTCGGGTTGGGCAGGTAGTCTACAACGGCGTCGAGCACCAACTGCACACCCTTGTTCTTGAAGGAGGAGCCGCAGTAGGTGGGGAAAAAGGCCATCTCGATGGTGCCTTTACGGATGCACTGCTTGATCTCGTCGATGGTGAGTTCTTCCCCTTCCAGGTACTTCTCCATCAACGCGTCGTCCTGCTCGACGGCAGTTTCGATCAACTGCTCACGGTAGGACTCAACTTCGTCCACCATGTCAGCAGGGACATCCTTGATCTCGTAGTTCATAGGATCGCTGGAGTCATCCCAGATCCACGCTTTGCGGGTCAGCAGGTCAACCATGCCGACAAACTGGTCTTCAACTCCAATCGGCAGCACCATGACTAGGGGCTTAGCACCTAGGATGGTTTCAACTTGCTTGACTACCCGATAAAAATCGGCACCCGTCCGGTCAAGCTTGTTGATGTAGATAATTCGAGCAACCTTGGAATCGTTAGCGTAGCGCCAGTTGGTCTCGGACTGCGGCTCTACCCCGCCCGATCCACAAAACACCCCGATACCACCATCGAGCACCTTGAGGGAACGGTACACCTCAATGGTGAAGTCAACGTGGCCGGGAGTATCAATAATGTTTAGCTGGTGGTCATTCCAGAAGCAGGTGGTCGCAGCGGACTGAATGGTAATACCCCGCTCTTGCTCCTGCTCCATGAAGTCTGTTGTGGCTGCACCTTCATGGACCTCACCGATTTTGTGGATCTTACCGGTCAGCTTCAGGATTCTTTCAGTTGTGGTGGTCTTGCCCGCGTCTACGTGCGCGAAGATACCAATGTTTCGATAGCGAGTGAGGTCTTTCATGTCTGCTCTTTGGATGAAATGCGACGAACCGTTAGTGACCACCTTGCGCGTTACTCAGAGATCTAACGGTACCGGTTACTTAGCCAGCCCACATTAACCTCTGTCACACGGAACATCGTCATACTATTTTAATATTGTTCATATTAGTTTAAGGGCTTTGATTTAAAGTCCTTACTTTTTTTGACGACGATTGAGATTCACTGAGTACGCGAGTGGATTTTGCCAAACTTTGGGAACCGGGGCTTCCGGGCGTTGAGCTGTTTCAGGCCCGCCTGTTTCACCATAGCTTTGGCAAGCACTTTCATGAGGCCTATACCATTGGACTAAACGAGGGAGGCCAAGGGAGCTTTTACTACCAGGGGAAAACCTGGTGTACTTCTCCCCAAAGTCTTAATCTTATCA
>DATNQF010000009.1:0-17190 GCA_036702855.1 Trichocoleus sp. | reverse complement strand
CGCGCTCCTGCTTCAATCGCCGCCGTTCTAGTCCATCCCGGCGACTCTGCTGATCAAGTGCTTCTAACGCTGCTGCCAGGGCTTCCCCTTGCAGGTTCGCCTGACTCTGTTGTCGTTGGGCCTGCCGCTCCTGCTTACGCTGCTGATGAATCTGGCCTAACGCCTGCAAACGCGCTGTGAATGCCTGGGACTGCTCAGTGAATTGTGCTCGCTGGGGAAGTTGCTGCAACTGAATCAAGCGTTGCTTAATGTGATCCAGGGCTGCCAGCGTCTTAGCCTCCGCCTGGGCCACCTGCTTTCGTCCTGGCATTGGCGGTACCCAGCCCTCAACATGGCTTTTTCCGTCTAATAGCCCAGAGAACGCCTTAAGGACTACTAAATCGCCATCAGGCGTTTGCACTAGCAAGACTCCGTACATCTTGCCCTCGGCGTCAGGACTGCGCTCGGCTGCTAGTTGGGCCATGAGAGCCTGTGCGATCGCACAGGCTGTTTGTGTCCTTGGCAGCCGTAAAACTTGCCCGGTATAGGGACACCGTCCCTCATACCAGTAATCCGCCGTCATATCGAGGCTAAAGGTTTCCTCTGCAATAAAGTGATTTAGAGGATGCAGCATCCCCTCAGACCTCATACAGCTCCATCACCCGCGTCAAGGCCATTCGTGACTGCACGCCCAACGAGATGGGCGACTGATGCCCCCGGTTAAGGTGGTCAGCAGCGGCACAGGCAATCATGGCAGCATTGTCAGTGCAGAGCTTGAGCGGCGGAAACATGACTTTGATCCCCTTGGCGTTGCCCGCTGCTTGTAGGTGCTGTCGTAAGCCGCTGTTAGCAGCGACACCCCCCCCTACCGCAATGGCAGGAAGGTCATAGTCCAAAGCACATGCGATCGCACGTTTCGTGAGTCCCCTGGCAACTGTTTCCTGAAAGCTAGCAGCAATGTCGGCAACAGGCAACGGATCAATGCCTTCAGCCCGCAGTCGCTCTACCAGGCGCAGCACCGCTGTTTTCAAGCCACTGAAGCTGGAGTCGTAAGGATGAAAACCACCTTCGGGACGGGAAATATTTCCTTCCGGCAGAGGAAAGGCTTTCGGGTTCCCTTCTTTTGCCAGCCGATCAATAACGGGACCCCCCGGATACCCCAACCCCAGCAATCGTGCCACTTTATCAAAGGCTTCCCCAGCGGCATCGTCGCGGGTTTGACCCAATACGGTGTACTGGCCGCAGTCCTTTACATAAATTAGGCTCGTATGCCCGCCGGAGACTAGAAGGCAAAGGTATGGCGGCTGAAGGTCGGGATCAGCAAGGTAGGAAGCGTAGATGTGACCTTCCAGATGGTGCACCCCGACGAAGGGCTTGTTGTGAAGCATGGCCAGCGTTTTACCAGCGGTCAGCCCCACCATCAGCGCCCCTACCAACCCTGGTGTGCAAGTCGCTGCAATTCCATCAATATCGTCCCAATCCAAGTTTGATTGCTGAAGCGCAGTTGCGATCGCATCCCCAATGGTGACTACGTGCTCTCGTGAAGCCACCTCTGGCACAATACCCCCGTAGCGCTGATGGATTTCAATTTGCGAGGCAACGACACTGCTGAGGACTAAGCGGTCATTAACAACCGCTACTGCCGTCTCATCACAACTCGTTTCCAAGGCCAAAATAGTGGACATGTGCAAAGGCTTTGTATAAGAGTTTGTAGAGATGTAAACACCCCATCCATCTTAGCTTTACGGGGTTTCCGTCGCGGGGTATGATTGCGCCTAAGTTGGGTGAATTCCTGCACAAAAAACGTAACGTTTTGTTCAAAAAACGCCTGGTTTCTCTGTAACAAAAGGAAACAGTTTATGCGACGGTTGTTTGCTGTAGTTCTGGTCATGTGCCTCTGGTTCGGCTTTGCCGCTCCAGCTTCTGCTGGCTTGGCTGGAGACAACGTCTCTGGTTTGACCCCCTGTAGCGAAAATGCAGCTTTCCAAAAGCGAGCTGATGGCGCTAAGACCGAGTCCGCTAAGGCTCGTTTTGCCCTATATGGCAACTCCAATGTTCTGTGCGGACCTGAAGGGCTGCCCCACCTAGTGGTGTCTGGCGACCTATCCCACGCTGGTGAATTTATCATTCCCAGCATTCTGTTCTTGTACATTGCTGGCTTTATTGGCTGGGCCGGACGTTCCTACCTCATCACTGTGCGTGGTTTTAAGAACCCCGAAGAGAACGAAGTTGTAATCAATGTGCCCTTGGCAATTAAGTGTGTTCTAGGTGCCTTTGCTTGGCCTCTGGTTGCCTTCAAAGAAATCACCACAGGTGAATTGTTTGCCAAGGATAACGAGATTACCGTTTCCCCTCGCTAGGGCCTACTTGATTAACCATATTTAGGAGAAGATGCAATGGACGGCTTACCTAGATACCTGTCTACAGCACCCGTGTTGGCCACCCTCACGCTGTTTGTTGCGGCAGGTTTTCTAATCGAATTCAACCGCTTTTTCCCTGATCTGCTCTTTCATCCGTAAGAGCATGGGGGAATACCCTCAACAACATTAATATTGTTCCAATGCTCAAATCAATGACTCATCTTTAGATGAGTTTTTGATAATTTGCTGTGTACGTTGTTTGAGTTGGAGAACCAATTTTATGGTGGTCACTACTGCACCTGTTAAACCATCAAACGATCCCATCAGACCTGCTGCTGGGGATCCTCAGATCGGTAACCTAGAAACCCCGATCAACTCCTCTGGTTTTACCAAGGCTTTTATTGGTAACTTGCCTGCCTATCGCTCTGGCCTGTCTCCTCAGCGCCGTGGTTTGGAAATTGGCATGGCCCACGGCTACTGGATTTTTGGCCCCTTCGCTTACTATGGTCCTCTCCGGGACTCCGATATCCCGGGTCTGGCAGGGCTGCTGTCAGCAGCAGGCCTGATTGTGATCCTGACGGCTGCGCTCTCCCTCTATTCAGGCGCTGGGGTGAACCGTGCGGTAACTAAAACCACGACTCCCTTTACCCCTCCTGCTAGTCTGGAGACCGAAGAGGGCTGGAGTGAGTTTGCGGGCAGCTTCCTTATCGGTGGCATCGGCGGTGCTACTTTCGCTTATCTACTGTGGACCAACTTACCCATTCTGCTGGGTGTGGTAACAGGTGGTCATAGTTAGCAATAAGTTGACTTTTTGAAGTTGACTTTTGCAAAAGAAAACAGAGCCGTAGCATTGCTACGGCTCTGTTTTCTTTTGTCGGTAGACGATTACAGGTGAAGTCAAACCTTGATTATTTTGAGCAGCAGATTAGGTGCAAGGTTTTCACTCAAGCTGCTGAGCTTGATTTCACTGTTCTTAATCCTTATAAATGGATCTCTGGGAGAGATCATTGAGCGACCAGCAGTATTCCAGCGGAATTTGAGATTGCTCGCACATTTCCTCAAGCTGCCGCTGTTGGGACAGCGCTTTTCGGAGAGTTACGATAAGTTCCTGTACCTGTACTCTGAGCTGAGGTGTTTGGTACACCGCTGACATGGTCTGTCTTTCTAAGAGTTGTAGAAGCAGTTCGTAATGAACGTGAGAGGGAAGAGGAATCAGATAATCCGGATTCACCATGGAAGTTCGCCAGCCTTAGGGGAGAGATACCTGGACAGGACTATAAATACTTACTCTGAGTCCAGATTAAGGTACTTTTGAAGGGGGCAGGGTAAACAAATCAACAATTGCCTGGCCTGGATCAGGCTTTTTCATTAAAGATTCACCAACTAGTACGGCATTTGCCCCTGCTTCAACAACAGTTTGCAGATCCTCAGGGGTGTGAATCCCCGATTCGCTCACTATCAGGGCATTTCTTGCTTGAAGCTGAGGACGTCGGGCTGTAATGAGTTGCTGAGTTGTGTCTAGAGTCGTGACAAAGGTTCCGAGGTCGCGGTTATTGATGCCAATTAGAGTAATAGACTCAATCGCCAGTACCCGATCTAGCTCCTCCAGGGAATGAACTTCAACTAGAGCATTCATGCCCAAAGCTTTAGCAATTTGCACAAAATAGCCCAGATCCTTATCGGATAGCACTGCCGCAATCAGAAGTACAGCATCAGCCCCTTTTAGACGGGCCAAGTACATCTGGTAGGGGTAGATAATGAACTCCTTGCAGAGTAGAGGGACATCAACGACCTCTCGGATTTGGGCTAGGTACTCAAAATCACCCTGAAAGAAGGTTTTGTCAGTCAGAACCGAGAGACAGGATGCACCATTGTCGGCGTAGGCTCGTGCGATCGCAACGGGATCAAAGTCCTCCCGGATGACCCCCTTACTGGGAGACGCCTTCTTAACCTCTGCGATTAAGGCTGGAGAAGTTTTTCCTTGGCGCAAAGCCTGGGTAAAGTCACGCGGCAGCGGTGCGTTGAGCACTTGCCGTTGGAGATCGCTTAAAGGCAGGCGCTCTCGCAGCTGGGCAACTTCTTCTTCCTTTTTCCAAATAATCTTCTCTAGGATGTTGCGAGGCTCAGCATCAGGAGAGCGGATCTGATACTGGAGACTCTGCACAGAGACCCCAGGATTAGGCGGACGGCGACGAATTTCCATAGAACGTTAAGCCAGAGTAGTGCGCCAGAACATGAGCTACAGCCTTAAGAAGGAACAACGACTGCTCGCTTAAAGGCTTCATCTAGCACCTCAGAGAGGGTCGGATGGGTGTGGACGCAGAAGGAAAGATCCGCCACCGTCTGCCCCTGTGCGATCGCATTGGCGGCTTCCTGAATCAGATCGGAGGCATGCAGCCCAATGATGTGAGCTCCCAAAATTTCTCCGGTATCTTTGCGGTAGATCACCTTAGCCAATCCATCAGACTCACCTTCGGCCAACGCCTTAGAATTGCCCTTGAAATAAGTGCGAACTGTATCAATGGCAAAGCCTTCTTTTTGGGCCAGTTCTTTGGCGACGGGTTCGGTCATCCCTACGAAACTGACTTCAGGGTGGGTAAAGGCTGCTGCAGGAATACTTTGGTAGTTGAGGGTACGGGGACGGCCACAAATGTTTTCCACAGCCACTATGCCCTGAGCTGACGCAGTATGAGCCAGCATCATTTTGCCGTTGGCATCTCCAATCGCCCAAAGGTGGGGTACGGGTTGACCATCACGGAGCACCTCCATCTGAGCGCTCACTGGGATGAAGCCTCGCCGATCCAGTTCTACCCCAACAGCTTCGAGGCCCAAATTTTTGGTTGCCGGGATTCGTCCCGTCGCGACTAGGCAGGCATCGACCTCCAACACTTCCACTGTTTCTTTGGTTGCCAGATCGGCCAGTTCGATAACGACAGGAGATCCGGGGATAACCTTTTTGGCAATCAGACCCACGCGGGCATCAATGGCGCGGGGGGTAATTAGCACCCGCTCAGCAATCTTGGCGATGTCGGGGTCGAAGGTCGGCATTAGCCGATCTAGCGCTTCAATCAGGGTCACTTCTGCCCCTAAGGCGGTGTAGACATCGGAGAACTCCAAGCCGATGTAGCCGCTACCAATGATCGCGATCCAGTCCGGTAGCCAGTCCAGGCGAATGGCTTCATCGCTGGTAAAAACAGTTTTGCCATCTACTTCAATGCCAGGAGGCACGAAGGGAACCGACCCTGGTGCGAGCAAGATGTCGCGGGCAGTGACTACTTTTTCTCCTTCAGCAGTCTCAATCACGACTTTCTGCTGACCAGCAACTTTAGCCCATCCTCGGATCGTTTCAACTTTGAGGCGGGTAAGACTGTTGCTCAGGTCGCTCTGGATCTTGCTAACCAAGTTTTTGGCGTGATCAGCGACAGCCTGACGGTCAAAATCAACCGAGCCAACTTGAATGCCCAGGGTCTTTAGGTGCTCCGCATCCTGCAATTCGCGGACCCGACCTGAAGCCGCAAGCAGCGCTTTGGAAGGAATGCAACCTCGGTTAACGCAGGTGCCGCCCATGTCGCCTGCCTCAACAATTGCGGTCTTTAAGCCGCACTTAACAGCGTGGAGCGCAGCACCGTGGCCCCCAACCCCTGCACCTACAATCAGCAAATCGTAATCAAATTCTTGGCTCACGTCGCTCTCCCCTGTCATCTCCGCAACCCATTGCTCCGACTTTGTGAAGTTCTACTTTCAGCGAAACTTCAGTAGGAGTCACACAGTCCATCCTCCATTCTGACGAGAGACGGCGCTTTAGACAACATCTCGTAACACAAGAAGCAAGGGAAGTTAGGGGAGTTGCCTAGCTGGGAAAACATAAGTAGAGAGCGGACGTCTGGGTAGCCCGATTCTAGCCGTGGTCGCCTAGGTCTGTGCTTTTCCTTTGTTCTCGCGTCTGGAGCGAATTCTATGTCAAATTATTCAAACGGACAGCGTCGGACCGCTGCTAACGAATTTATGCGATCACTAGGGCAGCTAGAGTCGGTCTTACAAACCGGAAATGCCGCTAACCCACCAACCTCTGAAAAACCGCCAGTAGTGCCTGCTGAGCCTTCTGCAGCTCGGCCACTGACGCAATCAGCATCGGCATCGCTACCCAAACTCAACTCTCTAGACTGGGAGTCGGCTTTGGAAGAGGCCGCTGCTGATATTGAGCAATTTATGGAAACGCAGGAGCCTTAGGCGTAGGGACCTCATTCACGCCGCTGGCGAAGGGCTTCGTAGAGAAGTAGGGTAGCTGCGATCGCAACATTGAGCGATTCTACGGCTGGAGCTACCGGAATGCGAACGTTTTGAGACACGTGCTCCAGCATTGCTGGAGAGAGCCCAGCCCCTTCATTGCCCAGTACGATCACAGTCGGTGGTCGAAAATCAACCGTCCAGTAGTCCACTGCCCCCTGTGTACTGGTGCCCAACACCTGAATACCTGCCTGCCGCCACTGCTGAACCTGACTGGCTAAGTCGGGGTGGGTCTGCACGGGAAACCGAAACCACTGTCCAGCCGATGCCCGTAGCACTTTCGGGTGCTCTGGATCGACACTGTCGCTGCTGAGCCAGAGACCGTCGGCCCCTGCAGCTGTTGCACTGCGAATGAGCGTACCTAGGTTGCCTGGGTCCTGTAACGTCTCAGCGACAATGCCTAGGCTTAGTTCAGAGGGAAATTCAATGTGTGACGAACGGTGGGGGGCAATAGCGGCAACGCCATCAGGATGGACGGTAGTTGCGATCGCAGCTAACACCTCTGGAGTGACAGTTTCAAGCCGAGGAGCATAGGTCTCCAACTCCTGCCGCAGCGTTGGATAGCGCTCCTCCCAAGCGGGCGTACAGCAGACCACCTCTAGCGGATAGCCAGCGAGAGCGGCCTCTTGTACCAAGTGAGTCCCTTCTAGCAAAAACTGCCCACAACTTCGCCGCCCCTTAGCCTGATGCAGTTTACGAATGTGTTTAACAAGTGGATTTTGCAGACTGGTCAACATTGCCCCACTTTCCTCGACGAGCCTTGCTCTCAAAGTGCAGATCGATAGTTTGAATTTGACCGAATTTGATTAATTAGGGATTTGTTACTAAACGAAGTCAACAGATAAAAACTACAAATTTCTGTGTAACTTAGTTAAAAGTTGACAGAGTTGTGATAATAAAAAGTCTCACTCAGAAGAGTGAGACTTTTTCATGTGAATCCTTTTTGAGGATGCGGAACCCGGGACTTGAACCCGGAAGTCCTTGCGAACACTAGAACCTGAATCTAGCGCGTCTACCAATTCCGCCAGTTCCGCGGGCGGTGCAGCATTCGTGCCGCGATTTACTATCCTGCATTGCTTTGTGAAATTCGTCAAGCCCCTTCTTAGGAAATATTTCCTCCAGCCGAAGCCTGAGGACGCTCGAATACGCTAATTTGCAGAAAACCGATAAAAAACTTAGTAGCGAATTGAAAGGTTTCGGGTAAAATCTAGACGAAATTTTTAACGATCACACTATTTCATCTTGGAGGCTACGCCTATCACTTCCTCGACTGGTCTGCCAAATATGACTGCTTCCCTCGAAGCAGACGAATCGGTACTTGAAATTTACGGCAGAGCTTCCCTGTCGGGGCATGTGCCTATCAGCGGCGCTAAAAACTCTGCGCTGGTGGTAATGGCTGGAGCTTTACTCTGTTCCCAGCAGTGCCGAATTCGCAACATTCCCTCCTTGGTGGATGTCAACCGTATGGGAGAGGTTTTGTTGGCGTTGGGAGCAAAGGTCTCTCGCCATGGCAATACGGTGGAGGTCGATGGTAGCACTGTCAACCACACCAAAGCGCCCTATGAGCTGGTCAGCAAGCTGCGAGCCAGTTTTTTTGTAATTGGCCCGCTGTTGGCTCGTATGGGGGTGGCACGAGTTCCCCTGCCAGGTGGTTGTGCGATTGGAGCCCGTCCTGTAGAGCTTCATGTGCGGGGTCTACAGGCAATGGGGGCAGATGTCCATATTGACCACGGGACGGTTCACGCTTACATCCCAGGCAGCCGTCGCCGCTTGCAAGGAGCTCGCATCTACCTTGATTACCCTAGTGTTGGTGCGACTGAGACTCTGATGATGGCGGCTACGCTAGCCGATGGTGAAACCATTATCGAAAATGCTGCTCAGGAACCCGAAGTGGTTGACCTAGCCAACTTCTGTCGGGCTATGGGTGCCCGCATTCGTGGTGCAGGTACTAATACCATCACCATTGCTGGTGTGCCCAGCCTGCATTCCACTGACTATGGCATTATTCCTGACCGCATTGAAGCAGGCACATTTCTAGTAGCTGGCGCTATTACCCGCTCTGAAATAAGCCTTTCCCCGATTATTCCTGAGCATTTAACGGCGGTTATTGCCAAGCTTCGGGAGGCCGGAAGCGATGTAGTGTCCGAAGGCACCAACCGCCTACGGTTTATTCCGGGCGATCGTATTCGTGCTGTTGATATCCAGACAGGGCCTTTCCCTGGTTTCCCGACTGACATGCAGGCTCAGTTCATGGCACTGATGAGCCTCTGCGAAGGTAACAGCCTGATCACCGAAACGGTGTTTGAGAACCGTTTGCGGCACGTCGCTGAACTCAACCGCATGGGTGCAGATATCCGGATGAACGGTAACTGTGCCATTGTCAAAGGGGCGCTTGGCTTATCTGGAGCGCCTGTTCTCGCAACTGACCTACGCGCTTCAGCGGCTCTGGTCTTAGCAGGTCTTGCAGCAGATGGAAAAACAATCATTCGAGGCCTGCAACACTTGGATCGGGGCTATGAAAACCTAGAAGCCAAGCTGCGCGGGTTGGGTGTCCAGCTAAACCGTAGACTTGCTTCTGAAGTGGGGCTAACCTCATTGCCTTCTGAGGTTAATGTCTAGGTGGGCTTAAGCTAGGTTGATCAGTTGGGTCAGCTTACTGTTGACCTGACTTTTCCCTAACTCTCATTGCTCCAATACCCCTTCTGGCAACCGCTGTGGTTGTTGGAAGGGGTTTAATAGTGATTTGTTTATTGACACTACGAATGTTGCGCTGAGTGCATTGCCATTACATCCATCAAGGGTTTCCACAGAGTTGGTATAGCGGTTTTGAACTGAATTTCTAACCCTGCCTAAGCAATGGTTAGGGGGAGTGGCTGTAAGCTTTTTTGCCTGTGCGATATGTATTTGGGCTACCCATAGACCTAAGGAAACCTCGCTATACTAGCGGGATAGTTTCGAGATTTCTGAGCCTGATATGGGTTCAAAAGTGTGTCTGTACGGCCTCAAAGCGGATCAGTTCCGTCACCCTCTAGACCAGGAGGCGACTCAATCCCTAAAGCAACTTGCCGGATTGGACCTTCTGGTACGAAGCGTAATGGGGCCGTTAGCAGAGCAATTTTTTTACCTAGAGAACATTGCCTCTAGCGTGCTGGTGAGCGACCGCCAGCTTCCTCAACTTCATACGCTCTTGCTTGAAGCCTGTCGGGTTCTCGATCTGGAGCCGCCTCAACTCTACGTGCGGCAGCATCCGATTCCCAATGCTTACACCTTTGCTATGCGGGGTAAGCAGCCTTTTATTGTGGTGCATACTTCGCTGATTGACTTGCTGACGTTGGAGGAAACTCAGGCTGTTATTGGGCATGAGTTGGGTCATCTGAAGTGTGACCACGGGGTTTACCTGACGCTGGCTAATCTGATCTCGCTGGCCGCGAGTCAGCTCCCTTTAGGTGAAGTGCTGGCTCAGAGCTTGCAAGCACAGATCATGGAGTGGGTGCGTTGTGCTGAGTTTACGTGCGATCGCGCGGCTTTGCTGGTAGCCCAAGACCCTCGAATCGTGGCTTCGCTACTGATGAAGCTCTCAGGGGGCTCACCTACGCTGTCAAGCCAGCTTAATGTCGATGCCTTTTTGGAACAGGCGCGATCTTATGACGCAATCAGCAAAGACCAGATTGGCGACATGCTGAAGCAACTCCGCACTCAGGAACTCACCCATCCGGTGCCAGTGTTGCGGGCACGAGAGGTTGATCGCTGGGCTAGCAGTCAAGACTATTACAGGCTGCTGAAATCGAAGCCCATTCAAGATAACAGTGAAGCGGAAACAACAGGTGGCTGGCGAAATTGGTAAGAGTACATTCTCTGAGAACGCCCATAATGCTTCGCCTGTGTTCTAATGTGCATCAGTTTTGGCTTTTGGAGCCACCAAGATCATCACAAGCTGTTGAAATTGCGCTCAATTGAGTATAATGATGAAGCTTAAATAACGGGCGGATGGCGAAATTGGTAGACGCAC
The DNA here is from genome assembly GCA_036702855.1 of Trichocoleus sp. Lineage (GTDB taxonomy): Bacteria > Cyanobacteriota > Cyanobacteriia > Phormidesmidales > Phormidesmidaceae > JACVSF01. The sequence continues at coordinate 6,555 of DATNQF010000009.1, read as the reverse complement.
CGCACTCAAAATGCGGCGGCTTCGGCCATGCGAGTTCGAGTCTCGCTCTGCCCATATCCTGAACGTAGAAGTGCACGCTGTTGTGCTTCTACGTTTTTTTGATCGGCACGGTACACTACTTAGGTATTCGTACGGCAAACTTGCCAAAAACGTCGGGAATTTGCGCTACTCGCCTTGAAGGAATCACTGGAGAATACAGTTAGTACTTAGGACAAACAATGGCTCAACGACTAAAGCGATGGGAATCTCCCCGCCGCAAAGGACGCAACGACAAAGGACATGGTGGCTCGGCCAGAGCTAGACAACTGGCAAAGCGACAACAGCAATTGCGCCAGCGGCTAAAGGCCAACGACAGCGAGAATCCAGAAAAAGACCGGGGAGGCATAATCGCCTCCCCTTCTTTTTGCTCCGCTGCCTGAAATCGCGTCATAGTGAAAAAGGGACTCTTTTCACCGCCGATTACTCATGCCCGAAGGACCCGAAATTCGTCGAGCGGCTGATTGCCTCCAAACTGCGATCGCACATCAGCCTACTACTGAAGTCTTTTTCGCCTTTGAGTATCTCAAACCCTACGAAGACAAGCTCACAGGCCAAACCGTAGAAGCCATTGAAACTTTTGGCAAAGCCATGGTCACCCGCTTCGACAACCAGCTTTGCGTCTACAGCCACAATCAGCTTTACGGCGTATGGATGGTGCGTCCGGCTCACGATTACCCGACCACCAACCGCCAGCTTCGCTTCGCTATTCACACCGCCCAGACATCGGCCCTACTCTACAGTGCCTCTGAGATCACGGTGCTTCATGCAGACGAAGTGCCCCATCACCCTTTTATTCGCAACGTTGGCCCAGATGTCCTTAAGGTCGGTACGACGCCAGAAACAGTGGTACAGCAAGCGACCTCCAGCCGCTTTCGTCGTAAAAGCTTTACAGCTCTGCTTTTAGACCAGCAATTTCTTTGTGGCATCGGCAACTACCTCCGCAGCGAAATTCTGTTTGTGGCAAGGCTACATCCAAATTTGCGCCCTATGGATTGTACAGAAAGTCAAATCCAAGCATTTGCAGAAAGTGCGATCGCAGTGTGCCAGCAATCGTATCTGCATGACGGCATTACCGTTGATCTAAGTCTGGCAGCTCACCTCAAGGCCGAAGGCTACTCCCGCGAGGCCTATCGCTTTTGGGTCTTTGGTCGGGATGACAAGCCCTGTCATATTTGCAGCACGCCTATTCTCAAGGCAACGCTCGGTGGGCGTCGCTGTTACTACTGTCCTACCTGCCAACTTTTGTAATGGGTCATTCCCCTAGCCCTCAAGATCAGCCCCAATGCCGTCGAAATAGCGGGAATATGCTCATCTGCTGTAAAGATTGCGTTAATTCGCATCCAATAAAGGATTAGCCTCGTACTATAAACAGGTTCCTAATGAATGACCTAGATGAAGGTCTAGGGTAGGAAGCTTGTGGCATGTTTAAGTACGCAAAAATATCTATGAAAAAAGCTCAGCGCATTTTGGTGAATTGTTTGCTTGGAGTGCTTGCTTGCATGTTTTTAGTGGGCGTTTCTTCGCCTGCCTTTAGCCGAGTTCCTTCTTCGAGTGCACAAACAGTTTCCCAAGCTGACTCACTGCCCGATACCCTCCAGAGCCTAGCAACAAACTTAAACGACGCTAAGGCCGTACTTCTGGCACAAGGGGCATCTAGTGAGCGCTTGATGTCTTACGGAGCAATATTGCGCCCCTATAATGTTGTTCCCAAGGCTCCAATGGCGAGCGATAAGGGGTCACCCCGTGGTGCAGTGGGTGCTGTTTTAGCAGGGGATCGGTTGATTGTTCGAGGCAGCTTTAAGAATTTGTCCAGCGCTTTGCGGAACTACGCGACTGATCCCGTGAACCCGCCCAACCCTAACATCACTTCCGCATTCCACATTCACCGAGGAATGCCCACAGAAAATGGTCCTTTCCAATATGCGTTGGAAGTCATGCTAGATGGGACTGGTATGGGAGGCATGGCAATGGGTGAATACACTCTCACTGCCGAGCAGCTTCAGGCTTTAAACAATGGGATGCTCTATGTAGACATTCACACTACCAAGAACCGGGCTGGCGAACTGCGCGGTATTTTAATGCCTTACTAAACTGCTAGGCATCTTTAAGACCAGAGGCTTTGCTTACAGAAAAAGTGGGAAGGGACACTTGCAAGCGTCCCTTCCCACTTCATCTTTTAAAGCAATTGCAATTCCGTGCGCCTAAGGTGACACCAGGCTACATATTGGCGCGGGCATCCTTAACGGCAGCATAGAAGAACAATCCCACCAAAGGGATGCTGAGTGCTAGAACAACACTTGTAGGCAGCGTTCCCCAGTCAGGCTGACCTGATGAGAGTTCAAAGATAGAACCAACAGCTGCGATCGCAGCCACACAAGACCCTGCCAAAAACACACCGCTTTTCGGTGTCATCATAATGACGGCTTCCTTACTTCCTAACGGCGATTACTTAAGCAACCCTACTATACAGGGCGTACGTCTTTAGGGGAAAAGCCTTGCTTCTGAAGTTCTTGAGTAAGGGCCAGCGCATTTTCTACTCGGTCGACAAACATAATGCCGCCCAAGTGATCCATCTCATGCAGAATGCACCGAGCCAGCAATTCTGAAGCGGCTAGCTTTTGAGGACGGCCATTTTCATCCTTGTACGAAACTTCGATGGCAGCGGGCCGCACCACGTCCAGAAACACATTGGGGATGCTCAGGCAACCCTCTTGTCCAACAGCCAAGTCTTTGCTAACGCGAATGATCTGGGGATTGATCATCACAAGGGGAGGTCTTGCTGCCTCGTCAGGTTCGACATCGACTACAATCACCTGCTTATTAACTGCGACCTGGGGGGCTGCGAGACCAATGCCGTCAGCACTGTACATGGTTTGAAGCATCTCCCGTGCCAATTGCCGCACCTCGTCGTCGACCTTGGCAACCCGCTTAGCAGGTTGACGTAAAACCTTGTTTCCTAGGGTGTGAATTTCCAGGGGAGGATTTTTAACCTTAGTTTTTTCGACTGGGATGGCAGCTGACATAGAACTTGGGTGTACCCCGCGTAAGGATCAATTTTTGCGTTGCTTCTATCCTAGCAACACAAACTGACTTCGAGATAGCTCAATCCTCTCCTATAAAAATAGAAGGGCGAGGGTAGACGCTACGATAAAGGATTAACGGCCAGAGCCTAGAGCTTAAGGGGCCTCTACCCAATTCTCGCTTCTGACGACTGTGGGTCGGCAGCTTGCCAATACCGAATATAGGTTGACCACTTGTCCAATGACTGCGATCGCAGGTGCCTTAAAGTCTGCTGCATGGATTGCCTCTACGATAGTCTCTAAAGTGCCCGTAAGTTCTTCTTGTTGGGGACGAGTACCCCAGCGCACCAAGGCTACTGGAGTCTCAGCGGGTAGTCCTGCTGCCAAGAGTTCAGGCACGATTTTGGCGAGGTTGTGAATGCCCATGTAGATCACGATGGTTTCAGAGCCATGTGCGATCGCACGCCAGTTAATATCTGGTCGATATTTACCTGCCGACTCGTGCCCCGTTACAAAGGTCACCGAAGAACTGTAGTCTCTGTGGGTGATGGGAATGCCCGCATAAGCAGGAACGGCAACCCCTGCTGTAATTCCTGGAACCACCTCGACAGGAATACCAGCTGCCACCAGTCCAGCCATCTCTTCTCCACCTCGACCAAAGACAAAGGGATCTCCGCCTTTCAGGCGTACCACGACCGCATTGGTTTGAGCTTTTTCAATGAGCAGTTGAGTGATGTCGAGTTGCAGCATGGAGTGATCGCCTCGGCGCTTACCTGCATTGATCACCTCAGCATGAGGATTGGTCATTGCCAGGATCGGCGGGCTTACCAAGGCGTCATAGACCACTACGTCAGCACACTCTAACAGGGCTTTTCCCTTGAGAGTAAACAAGCCCGGATCGCCTGGCCCAGCTCCCACCAGATACACCTTACCCGAAGAAGATGTGGCTCCATTAAGGCTCGGTGTAGATTCGCTCATGCGTTCCTTTGAGTATGCGTCAACGCTTGGGTCTTTAATGCCGTAGGGCAGTTCGCTTCATAGGTTTGACCACTGTTTCGCTCCCTTGGGAGCAGCAGTTAAGGGCAATCTCAGCGACTAGGTTAGCGATCTCGGGAGTTGCTCCCAACGGGGGTAGAAGCCGAAAATTAATTTTTGGGAACCGCTCTGCTAACTCTTCCATGACCCGTGTAATTGCATCGGTAATGCCCCCAGTAAAGAGAAAGTAGGGCAAAATAGTCAGCCGTTGACAACCTGTTTGCATCAACTTGACGACCTGATTTTCCAGATGCCCTGGGGTAGACCAAAAGGCAGCAGTAGCCCCCAGCGATTGAGCTAAGACCTCTACAGGACGGTTGCCACCGGGCCTGCGACTGCCGTGGGCAAGAATCAAGCGGGACTCAGAAGGGACTGCTGCCATTTTAGCTTGTAGCAGGGAGCCTAAGCCGGGATGACTGCCTAAATAGCGACAAAGATCAATCTGTACAAAGGTAGACCCAAGTTCCTGACGCGCTAGGGCAATTTCAGCAGGAATATCTTCCGCGACATGAACTCCTTGGAGCAGAAAGACGGGAACAACCTGTAGCCGCTCAATGCCAGCCGCCTTGATGCGAAGACAAAATTGGTAGATCTGTTGGTGTAGGGGCAGAGGGGCTAACTCTAGATAAGCGGTGCCCACAATTGGGTAGGGCTGACTGACTTCCCGCTCTATATAGGAGGTTTTGGTTGTAGAGGACGGAATCAGAGGCGACGGCTGCTGTGACTGTTTAGGGGAGGGTGCGATCGCAATGAGTTGGCCCGCACTTACCTCATGAAGTTTGGAATTAGTGGATGAACGAAACTGAGGTTGAGCCGTTGTCAGGCTCACTTGCTGCAAACAGTCCCGGACCAGTTGGGCTAGCCGATTCATCGCTGCCTGGTGACGAGGATCCCGGCTGCCGTGTGAGATCAGCAGATAAGCGGTTGAGGGAGATAAAGACACCAGCAGACACCCTGAGGGATAGGTTTGGCTAAGGTTAACTCCAAGTCACGCTGGAGTACCCATAATTATAAGGAGAACCTCTTTCTCCGCCGGTATCCAAAGCATCATTTATCCCAGCCTGATCAGTCGCCCAAAGGGTCAGTAAATAGAGAGTACTCCTCTAGCGTTGAGTGGCTCTATAGATGAAAAACTGATTAAAGATGCCTAGCGTATTGACTTGATAGGCTGGCAGAATCTCTAGTCCGGGAATCGCAAAGGTAGTCTCGTACAGGCTGAACAGTAAAAAGTTATGGCGCTGCGTCCGTTCGTGAATGATGTTCTGCAAAGCGGTCTGGTGCTGGCGCAAAAGGTCGCTACACTGCCCCTGGAGAAACTGCAAAGCAGCAGGTATATCTTGGCATAGCTGGCTCTCGGCATAGGTGGAAATTTGAGCCACAGCATAGGCTTCATAGGCTGGAAGAGGGGGGTTAGTGATCGCCATCCCTCCCAAGGTCAAGCTGCCTAGTGTCAGTCCGCTGATCCAGGCAACCCAGTTTCTTGTGTCCGTCGTCTTGGCTTTCGCCCAAAAACTGACCATGGGGACTACCTTAGAATCGTTCCATCTAAATTAACTTAGCCCTTAAAAAATGTGTGTGGTTTAAAGGGCCATTTGAGTGTTACAATTAAAAACGCGAAAACGCTTTATGGCGAGCGTGGCCAAGTGGTTAAGGCAGTGGATTGTGGTTCCACCATTCGAGGGTTCGAGTCCCTTCGTTCGCCCTTTATTTAGCTAAACAGCGAAAATCCCTGCACTCTACACATAGCGCGAGTGTCGGGGTGAGAGGTGAGCTTTCTGAGTGAGGTTCGGTAGGCATTTACCCGCTTCTTCACGAGGCAGGCAAAGCGCACCTTTAGGTCGGGGAGGATGTCAATTTCTTCTCATAACACTGTAGCCCCGCATTAGATACGACAAGCTGATGTCCCTGAATATGATGGAGTTTACCGATCAGGGCTCCTTCCCAACTGCCTAGCTCCTTAGCAGTTTCTAAGAATCGGTTGAATGTCTTCGTCTTGATCTCGCCAATGACCACGTAGCCCTCACAAAAGATTTCGATTTTGGTAACGCCACGAGCGTTATGAGCGGCTAGAGGAATGCCATTGAATTTAACTCTGATTTCAATTTGACCTTTTGCAGGCATGGGAGTACCTTGCTTCAACAGAATGGATAGTTTAACTTTTTCCGTACCGCTGTTGACACGTTATATAGTCAAACCTACGACATAAGGAAGTGGTTCGGTCAAGTGCTGCTTTTGTGAGCGCTTTGGTTTCTTGTGTTTGTCTGGTTCCTAGTTTCTACACCATCAGTGATGCTGCTGCTTGTTCAGCAAACCTAACAATGCGACCCAGATCCCTGTTTAGAGGGGGTTGCGATCGCAGGTTTATATGCTTTTCATTAGTTTTATTGATAGGGAAGTTATGCCAAACTCAAACTCGAAAGTGCTACACTGAAGGCTGAGACAAGAATCGGTGTAGTGTTTG
>DATNQF010000193.1:0-3774 GCA_036702855.1 Trichocoleus sp. | reverse complement strand
ACCTCTGACACCACACGACCTAATGCTGCGCATCACACATCAGCCAACCGAGGCCCGAACGGAGCTGCAGCGCATCTGTGCTCGCACCCATGACGATCAGGTTGTTCACAAGGAGGCGACCGTTCGCGAAATCCTTCAAACGGTGAAGCGGCAGGGGGATCAGGCATTGATCCAGTACACTGCTGAGTTTGACAAGCTTACCCTGACAGTGGACCAGCTGCGGATCCGGGGACCTGAACTGGATGCTGCTTATCAGCAGGTTTCCAAGGAGCTGATTGACGCCATTCGCCTAGCCTGCCGCAATATCGAGGCGTTTCACCGCCAGCGTATGCCCAAGAGCTGGGTGCAGTTTGAGCAAGATGGCGTGGTGCTGGGCAAACGCTACACGCCCGTTGACCGAGCTGGCATTTACGTGCCGGGGGGACGGGCCGCATATCCCAGTACGGTTTTGATGAATGCTATTCCGGCCAAGGTGGCCGGAGTACCCCGCATTGTCATGGTGACGCCACCGGGTGATAGCCTCACCCTGAATCCGGCTGTGCTAGTAGCTGCCCAAGAAGCAGGGATTACAGAGATTTACCGAGTTGGCGGAGCCCAGGCAGTTGCTGCCCTAGCCTATGGAACCGAGTCGATTCCCAAAGTGGATGTAATCACGGGTCCCGGCAATGTTTACGTAACCTTGGCGAAAAAGCTGGTCTTTGGCAACGTGGGAATTGACTCCCTAGCTGGCCCCTCGGAAGTGCTGATCATTGCTGATAAGACAGCTAATCCAGCTCATGTTGCGGCAGACATGCTGGCTCAGGCAGAGCATGACCCAATGGCAGCAGCAATCCTAATTACCACGGATGCCACCCTCGCTGAGAAAGTTGCAGCTGAAGTCGATCGCCAGCTTCAGGATCACCCTCGCCAAACTTTGACGGAAAAAGCGATCGCAAATTATGGTCTGGCAATCGTAGTTGACTCGCTCGAAACGGCTGCCAGCCTCTCCAATGAATTTGCCCCTGAGCACTTGGAGCTAGAGGTGGCTGAGCCTTGGGACTTGCTGGAGCACATTCGTCATGCAGGGGCAATTTTCCTAGGCCATGCGACTCCTGAAGCCGTAGGAGATTATCTAGCAGGTCCTAACCACACCCTACCGACCTCTGGTGCAGCCCGGTATGCTTCTGCCTTGAGCACGGAGACATTTATGAAGCACTCCAGCTTAATCCAATATTCGCCAGCGGCCTTGCAAAAAGTATCAGATGCGATCGCAACCCTAACGCATGCTGAAGGGCTACCCTCCCACGGAGAGTCAGTACGGTTACGCACCCAAGGTAGCAATCAAATTTTGCCAGAAGCGGATGAATCAGAGTTGTAAGAGCCGATCAGAGCGTTAAACCACTTCTGAAACGGAGCACAGCCTCTCTTCTTGGGTAGATAGTCGGTACAATACCCGTACTCGACTGAATGCCTACCGAATTGATTGCTTTGAGGTGCCTGTGTTCAAGACAATCCTGGTGGCTCTGGATGAAGCCAAACTGACCAATGATCTACTAGCAGTCCTACATCAGTTTCAGTGGGAACCAGAGACCACCCTGGTCCTCTCCCACGTCATGTTTCAGTCAGAGGACATTCCCGACCGGGATGTGGCCCTCCCAGGTCATGCTCCAGTAGACATTACCTATCAGCAAATTGAGGAAGCACTGCAAACGCACAAACCCAATTTGCCCGACGCCCAAATCCTGATTGAAGTCGCTCTAGGCGACCCAGCCGAGGAACTTGTGCGACTAGCCAATATTCATGGAGCAGATCTGATTATTTTAGGCAGTCGGGGACTGACGGGATTAAACCGAATTTTGCAAGGCTCGGTCAGCAGTCAAGTGCTAGAAGACGCCCCCTGCTCAGTGATGGTAATTAAACCTCGGGTAAATGGAAGCGCTCAATAGCTAAGACCCGTCTAGGGTATGAATCAACGCTGGCCCCTGAAGGGGCCAGCGCTAGAGACTAGCCTTAGGACTTTGCAGAATCCAAGAATTGCTTTAAGCGCCAGAGATTGAGACTTTGTGCCAGGTTGAGCGGCAGAATAGAAACTCCCTCCAGTCGGGACTGTACCCACCCGTCGCCCCAATACCATTCGTGAAAACCATCAACGCCACCCGACATCAACAGGTACAAGTGGGTCTCGCTAATGCCTTTGACCTCATGCTCGATGGTGATAGGGCCTAAGTAACTTTTGAAAACTTGCCCTTGGGTCAGCGCATCTGGTAGGCCTTCGGTGAACTGCTGGGGCCAGAGCCAACGCTTGAACTGGACGGGATGAACTAGGCTCTCTCGTATCTGGGAAGCCGTAGCCTCAACTTCGATTCGCAAGCTGCTGTGTTGGAACGTGCCTAGCATGGGGACGCGATGACCGTTTACCGAAAACACCTCTCAGTATGCCAAAGGGATCTGCAGATGGGAATCAACCTGAGACACCATTCCACCTTCTAGAATGGAAATTAGTGAAGTATTAAGAAACATTAGGGCGGGGCATGGCAGATCAACTCATCCGAGCCACAGCAGCGGAGGGCGGCATCCGGGTTGTGGGGGTCATTACGACTCGGGCCGTAGAAATGGCTCGGCAACGCCACAATATGTCTTACGTGGCGACGGCGGCTTTGGGACGGACGATGTCGGCAGGCTTGCTGTTGGCTTCCAGTATGAAGCGGCCACAATCGCGGGTCAACATTCGAGTACGGGGGGATGGCCCTCTAGGCGGTATTTTAGTGGATGCCGGACTCGACGGCACAGTGCGGGGCTATGTCGATAATCCGACTATCGAACTGCCACCCAATGCAATTGGCAAATTGGATGTGGGGGGTGCAGTCGGCCATAAAGGGTACGTGTATGTGGTGCGCGATATTGGCTATGGATATCCCTACTCCAGCACGGTAGAACTGGTTTCAGGCGAAATTGGCGATGACCTAACTCACTACCTGGTGAATTCTGAGCAAACCCCCTCAGCTCTGATTCTGGGCGTTTTTGTTGGTGCAGACGGGGTAGAAGCGTCAGGTGGATTGCTGCTTCAGATTTTGCCTCGTGCGGCTGAAGACGAAGAAATGGTCGCCAAACTAGAGTCTCGAATTGCAGCCCTGAGTGGATTTACTCCATTACTAAAAGCAAACAAGAGCTTGCCCCAGATCTTTGAAGACCTGGTAGGTGATATGGGCTTGGAGATCTTGCCAGAGACACAACTGGTGAGGTTTCATTGCCCCTGTACCTTCGAGCGAATGCTGGGTGCCTTGAAACTGCTGGGTGAAGCCGAACTCCAAGACATGATCGAAAAGGATAACGGGGCAGAAGCAACCTGCCACTTCTGCAATGAGGTTTACCACGCCACTAGCGATCATTTGGCTCAGCTGATCGAAGACTTGCGGGTCAATCGGGCTGGCGCTTCCAATTGAGTTCTCATACGGTGAACATATCAGCAGCTCAAGCTAACCGTACTGATTCAATTCAAAGCTCCCAGGGTTCTTCTTTGTGAGCAAGGATGAACTTTAGCCACTCTAAAAGAACCCTGGGATCTAACCACCATCCGCAGATCCCAGGGTTCTTCTTTGCTAGCAAAGTTCAACCTCAACCTTCTAAAAGAACCCTGGGATCTGTGGGTCTAGATCCCAGGGTTCCTCTTTGCTCACAGAGATGAACCCCAGGCACTCTAAAAGCAACCCTGGGATCTGAACGCCGGGATTTATTAGGTAGTCAGACGGCGGTAGACCGTTGCTAAAGCGTGCTCGTCACCTACGTTGCCGGGGA
>DATNQF010000145.1:0-5446 GCA_036702855.1 Trichocoleus sp. | reverse complement strand
CCCCGAAAGGCCAGCGCTATGGTCCCCAAGTTCAGGCTTTGACCATTGCACCCGTCATTTCCCTCACTTTCAGTTATTTCGACTTTGCGGTTGATAACGTAGAATAGTCCCCCAACAAAACGGGGTAGAGCTGAGTGGGCTAATACGTGGAAAATTTTCCTTCAAATAATTGTGGGGCGTCTACAAAAAGTGCTCGTGCCGCCTCAGGCCTTTTCCTATGTTGCGATCGCATCCCTATTGCTAGATTCACTCAAGGTGTCCGATTATGACCCCATTTCTTTGCAGCGTGTGCGGTCAAAATCATACTAACCTCCTGATGGATTTGTCCTATCAGCGTCCCGCTGATGTATTTAAGATCCCTGCCAATGAACGGCATCAGCGGATTCGCATGAACGAGGATTTGTGTATTATCGACGATGCTGAGTTCTACGTTCGCGGTGTGCTCGCGCTTCCTGTACATGAGATTGCCGATTCGTTTCGTTGGGGTCTCTGGGCTCAAGTTGATAAGGAATCGTTTGACTACTATCGCGCGCACTGGAATATTTTATCCACCGATCATCTGAAAACTCTGTCTGGTCTGTTGTCTGGTGGCATTAGTGCATATCCAAATAGTGATCAACTGCTGGTTGCCATTCATCTGCAAGCCAATAATCAACGCCCACGGTTTGTCGTGCTAGATCAAAAGCATCCACTTGGTGAGGCTCAACAGGGAGGCATTTCGCTGCATGATGTTGCGAGATTTGTTGCAGCAGTCGTTAACCGTCAAGACTTATAGACGGCAACTGCTCGCTTCCAAGAGGGAAAGACAAATTGCCAGCCCCATTGATAGGAAATTTCACTCTGACCTCAGGGGGTTGCGCCTATTTCAAGCTTCTCTTTAGTCTTAGCTAAGGTTAATTTGATGCTTTAAAAGGTTAAAACGCACAATGTTCATGCCCCTCGATTTTTTGTTGCGTTTGCTGTCCAATCTGATGACAATTGTCCTCGTTGGAGGCGGATCTTACGTTCTCTATCAGTGGTACGAAGGGAACTTGGTCAGCGATCGCTGGTTATATCTGGGCGTAGGACTATTGCTATGGTCGTTTTTGGGCTTTCTACCCATTTTGCTGCTACATCGTCCCGGTCGGGATGAACCTACACCGCTTCGCAGCAACCGAGTTCAACGTTTGGCTCGACCGGATGGTAGCGAAATTCAAGTTGAATTTTACGGACCCGATCACGCTCCAACGTTGATCCTGACACATGGTTGGGGGCCAGATAGCACAGTCTGGTATTACGCTAAAAAGCAACTCGCAGATCAGTTTCGCGTGGTTGTTTGGGATCTACCTGGTTTAGGAAAGTCCCAAAAACCTGACAATCGGGACTATTCCTTGGAGAAGTATGCCCGTGACTTGGAGGCAGTGTTAGCTCTGGTAAAAGATCAACCTGCCATTTTAGTGGGGCACAGTATGGGAGCCATGATCTTGCTAACCTTCTGCCGCTTGTTTTCAGAACACCTGGAGCAGCAAGTCGCTGGCTTAATCCTTGTCGATGGAACGTATACTAATCCGCTCAAAACCACTACTTTTAACAAACTACTGCTGGCACTACAAAAGCCCTTGTTAGAACCGTTGCTTTACCTTGCGATCGCACTCTCCCCTCCGCTATGGCTTATAAGCTGGTTGAGTTATTTGAACGGCTCAACGTTGCTTACAACTGAAATTTCCGGCTTCAGAGGTACAGAAAGTCGGGGACAGCTTAATTTTTCTACTTTAATTGGCATTAAGGCATCGCCAGGAGTTTTAGCACGAGGAGTTCTAGCAATGTTCAAGTTTGATGAGACAGCAACATTACCTGCAATTTCTGTTCCCACATTGGTTGTTGTCGGCAAGTCTGATATTGCTACACGACTAGTTGCTAGCAAACGTATTAGTGCGGAAATCCCTCAAGCAGAACTGAGCGTACTATCGCCAGGGGGACACATGTCATTAATGGAGCGCAATCAACAATTTTCAGAAATCATTCGAGCATTTAGTACTTCTTGCTTGAAATTAAAAAAGTGAGTTAAACCGCCGCATAACAACCCTGCTGCACCGAAACGAAGGTTAAATTCCTGGTAGGACGCAAACCTATCTGTGTCCGGTGAGCGGGAACGTTACGCTAATTTACGGCATGTATTAGGTGGTCCTAAATTGCTGAGTTAAAACCAAGAAGGGTTCAAGCAGAAATGCTTGAACCCTTCTTAATCAGGTTTGACCTCTACAGGCAAACTACTAACTCAGCTTTGATGTTTAGTAGTTACGGGAGAAGCTATTACCGTTTCTGCGATCGCCACCAAAGGAGCCACCGCGATCTTCACGAGGTTTAGCTTTATTGACCTTCAGATCACGACCCATCCATTCCGCACCATCTAGTGCGTCAATGGCAGCCGTTTCCTCAGAATCTGCGCCCATTTCTACAAAACCAAAGCCGCGCATGCGACCAGTTTCACGATCTACGGGAAGCTGAACTCGCTTCACAGATCCATACTCTGCAAATACAGAGGTCAGATCGTCATTAGTAACGTCATAGGACAGATTGCCTACATAGATTGACATAGCTTGTCTCCAAAGATTAAAGGATGTGTAGAGTAAATTTTCGGAGAGAAGTCTGTCAATGGAAAAACGTGAAAACTCGTTAATACTAGAAACAAATGTTGCTAACCGATATTCATTCTCTGAAATCAATATAGCACGTTTGAAAAGCTTATGGGGGTTTTGGGATTGTGAAATCAACAAAAGATTTAGTGAGTAATTTTACTTGTAGTTAACTGGTAGCCTAACAAGTTGCTGCACTGGAATGTCGCAAAGCATTGGTTGAGATGCAATAGTTATTTACGACTGGTGAGCTTGGTCGTTAGATTTTGAAACGAGTAGCAAGCAACGTACATCAAGAGGTTTAATCTACTCTGCATGCAACTCCACACAGTACTGTGTGTGTTGAGATTCATTAGGAAACGATTTGAAAGGAGCATTGTTGGAGCATACCTACTAATGATGTATGCCTAAGCGAGCGGGGAGCAGCGCTATGTTAATCACTGAGCTTCTGAACTGGAATGAATATCTCAAGATGCTGATTGGCTTGCTTGCCATCATGGCACCGTTCTCAGCCATTCCAACTTACCTCAGCCTCACCGCGCGGTATGCTGCTCCAGAAAAACGACAGGTCACAGCTACGACGTCAGTTACAGTATTCCTGACGCTTGTGGGCTTCACCTTTTTTGGCACCGCTATCCTCCATTTCTTTGCCATCAGCCTCGCAGCCTTCCGGATCGCTGGTGGGATTTTACTGCTCATCTTGGCACTGGATATGATCCGGGCACCCAGTCCCGATCCAGCCACGCGTGTAGAAAGTACTCCTGGTTCTACCGCCTCTGTTGCAATTGTCCCACTCGCCATTCCGCTGCTCGCTGGACCAGGGGCGCTCAGTACCGTTATTATCTACGCCTCCATGCACCATGCACTTGGCCACAAAATCCTCATGACAGCCGTCATCGCCACGATTGCGCTGATCGTGTTTGTCGTGCTGCGGGGTGCTGATCGTGCCAGCTCTTTCCTAGGCGAGACGAGTTTGATCGTGTTCAACCGCATTATGGGCTTAATCATCGCAGCAATCGCGATCGAGTTTATGCTGGGTGGATTGGCTAGCTACTTTCCCGGCCTTGGCGCGAGCGTGGGTCAGTAGTGCCTGGGTATGCAGTTGCCTGATATGTTCGAGCAGACGCGGCGGTTCGCACCACAAAGGAAGGGTGCGATAACCCTATGAGATCGCCCGTGGTTTGGGTTAACGAAGAAACCCCAAGAATTCTGCATTCAGAGGGTGTTTGAGAAGTCCTCTACCTACATAAAAGCTAGGTTTAATCGAGATAGCGGAGGGATTCTAAAATTTGGTTGGCTTGCTCTGGAGAAATGCGATCGCAGAAACGTCGTTCCTTGAGTAGGCTAGTGACGCGGTAGAAGACGGTTTCTGCCTCGATCCAGTCTGAGAAGAGGACTTCACGGAAGAAAGGAGGTTCTCCGGTATTGAAATCGCTCCAGTGCAAGTAATAGCTGTAGTCAGCAGGCGGTTGAACAAAGGGTGGAAGGCTAGCTTCCACTTGCTGATCTGCATCAATGCCACCAATCCCTCCTAGAGCCGCTTCAATCTCAAAACATTCAGCAGAAAACCCAGAGCTGACAGGTTGACGATAGACAATGCGGTAGCCTGCTCTCATTCGGTCTCGGTAGGTTCCATCAGGGCTTAAGGGATTCACCTCTACTAAGCTGACTGTGAAATTGGGTGGGACATAAGTTGGTACTGCAATTGGAAATCCAGCCTGGCTGAGTTCCTCGACCTGGTCGGAGGACAGTCCTGCTTGAGCCGCTACACTCGTTTCTTGAGCGATCGCTTGAGAAGGCATCCCTGTCTCTCCAGTGAGAGGTTCATTCGCTGAGCTAGGGGCAGCTGTAAGTAGACCGAGGCTGCTGATTGCAATGAGGAAATATCGCTTCATGGCAAAAATAGTTGACTTCAACAAGTTGGATCTTCAGCCTAGAAGTGTTCATTTCCGTAGCTAAGCCATCAAAGGACGACTTAAAAACCTTCCTCTCTACTGACGTTCCCACTCAGGATCAACTAGCACGGCACCTTGGTAACGGCCCACTTGGGTTAGCTGGTCTTGCGATCGCACTATGCAGGGCGGGCGCAATGATTCTAAGGACTGGCCTCTGACCATCACGCCCCCTGCCTCTTGCACTATTCATGCAACAAAGCCGACCAGCATCACAATGGCGGTAAACTTGAGGGTTCTCCGTAATTACTACCAACTCTCCGTAAAGATAGGCGCATGGCATGGTGGATGGCTTTAATCTAGGGCATTGTAAAAATGGGCAAGAGCTTCTTGCTCTATACAAAACGCCTTAACATCAAGATCCCTATACAGAATCAGCCTCCGGTGCTTCGGCAGCGGGGGTTATGGTTTGAGCCTGTCCTGCGCCGCTACATAAAGCAACACCCCTGGGGAAGCCTTTCCCCAGGGGTGAGACTGACTTACTGACGTTTTAACAGTGCTCTATCGCCCTGACAGCATCAGGGGTGCATTGACGGTCAAGCTCAGATCGCGGGCGGGGTTAATGGCAATTACATCAACCTGGTTGCGCCCAAAGATTCGACCCAGCGTGGCCCCGGTGGCGGTTCCGGCCAAGACCTCTAGAGCATCAACCCTTTGGTCGCCAGTAGTGCGGGCGATCGCGGCAGCCGCACCGGACCCCAGCACCGCACCAGCCAGCGTCTCACCAAAGGTGCCACCCTGGCGGATTGTTTCTCTAGTGGTGACGGTTTGCGAGGTGGCGTTAATCGCCATCCGCTGCCCCCCTGGCAGGACCAGTTCCTGGGCCACAAACTGAGAGCCATTGGCGCTGGGGCGCAGTTCTCCCACCACCTGACTACC
>DATNQF010000079.1:0-19484 GCA_036702855.1 Trichocoleus sp. | reverse complement strand
TAAAAACAGAGGGAACGCTTAGACAAATAAGGGATACGTAACGTAAATGGCACGCGAAAAGTTTGAACGGAACAAACCCCACGTTAACATCGGTACCATTGGTCACGTTGACCATGGCAAAACGACCCTGACAGCGGCTATCACAATGGCCCTGGCAGCCGCTGGTGGTGCAAAAGCTCGCAAATACGACGAGATTGATGCAGCTCCTGAGGAAAAAGCTCGGGGTATCACCATCAACACCGCTCACGTTGAGTACCAAACCGAAGAGCGTCACTACGCTCACGTTGATTGCCCTGGCCACGCTGACTATGTGAAAAACATGATCACTGGGGCAGCACAAATGGACGGTGCTATCCTCGTGGTTTCTGCAGCTGATGGCCCCATGCCTCAGACCCGTGAGCACATTCTGTTGGCCAAGCAGGTTGGGGTACCCAGCATCGTAGTTTTCCTGAACAAGCAAGACCAGGTTGATGACGATGAACTGCTTGAGCTAGTTGAACTGGAAGTTCGTGAGTTGCTCAGCTCCTATGACTTCCCTGGCGATGATATTCCCATTGTTCCTGGCTCTGCGCTCCGAGCTGTGGAAGCACTGACTTCCAATCCTGCTCTCAAGCGTGGCGATGACGAGTGGGTCGACAAGATCCTCAAGCTGATGGATGAAGTCGACGCCTACATTCCTACTCCGGAGCGGGACGTTGACAAGCCCTTCCTGATGGCAGTTGAAGACGTCTTCTCCATCACAGGTCGGGGAACTGTTGCAACCGGTCGAATTGAGCGGGGTGTAGTCAAGGTCGGTGATACCGTTGAGCTAGTTGGTATCCGTGACACCCGCAGCACAACTGTGACTGGGGTTGAAATGTTCCAGAAGATTCTGGACCAAGGTATGGCTGGCGATAACGTCGGTCTGCTCCTACGGGGTATCCAAAAAGCCGATATTGAGCGTGGCATGGTATTGGCTAAGCCCGGTAGCATTACCCCACATACCCAGTTTGAAGCTGAGGTATATGTACTGAAAAAAGAAGAAGGTGGCCGTCATACGCCCTTCTTCCCTGGCTACAAGCCCCAGTTCTACGTGCGGACAACCGATGTGACCGGTACCATCACCACCTTTACTTCCGACGATGGCAGTGCAGCTGAGATGGTGATGCCTGGTGACCGTATCAAAATGACAGTTGAACTCATCAACCCTATTGCTATTGAGCAGGGAATGCGCTTCGCAATTCGCGAAGGCGGCCGGACTGTAGGTGCTGGCGTTGTTGCCAAAATCCTCAAATAAACGGTGAGATTCTTTGCTAGGAGGAGTGGCTTCCTGTTCAGTAGGAGTCACTCCTCCTAACGTTGTCTCCCTACTTCTTCGGTTTCTCAGGCTGACCAGAACCTTGACAATTGGATGACTTAGAAAGAGATACCTATGGCCACTATTCAGCAGCAAAAAATTAGAATCCGCTTAAAAGCTTTTGATCGCAGACTCCTAGATACATCTTGCGAAAAGATTGTTGATACTGCTAACCGCACCAACGCCACAGCTATTGGGCCTATTCCCCTACCCACAAAGCGCCGTATCTACTGTGTTCTCCGTTCTCCTCACGTAGACAAAGACTCTCGTGAGCATTTCGAGAGCCGTACCCACCGCCGCATTATTGATATTTACCAGCCCTCCTCAAAGACCATTGATGCACTCATGAAGCTTGACCTACCCGCTGGTGTTGATATTGAGGTCAAACTCTAATTAGAGTGTTTGCAACTTCTAAATTGGAACTGCACCAGAGAGATATCTCTCTGGTGTTTTACTTTAGCTAAGTAGTAGATGCTTGAGCTTGAAGCTTAAAAGACTAACCTAGATAGCAATACGTTAAGATATTTATCAGAATGTAATAATGCCCAGCCGGACCTCCTGGAGGACATGTCGGTTTTGAGCCTTTCAAATACGAGACAATAATGACGTTCTCCTCATCCATAGGCGTTCGCGAGCTACCCCTTTTTCCGCTGCCCGAACTTGTTCTTTTTCCAGGCAGGCATCTGCCGCTCCACATCTTTGAGTTTCGCTACCGCATCATGATGAATACAATACTTCAAAGCGATCGCCGCTTTGGAGTACTGATGCTGGACCCAGTAACGGGAGAGCCTGCGAAGGTGGGATGCTGCGCTGAAATTTTGCATCATCAACGTCTTCCAGACGATCGGATGAAAATCTTGACGATTGGACAGCAGCGGTTTCGGGTACTTGATTATGTTCGGGAAAAGCCGTATCGAGTAGGTCTTGTAGAGTGGCTTGAAGACGATCCTACGGAACAAGATTTACACCCTCTAGCTTCTGAAGTCGATCAACTGTTAAGGGATGTTGTTCGTCTTTCGGCTAAGTTAACAAGCCAAGAAATTGAAATGCCTGAAAACATTCCAGATGTGCCTCTGGAATTGTCCTACTGGGTTGCCAGCAATCTTTACGGAGTAGCCCAGGAGCAGCAGGTATTGCTTGAGATGCAGGATACAGCAAACCGGCTAGAGCGAGAGGCGGAAATTTTAACCTCTACTCGAAATCACTTAGCTGCACGAACAGCTCTTAAAGATGTCCTAGAGTAAGCGACAGCTAAAGAATAGCCAACTTACCCGTTTTCACTTGTAACTAAACTGGTAGGGAGAAAGTCATAGCTACCAAAGGTCTTCAAATCTTCCGTGCAGTGGGTAAGCTCGGATAAAGCTGACTGAGTAGCTTGATTCTCAGCTCCTGCTTCTAAATCCACAAAAAAGAGATAGTCTCCTAGCGATCGCTTAGTAGGTCTAGATTCAATGCGGCTGAGGTTGATCGCATAGTTGGCAAATATTTCCAAAGGTCGCAGGAGAGCACCTGGAGCATTTACAGGCAAACTAAAGGCTAGCGAGGTGTGTTCACCGTGGAGATTGGGTGTTAGACCCAAAATCCAGAACTTAGTGCAATTATCAGCATAGTCATTGATTGTGCGAGCAAGGATTGGCAGATTATAGAGTTCAGCTGCTCGCTCAGAGGAAATAGCAGCTGAATTGGGCTGATCGCCCAGCTGTAAAAGTGCTTCTGTTGTTGAGTTGGCAGGAATTACTTTAGCCTGAGGAATGTGTTTCTCGGTCCACTGCTGACATTGTGCTAGTGCTTGAGGATGGGAGTAAACCACTTCAATGGTTTCTAGGGAAGCAGCTTTTGAGATTAGGGCATGAGCAATGGGCAAAACTAAGGCATGTTGAATACGGAGGATGTCTAACTGCCACAAGGTGTCAAGGGTCACCGTTACGCTGCCCTCGATAGAGTTTTCAACGGGGGTAATTGTGAACGTCGTTGCACCTGAGGCGGTTGCCTGTAGAGCCTGTGAAATGCTGGGATAGGCTTGTAGAGAAATAGATTCGCCCCTTTTGTGTTGCAGCCAGGTGGCATAGGTTAGGGCAGCCATTTCTGAGTAAGTACCTTTAGGACCTAGGTATGCAAGGGAAGCTGTCATAGTATTCGAAATGAAAAGACTGAAAACTTAGTAATTGTAAATTTTCTGAGAATTGAGGATCTTTCACAGATACTATTCAGGATTAAGGCTGAAGCCAGTCAGCTTTTACCGAAGCATTTGGCAACGCCTTAACAACATTAATCTAGCTGCGCCTCTCACTATCAACAGAGTTTCCTGAACAGAGTTGAAAACAGGGATATTCCAGGCTTTTAAATAAACCTTTCTTAAGTTAGAGAAGACGTTTTAACCGTTCTGTACCAACTTCTTATGCTTCAAAAACTTGTTCCTCAACGACTTGTTTTTCTCCAACAAATTATTTACATTTTGTTACCATTTTATTAAGAAGAGCCAGTAAATCTGTGTGACGTTTTTGCCTCCCTAGGAACCGATATGTTAGTTCGCTTTAATGCCTCTCAGTCTGTAACCATTCCTGTGTACAGCCAGCCCCTGCCAATTCAACATTACCTAAAACAGCCACAGCGTTTGGTCGCAGCCTTAGTGGACACAAAGCGAACTCAAACTTTGGAGGAAGGCCTATTTCGCCTTAGCATGCGTCCCTTTAATTTTATGGCAGTCCATATTCAGCCCATCGTCGATCTCAAAGTCTGGCATGGACATGGAGACACGCTTTATCTCAAGTCCACTCGATGCGAAATTCGTGGCAACGACTATATTAACCAGCGCTTTCAACTTACGCTCGATGGGTTCCTAATGGCGGTCACAACTCCAGGAAAAACTCATTTGGAGGGTACTGCTCGCTTAGCAGTGGAGGTAGAACTCCCCCCTCCTTTCTGGCTTACGCCTCGTCCTTTGCTCGAAACTTCAGGAAATGGATTACTGAAGAGTGTGCTTCTTACTCTAAAGCAGCGGCTTTCCCGTCAGCTTCTTTCTGACTATTACAACTGGGCTGCTGGGGAACAAGGGGCATCTCTATCTGCTGCTGAAGCAGGGTCTATGATCTCTTCTCAAAACACTTTTCATATTTAAGTACGTCGCTGCTATCCAAAGTGAGCTGGGTTAGAAGCACGTCTCACCAAATAGGAAATCGCTAGGCTATTACACAGAGTTTAGTGAGTTAGTCTCTTGCTTTTTTTAAAGGTGGCCCCTATGCTCGGATTCGAGTATGGGTTAGGAGTGTGGCATTAACTAGCTTAAGATTTGGAATTGTGAGGATTAGACTGAGGGCATACTGGTGTGGGGCAAAGAGATGAGGGGACTTCAACTACCCAAAAGGGTTAGCAAACCTGTTGTTGTAATAGGGCTGGGAGGATTGCTTTTGGGCGCTGCCGCTCCCTTGGTTGGGGTTATTGGTAATGTAAACAGGCCTCAAGGAGTCGACTCTGCCCTTGTAGCCTTTACCAACTCTCCGGGTGTCGAAGCGTTTCCTGCTCGCGTTTCTAATGAGCGGGCCTGTCAAAGGACGGTAGCTTCCACGCTTGTAGAAAAAACACAGGTGTCTCCTCTAATCAATTCACAAACTGGGCTACAGACTCTCTTAAAATTGATGGCTGCCAACCCAGTGCAGCTACCTAAAGTGGAGTGGCCCAGCATTAGCGATCAGGCCCGCTCGGCTAGAGTGCCGATTGTGATGTATCACGATGTACTAACCGAGCCAGAGGTCTTCTTTGATTTAACACCGGAGCAACTAGAGACCCAGTTGGAGAAGATTGTTGCTCAGGGGCTCACTCCTGTGAGTTTGGATCAAGTCGTTCAGCACTTGCGAATGGGAACCCCTCTACCCCAAAAGCCCATTCTATTAACCTTTGATGATGGCTACGCAGGGCATTTCGAGCATGTTTATCCTTTGCTCAAGAAATATCAGATGCCAGCCGTCTTTTCCATCTTTCCTGGAAAATTAGATGGCGAAGTGGCAGGCCGGTCTACTGTGACCTGGAAGCAGTTGAAGGAAATGGCTGCTGATCCTTTAATTACAATTGCCTCCCATAGCGTTACCCACCCTCCCAACCTAACTCAAGTTTCCGATGAGCAACTGCGGCATGAGGTCATCGATTCTAAGGCCCGCCTAGAGGCAGAACTAGGGATGTCAATCAAATACTTTACCTATCCTGCTGGACACTATGATGAACGGGTAGAAGCGGCGGTTAGAGACGCAGGGTATCTTGCCGCCTTGACAATGCGCGAAAGGGACGAGAAGTTTGCAGGTGAGTCGGAGTCCTTGCTGGCAATTGAGCGTTTTGGCCAGTCTAACCTCGACACACTCTTAGGTGAAGCGTGGGGGGGAGAGGCTTTACCAGAGGCAATTCATATTCCCCAACCAGCAGCCCAGACAGGATTTGACTTCTCTGCTGCAGTGCAAGTGCAGGAGGTGACGTTAGAGGATAATCCTCTAACGTTGATTTCTGGAGGCCGTCCCGTCACGGTTCATGCAGATAGTCGTTATCAAGTGCCTGAGATTCTAGCCTCTACTAATGCGATCGCAGCGGTGGACGGAGGCTTTTTCTCGTTGGAGTATTTGGACTCCAACGTCATGATCGGGCCAGTTTTAAGCCAAAGTACACGCACCTTTGTTCCTGGAAACGCCAGCGAGAACCCTAGACTGAATGGTCGGCCCCTAGTATTAATTACCCCGGAAGCGGTTAAGTTCGTACCTTTTGAGGCGATCCGTCACAATACGCTAGGCGGGTTGCAACAAGCAGCACCCGGAGTAACAGATGCCTTTGTAGCCGCAGCCTGGTTAGTAAAAGCAGGCGAACCTCAACCCAGTACTAGCTTTGGCACGTTGTACGGATTCGATGCTGAAAGACACCGAGCTTTCTGGGGCATTAATAAAGCTGGACAACCTGTTGTGGGCGTTTCTCAGTCGCGGGTCGATGCTGTTGCTTTGGGGCGTCTATTGGCGCAAGCTGGGTTACAAGAAGCTGTCATGCTGGATTCGGGGGCAAGTACTTCCCTGGCCTATCAAGGGCAGTCGATGATAAAAGACTATGAACCTCGCCCAGTTCCTCACATCATTGCTTTAATACCGCCTGAGCAAGCTCAAGGTGCTTGTCCTCTAGTCATGCAACCTACTGCACCCCAACCACCTCAATAGGCTATTTTGCTAGGCTTTGTTCTCGGTGTAAGAGAAAAGAAGCAACTCCTGTTTCCGAAGTGCTTCTTCTTGAAGTGCTTCGGCACACCTGCGAAAAGAGCGGCGATGTTGAGTGGTGGCTCCCCATTGAGCTAGCGCTTGCAGATGCTTTGGACTGCCATAGCCTTTGTTAGCACTCAGTCCATAAGCGGGATAGCGCTGATCTAAGCGGCTGATCAGCGCATCGCGCCAAACCTTAGCCAAGATGCTAGCCGATGCGATCGCACAATCCCGTTGATCTCCCTTCACCAAGGTTTCTTGAGGAATTGCCAGATCAGGAATCGCTCGGTTGCCGTCTACCCGGCATAGGGTAGGGGTAGGGGTTAACTTCAACACCGCCCGCTTCATTGCCAGCAAGGAAGCCCACAAAATGTTCATGCGGTCAATTTCCCGCACGGAAGCTAGACCAATTTTGCAGTCTACTGCCAGCGCTCGAATTGCGATCGCAAGTTCCTGTCGTCGAGGAGCAGACAGCTGTTTACTATCTCGGACTCCTAGGATCTTCAGTTCTTGCGCAGCTTCGTCAGTCAGAATAACTGCTGCTGCTACGACTGGCCCAAACAAAGCACCTCTCCCCACTTCGTCAACACCCGCTGACCAATGAAGTGGGGTAGATACTTGCTTAACCAAGGTCTGCATCTAGTGACTACTAGCAGCCGCAGAAGAGCGACGACGGCGACGACGGCGGCCGCTTGCTTCGACCTCATCGCTACTGGTGTCGCTGCTCGAGTTGTCTGTCGCCTCTACTTCTTCAGGCACTGAAAAATCCGTTGCTTCTGCAACAACAGGGTCAGGCTGAGGATCCAAACTCTCCGGAGTTGACGGCTCCACTTCCGGGATAAACTCTACCTCAGGCTTCTGCCTTCGGCGTACAATTGGTTTGCCAACTTCAACAGAGGGTTTACTCGCTTCGACCTCAGGAGTTGAAGCAGGCGGTGGCTCGACCGAGGGTACTACTAATGGAGGCATTACCGACAAGTTAGCAGCTTCCCCGGGTAAGACAACAGAAATTGCAATGTTTTTAGGGTCATTCACTTCCTGGTTCGCTAGAACCAACGGTGAGATGCCCATCATGGCATAGATCCGCTGCTCATCGGGGGTCATTTCCACTGCAACGATTTGAGGCGGTGTAGCAGACTTTTTCTCGTGCCGCCCTGTACCGTTGCGTCCTCGGCTTGCGCGAATAGGCGTTTTTTCCTCCTCGGTCGGAGCAGTCACTTCTGGCAGAGGTGGCACGGAAGCACTCTCACGGGAAGGCAGAATTTCCCGGGGAGAAACGCTTTCACGAGGGATGAGAGGCTCTCGGGGAACAAGGTTTTCCCGGGGAGAAACGCTTTCACGAGGAACGTTGTCACGAGGAACGAGACTTTCGCGGGCAGTAATGCCTTCCCGAGGTCCCACAGTCTCTCGACCATTAGTCCGTGCAGGAAGGGGTTCACGACGGCGACGACGACGGTTGTTACCCCCTCGGGCATTGCGCTCTTGGTAGTTTGGATGATTAACCAGGTCTAGCTCTTGCAGATCCTGAAAAGGTTCTAAGTCTTCGCCACGAACCTCACGAGGTTCACGGGGCTCACGAGTAGGCTGGAAAGCAGGAGCAGAACGATTGGCGGAGCTATAGCTTCTCCCAGTGTCCTGAACCAGGGACTGCACCTCATCTACCGCTTCCCCAGGCAAATGTACCAGATGGCCTAATCCCCCACAGGTAGGACAGGCTCGGCCAAACAATTCGTAGAGATTTTGGCCCTGGCGTTTCCGAGTCAGTTCGACTAATCCCAATTCAGATAGCTGGGAAATTTGTGGCCTTGCTTTATCAGCACGCAGCTCCTTGTTGAATTGCTCTAGCACTTGAAGCTGATCACGCCGCGAGTCCATGTCGATAAAATCGACGATGATAACCCCCGCAATATTTCTCAGACGTAACTGACGAGCAATTTCCGTTGCCGCTTCGCAGTTTGTCCACAGCACTGTTTCCCGCGAGGTTGCTGAACGCGTGAAGGAGCCCGAGTTAACGTCAATCACCGTTAACGCTTCAGTCGGCTCAATAATAATGTAGCCACCAGACGGCAGATCGACGCGAGGTTTCAGGGCCTCACGGATAGCGGCATTGACTCGGAAATACTCCAACAGAGGAATGCGATCGCGATGATGATCAATCAGGACCCCTGCTGGAAGCTGACCATCACTCCAGCTAGTGAGGTACTGCTTTACCCGCTTCATCCCGGTATGGGAATCGGTCACAATACGGTTAACATCGCCGCTGTAAACGTCGCGTAGAACCCGTTGGATAAAGTCATCGTCCCGATTCAATAGGGCAGGTGGGCGAGTTGCAAGTGCCTGTTGCTGAATGCTCTCCCATTGGCGTTGCAAAAGCTCTAGATCTTCAATAATGGCCTTTTCCGCAACCCCTTCGGCTTCGGTTCGCACCAGCAAACCCATGCCAGCGGGCTTAATGAGAATGGCCAGTGCCCGCAGACGGCTCCGCTCATTTTCACTGCGAATGCGGCGAGAAAGGTTAACTCCTCGCCCTGAGGGCATCAGCACCAAATAACGACCCGGCAGCGTAATATTGCCAGTCAGGCGGGGGCCTTTATTTCCGGTTGGTTCCTTCATAATTTGAACCAACACTTTTTGCTGGGGAGCCACCAGCTCAGTAATCGATCCGGCGGAACGTTTCAGACGCAATGGCCCCAGGTCTGTAACGTGCATAAACCCATTGCGATCGCTATCCCCAATATTGACAAAGGCAGCATCAATACCGGGCAAGACGTTTTCGACTGTACCCAAATAAATATCGCCGACTTGGTGGGTTCCCGTTGCAACTATGAGTTCTTGAATTTGATCTTCAGAAAAAACGGCAGCTGTTCGATGCTGCTCAGCAATTACTATTTGCTTCGGCATGCAAGTTCCTCAAAGATCTCACCAGTCTTGCCATGCAAAATTGCACTGTGTCTCATCATCTGGTGGGAAAATTCTGTTTTGATAAAGACCATCCTGCTCATGATTAGAGAATACGAATCTCCACCATGAGGCCTGAAAGCAAGGTTAAAACTTTTACCCAAGCCAGGGAAAAGGATGGATACGTTAAGCAGGTTACATAATACTCTTGGCGGTTTCGGGAATCTTTGTCCCTACCAAGACCCTGTTAAGATGAACAGGAATTCTAAAAGAAGCGTTCGAGTGTCTAGAACTCGTAGCTACTAAACTACTGGCAACCTGCTTTGCCTACCAGGCACAACCGCTCCTGATGCTAGCATTATAGCGCCCAGCAGAGGGGGATTAACCAGTTAGATGGCTATTTTCTAGCATAATTCAGGCAGAATTGCACGTCCATTCCTTAACATTAATTCACAAAAGAATCCCCGGAAGATAGCCCTACCTTCTCAGACAAGGGCATATTTCCCGGGGATTCTACTTTAGAGCTGGTTACTTAGCGGACTTGTTACTTAGCCGAGACAGCCGGAATGGGTGCTAACTCAGACAAGCTGCGCAAATGGGTTTCTGGCCATTGAAGAATGACAACCACTAAAGGTTCGCTCTTAGGCAATTCTCGTCGAATCATCCGTCTGAGCTCTTGCTCAACGAAGCCCTGCAAGGCGTTCCAGTCGATAGCGTCAACTGTTTTGCCATTACCGTTACCCACAACCATTTCCGACCAGCGATTAGCGAGTACATCTTCAATGGCATCTTGAGTCGACCTTTGCAGCTTCTCTGAGTTAACAGGCTGAGCCACCCCCTTGAGGTGTACGGCTGGCTTGGCCATCAGTTTACCTGTAGGGCTCACTACAGCTGCGATAGTGACAATACCGCCCTCTGCAATCTGCTGTCGCTCGCGCAACGTATCGCGCCCAACCCCGTAATGGGAAGAATCCACAAGTTCGATTCCGGAAGGAACCTGTCCTCCAACCCGAATGCTGTTCTGAGAAACCTCAACGATATCGCCGTTCTTCACAATCACCATGTTCTCAGCAGGAATGCCCATGCTTTGAGCAGTCTCTGAGTGGCGTACCAGCATCCGGTGTTCCCCGTGAACCGGCAGGAAAAAGCGGGGACGTGTCAGAGCCAACATAAGCTTTTGATCTTCTTGGGAACCATGGCCCGAGACATGGATGCCTTTATCACGGCCATAAACGACCTTGGCACCCTGCATCATCAGCTTGTCGATGGTGTTTACCACTGCAATCGTATTGCCCGGAATCGGGTTGGCAGAGAAGACCACTGTGTCGCCCTGCTTAACTCTAATTTGACGGTGGGAGCAGTTGGCAATGCGCGTTAATGCTGCCATAGGTTCTCCTTGAGAACCTGTCGTGAGAATCAGGGCTTTCTCATCGGGCATCTGGTGCAGACTACGCAAAGGCTGGAACAAACTGTCCTCGCACTTGATGTAACCCAGTTCACGGGCGTGAGCAATCACGTTCAACATAGACCGCCCAACGACGAAGACGGAGCGTTTGTGCTTCTGGGCCAATTCCAGGATCATGTTAACCCGGTGAACTGAGGAGGCAAACGTTGTCACAATAAGCCGCCCCTCAGTCTGACCGAAGATGCGATCGAGATTGGGGAAAACAGAACGTTCAGAGGGAGTGTGTCCAGGCACTTCCGAGTTAGTGGAATCGCTGATCAAACATAGGACACCTTTTTCCCCATACTCAGCCAGCTTCTGCAAATCGAAATACTCGCCATCAACAGGGGTGTGGTCAATCTTAAAGTCACCCGTGTGAATCACAACCCCAACGGGGGTGTGAATAGCCACTGAGAAACTATCCGCGATGGAATGGGTGTTGCGAATGTACTCTACCAGAAAGGAATTGCCGATTCTGACCATTTCACGAGGGCGAACGGTTCGCAGTTCAGTGTGATCGGCAAGGCCCGCTTCTTCGAGTTTATCTTCTAGCAAGGCCATCGCCAGCCGAGGGCCATAAATCACAGGAATATCAAACTGCTTCAAGTGAAAGGCGATACCACCAATGTGGTCTTCGTGACCATGAGTCACGATCATGCCTTTAATCTTGTGGCGGTTTTCCCGCAGATAGGTAACATCGGGCAGAACGATATTGACCCCATGCATATCCTCGCTAGGAAAAGCCAGTCCTGCGTCGAGCAGCATAATCTCGTCATTAATCTCAAACACGCAGGTGTTTTTGCCGATTTCGTGAAGCCCACCTAGAGGAATGACTTTCAAGCTAGGTTCTGAATTGTTTTGAGCCATACAAAAGGAAAAATGTACTGAAAAAGATCAAAAAATAGGAAATGCTTATGTTAAAGACCCTTACCCAAAGCATCAAAGGGGTAGGAGAAAAGTAGATACCCAAATCAAGCGTGAGAATGAGTTAGCCCTGTCAGGACTAACTCTCGCAATCCGACGATTACAGCAGCGTCGCTTTATAACGGTTAAGACTGTTAAACAATCGAAGAGGAACAGGTAGCATAGGCATTTAGTTGTAATCAGTTAAGAAACAATTGCGGAATAGAAGTTTTGGCAAAGTATTTAATTGTCAGAAACTTGGAGTGGAAAAGTGCTCAGTGCCGAGCGCAATCACTCATAGGAGGCTCTTTTAGAGTAGATCTTGAAGAACCTGCTCTAGGCTGCGTTTGATTGCGTCCGAAGGCGGACAGAGGGGCAGTCGCACAGTGCCTACTTGCCACCCTTGCAGCGTTAGGGCAGCTTTGAGAGGAATGGGATTCGTGGTTAGGAAAAGCGCTTTGAAGAGAGGCAGCAGTTTCAAATGAATTTGAGTCGCTGCTTTTACTTGACCAGCCTCAAAGTGTTGGATCATTTGTTGGAGATGATCTCCGACCAAATGACTAGCGACACTTACAACGCCAGTACCACCAACCGCTAACAGAGGCAGGGTCAGAGAATCATCACCGGAGTAGATGCAAAAGTCTTCGGGAGTTTCTCTCCGGATATGGCTAGCGTGATCCAAACTACCGCTGGCTTCTTTAATTGCGATGATGTTAGGAATTTGAGCTAGGCGAGCTACTGTTTCGACCGCTAGATTTTGCCCCGTACGCCCAGGGATGTTGTATAGCATTAGAGGCAAATCAGGGATGGCCTCTGCGATCGCACGAAAATGCTCATACAACCCTTCTTGAGGAGGCTTGTTGTAATAAGGGACGACTTGGAGCGAACCATCTAAACCCAAATGGCTTGCTTTGCGAGTCGCTTCGATCGCTTCTTGCGTGGAGTTTGATCCGGTTCCAGCAACAATTTTAGCTTTTCCAGCAACAGCCTGTTTAACCGTTTTAAAGAGCTGATACTCTTCGTCCCAAGTTAGGGTAGGAGACTCTCCAGTAGTACCACAAACAACCAGAGCATCACTGCCGTGATCAACCAAATGGGCTGCTAGCTTTTCAGCAACGGCGTAGTCAACGGCCCCGTCTTCGGTAAAGGGGGTAACCATGGCCGTAAGGACTCGCCCAAAATGTGACACGCGTTTTTTATCTCCTTATCTCGATAACAATTCTGGTGGTACTATTCACGGCATTATAACGGCTTTCCAAGGTTTACAGTACCTATAAGGTAGCAGACTCAAGCTGAAGACATTGAAGGGGTAAGCCAACGTAGTAACTTCAGCTCCAGAGGAAAAGCTTTAGCGGACGTTAGCAGGAACCTTTAGCCATTGCTTTGCTACCAGCAGTTCAGCAATTTGCACCGCGTTAAGAGCTGCCCCTTTACGAATCTGATCGCCACACAGCCATAGGTCTAGCGAACAGTCGTGGGAAATATCCTGACGAATCCGGCCTACTAACACATCGTCTTGGCCGCTAGCATCAATCGGCATCGGGAAGTAGTTCGCTTGCCAGTCTTCTACGACCTTGACACCCGGAGCTTTTTCCAAAACTGCCTTAGCTTCAGCAGGAGGAAACGGTACTTCAAACTCTAAGTTAACCGCTTCTGAGTGGGCTCGTAGGACGGGAACCCGAACACAGGTTGCCGTAATTCGCAAATCATCGGTTCCAAAAATTTTTCGAGTTTCGTTAACCATCTTCATCTCCTCCTGGCAGTAGCCCAACTCATTTAGCGGAGAGTTGTGGGGGAAGAGATTGAAGGCTAAGGGGTAGGGAAAGGCTTCGGTTTGAGGAGACTTGCCCTCTAGGATAGCCAGACTCTGCTGCTTTACCTCTTCCATCGCCCGGGCCCCGGCACCACTGGCAGACTGGTAAGTGGAAATCACCAAGCGCTTGACTGGCCTAACCTGATGTAGCGGCCATACGGCCAAAGACATCAAGATAGTCGTGCAATTGGGGTTAGCAATGATGCCTTGATGGTTGGCAGCAGCCTGTCCATTCACCTCAGGCACTACCAGGGGTACAGAAGGATCCATGCGGAAGGCACTGGAGTTGTCGATCACAACTGCGCCAGCCTGCGCTGCTTTGGGAGCCCATTCTTGAGAAATGCTGCCGCCCGCCGAAGCCAGCACAATATCAATGTCCTTAAACGCATTCTCATCAAGCGCTTCCAAAGGAATAGACTCGCCCTTAAAAGTGAGGCATTTTCCTGTGGAACGGGGAGAGGCCAGCAGCTTCAACCCAGCTAGAGGAAAGTTTCTTTCTTCCAACAGCGTGAGCAGTTCCGTACCCACTGCTCCAGTAGCTCCCAGGATGGCGACTCGATATGCGTGCGACAAGGTCGAAAACCTCACAATGCCAGTGCTGATAGACCTCAACTTTACTACAGGTCTTTGTCGACAGCCACTCCTGCTTAGAGAGACATTCTGCTAGAACACTTTTAAACGTTCCGAACGTTCCATAGAAGGAGGGACATACCAGCTCCGAGACGCGGTATGATAGCTTATTGCGTGAAAAAATGCCCTTCTTCGGTGACTCCCAATTAGTGAGGAGGGTGCGATCGCAACTGTAGATAACCGATAGCCTCGATGAAAGTCACTCAGGAAAAGCTTCCCGACAGCCAGGTGGGTCTAGAGATCGAGATCCCCTCCGACATGTCTCAACAAACTTACGAGCAGGTGCTTCGTAAGTACATGAACTCGATGAATATCCCTGGCTTTCGCAAAGGGAAGGTGCCTCGGCAAGTCTTTTTGCAGCGGGTAGGCGTGACCCAGTTCAAGGCCACTGTTCTAGAAGAGCTGGTGCAGAGCGCTGTCGATAAGGCCATTAAGCAAGAATCGATCGAAGCCATCGGCAACTACCAACTCAAGTCTTCCTTTGAGGATTTGATTGCCCAGTACGAGCCCGGCAAGCCCTTGAACATCTCTGCGGCTGTCGATGTGCCCCCTCGGGTTACGCTCAATCAGTATTCCGGTTTCACCGTCCAAGCTGAGGAAGTCAAACCGAATCTTGAACGGGTAGACCAGACCCTGGAGCAATATCGCACCAATCTGGCAACTCTGGTTCCCGTTGAAGATCGTCCAGCTCAGATGGGCGATGTTGCCGTAGTGGATTTTGTAGGCAAAGTTCATCGGGAAGGGGCCGAACCCGAAGAGTTTCCTGGCGGTAGCGCTCAGGATTTTCAAGTGGAGCTTCAGGAAGGCCGCTTCATTGAAGGCTTTGTCCAAGGCATCGCGGGCATGAATCTGGAGGAAACTAAGGAAGTTGCCGTCACTTTTCCGGAAAGCTATCCCCAGGAAGACTTGGCCGGGCAGGATGCTGTCTTTACAATCACGCTAAAGGAAATTAAAGAGAAAGAACTTCCTGATCTAGATGACGATTTCGCTCAGGAAGTCAGCGAGTTTGAAACGCTGGAGGCTCTGCGAGCTTCGCTAGAGGAGCGTTATCAGAAGGAAGCTGAGGATCAAACCAAAGCCAATAAGGAGAAGGCGCTTCTCCAGGAGTTGGTCAAACACTTAGAGGCTGAACTGCCGAATACGCTAATCCAGCGTGAAGTAGACTTTCTGGTAACGCAGACAGTCATGCAACTCAGTAATCAAGGCATCGATGTGAATCGGTTACTGACGCAGGAAATCGTCGCCAACATGCGAAATCGGACTCGTCCAGAAGCGGTTGAGCGGCTACAGCGAACGCTGGCTTTGGGAGAAGTTGCTAAGCATGCTTCTATTTCGGTTGATGAGGCCGAAGTCAAAGCCAAAATGGATGAAATGATGGCTGAAGTGGAAGATCCGAGCCGGATTGATCCCAATCGGCTGCGGGAAGTGGTCAATGAAGATCTGCTACAGGAAAGAATTCTGGCCTGGCTAGAAGAGAACAGCACAGTTGAACTCGTTCCAGAAGGAACGCTAACCCCACCTGCCGCCGAAGCAGAGGAAGCCGAGGCTGAGGAGACTCCCGCATCGGAAGCTGAAGTAGAGGTAGCCGCTGTAGCTGTAGATGATTCTGAGGAATAGCGGAAGGTCACACGGCGTTCACAGGCGCTGAGGTAGGGTACTCATAGCGATGCGATCGCACCTTTGTTTTCCCTTTCTTTTGGCGCGAGTGAATTGAAAGGGTAGACCACAGCCCTCCGAGAAGTTGAGGCATAATAGTCTCTAGATGGGAGCGAAAGATTCAGTAATCTTTCGCTCCCGATATAACATTTAGCTAGATTGGACTGTCATTGAATAGCTTCGACCCCATGTTCTCCTCGATAGCCCCCCACTCTATCCGTAGCCTCAGTCCATTGGCGGCTCACCCTCCCCGCGACGTTCTTCCCGTCGTGATTGAGCAATCAGGTCGTGGGGAACGCGCATTTGACATTTATTCCAGACTGTTGCGTGAGCGCATTGTCTTCCTAGGGACACCCGTAGATGATCAAGTAGCCGATTCTATCGTGGCTCAACTGCTCTATCTGGACGCTGAAGATCCTGAGAAGGACGTGCAGCTATATATAAATTCTCCGGGAGGATCTATATACGCAGGCATGGCAATTTACGATACGATGCAGCAAATTCGGCCAGATGTCGTGACCATCTGTTTTGGATTGGCTGCTAGTATGGGAGCGTTTCTCCTCTGTGCTGGCGCACCCGGTAAGCGATTGTCACTACCGAGTTCTCGGATTATGATTCACCAGCCCTTAGGAGGAGCCCAGGGGCAAGCTGTGGATATTGAGATCCAGGCAAGGGAAATTCTTTACCATAAGCAGCGCTTGAATGAGCTGATTGCCCATCACACTGGGCAACCGTTTGACCGCATTGCTGCGGATACCGAGCGGGACTTCTATATGTCTGCTGAGGACGCTCAAGCCTACAAATTGATCGACAAGGTCATTCAACGGCATGAGCTGTCAGCTAACGTGGATGTGACTGCACTCTAAGCAAGAGGCCACTATGTCTAAGTATGACTCCCATCTAAAATGCTCGTTCTGTGGCAAGTCCCAGGAGCAGGTACGTAAGCTAATTGCGGGGCCGGGAGTCTACATCTGCGACGAGTGTGTTGACCTCTGTAACGAGATATTGGATGAGGAATTGTTCGACTCTGGGGCCACTGTCGCGCAGCCTGTTCCTCGGCGCGAACCTCCAGTTGAGAAACGGCGTGCCTCATCCAATATTTCTTTGGGCCAAATTCCTAAGCCCAGAGAAATCAAAAAATACTTAGACGAGCACGTCATTGGCCAGAACGAGGCTAAAAAAGTACTCTCAGTCGCCGTTTATAACCACTACAAGCGTCTAAGCTACCTGCAAAACAAAAGCAGCGATCCACTCGATGAAAATGTGGAACTGCAAAAGTCCAACATTCTTCTGATTGGACCTACTGGGTGCGGTAAGACGCTTCTGGCGCAAACTCTAGCCAAAATTCTAGATGTGCCGTTTGCAGTAGCCGATGCCACCACGCTGACAGAAGCAGGCTACGTAGGGGAGGATGTCGAGAATATCTTGCTGCGACTTCTACAGGTTGCTGATTTAGATGTAGAAGAGGCTCAGCGAGGCATTATCTACATCGACGAAATTGACAAAATTGCCCGCAAGAGCGAAAACCCCTCGATTACCCGAGACGTGTCTGGGGAAGGGGTGCAACAGGCTCTACTGAAGATGCTAGAAGGCACTGTTGCTAACGTTCCGCCCCAGGGAGGCCGGAAACATCCCTATCAAGACTGCATTCAAATTGACACTAGCAACATTCTCTTCATCTGCGGCGGTGCCTTTGTCGGTCTAGAAAAGATTGTGGAGCAGCGCACAGGCAAGAAGTCCATTGGTTTTGTGCAGCCGGGAGATGGTCAGCCTTCGCGAGAGCAACGAACAGCAGATGTGCTGCGGTATTTAGAGCCGGACGATCTGGTGAAGTTTGGTCTAATTCCTGAATTTATCGGGCGGATTCCAGCTACCACTGTAGTTGAGCCATTGGATGAAGAAGCGCTCATGGCAATTTTGACCGAGCCGAAGAACGCGTTGGTCAAACAGTTCCAAAAGTTGATGCGGATGGACAACGTGCAGCTTGAGTTTAGGCAGGATGCCCTCAAAGCGATCGCACGGGAAGCCTACCGCCGCAAGACAGGAGCACGGGCTCTGCGCGGCATCATCGAAGAACTCATGCTGGACGTGATGTATGAGTTGCCATCACGGATGGATGTGAAGCGCTGTATGATCACGCGGGAAATGGTCGAGAAGCGCTCTACTGCAGAGTTATTGCTGCACCCGTCCTCACTACCCAAACCTGAATCTGCATAGGTTATGCCCTACGTCTTGGTTAACGGCGTTCAGCATTACTACGAGTGGATCAAGTCTTCTGAACCCTCTGGAGAAAGACCTAAACCAGTAATGGTTTTCATTCATGGCTGGGCAGGATCGGGGCGCTACTGGCAACGTACGGCAGTTGCTCAATCTGATCGGTTCGATTGCCTGGTGTACGACATGCGAGGGTTTGGGCGATCGCGTTTGGATGAAGCAGAGCGGCCCAACATTCTACAGCGCGGCTTTGAGCTAGACACGTTCGCAGACGATTTGGCAGCACTTTTAGATGCCTTGAATTTGGGCAAGGTTTATATCAATGCCCATTCTATGGGGGCAACCGTTGGTGTTTACTTCATCAATCGCTACCCAGAGCGAGTCGAAAAGGCTATTCTCACCTGCAATGGCATCTTTGATTACGATGAGGCTGCCTTTAATGCCTTTTACCGCTTTGGCGGTTATGTCGTGAAGTTCCGACCGGCCTGGCTCTCTCGAATTCCCCTGGCTCCTAGATTTTTTATGGCACGTTTTCTAAAACGGCCTATTCCTATGCGGGAGCAGAAAGCATTCTTAGAAGATTTTTTGACGGCTGATTACGATACGACCTTAGGAACCATCTATACCTCGGTCAGCCGGAAGGCTACTGAGGTGATGCCTTTAGAGTTTGGCAACGTTAAAGTGCCAACCTTGATGGTTTCGGGAGAGTACGACAAAATTACGCCTTCGGACCTTGGGATGCGGGCTGCAGCACTCAGTCCCTATATCCAGTACGTTGAGTTGCCAAGAACGGCACACTTCCCCATGCTGGAAGACCCGAAGACTTACCTGACCCTCGTCAATCGTTTTTTAGCGGAGTAACTGGGCGGAGTCACTGAGTTGAGGATTGACGCAAAGGCAAGGTATATCAGCTTCTTTGTCTAATCAAGTCCCAATTCCCGCTTCAGCAGGTTAATTGATTTTTCACCAATATAGTTGTCGCAGATGATCAGGTGAGGGGGCCGGATCAGGTCTTCTCGCACTGCCTGAATGACATTTTTGACGGCAGGTAGGCTGCTCTGGTCAAATACCACAATGGTTTGGGCGCTGCGCACGACATTGCTGAGCTTATACGTATCATCGGCCTGGGCAGTCATCACTAAAATATCGTCACCTCGAAGGCTGTAACTGATGACTTCGGCTGCTCGCAAAATGCCGGAGCTAAGACTGACCATACCTAAGCAGGTGTCTTTGGGAAGGTTCTTGAGCAGGCCCAATTCTTTGTTGTAGTCGTAGATATCAATGGGAATGACTCGGACAGATTTGGGGGCTGCGATCGCTTCTGCCTCTGTAATAAAGTAGCGGCTAGTGACAACCGTTCCAGAGCGG
>DATNQF010000099.1:0-68743 GCA_036702855.1 Trichocoleus sp. | reverse complement strand
CCCCGAGCATGGCGTTAAAAGGCTCCTGCGACCGACCACGCAGTTATTCCCAGAACACAAATCGAGGATCTAACCCATGTCATCCCACCCCACACCCCGCATTTATATTGCTTGCTTGGCTGCTTACAACAGCGGTCGTTTACACGGCGAGTGGATCGATGCAGACCAGGACGCTGAATACATCCAGGCAGCAATTGGGGCAATGCTAAAGCGCTCACCTATTCCAAATGTTGAGGAATGGGATATCCACGACACAGAAAACTTTGCAAGCTTTAGCGGCCACAATCTTGAGTTGATTTCTCAAGTTGGCAAGCTCATTGCTGAACACGGGGAAGGCGCTGTTAACGGCTTTATCTCTCACGTTGGCAAAGACGATTTAGAAGCTCAAATAGACAACTTTGAGGATATCTATTTGGGTTGCTTCACATCAGAAGCCAACTTCTGTGAGGAGCATTTAGGCGAAGAAGGCGGCATCTGCGGATCAGCCGAAGACATCCGAGTTTTTGATTGGGCAACCCTTGATAAATACATCGATTGGGAAAAGATCGCCAATGATGCCTTTATTAATCAGTACTTCTCTTTTGAGGAGAGATACGAAAACATCCACGTCTATTCCCGCCAGTAATTAAGCATCTCATGACCTGGGCAAGTCTTAAAACTGCCTCTGCGACCGACCACGCAGGTTTATCCCCAGAACACAAAATGAGGTAATTATGACTCGCACTCAAGCCAAAGCTGTTGATAAGTTTCAGCTTTTGACCGATAAGTTGCTGACATTGATGGAAGAGAACAAAACTCCTTGGCTTAAACCTTGGCACTCTACACCTTACATGAACGCTATTAGTGGTCATAGCTATCGAGGCGTTAACCCTCTCCTAGCCACTGTTGATGTCATGCTTAACGACTATCAAAGTCCTCTTTTCGTTGGGTTTACTCAAGCAAAAAGTCTTGGCTGGAAAGTCAAAAAGGGGAGCAAAGCTACTTGGCTAGTTTGGGGTGGAACAAGCAGCAAGGAGATTACCAATGAGGAAACTGGAGAAATCCAGCGTCAATTCTTTAACGCTTTCAAATGGTTAAACGTTTTTAACCTTGATTGCATTGACGATAGTGATTCTGATAGGAAAGTCAGCCATTTCACCGATAAGTTTAGCGTCAATAAGCAGAATGAAGCACCGAGAATCGAACTGGCTGAAAAATTCATTCAGGCTCAAAACGCAAAGGTTAAGTTCGGCGGCAATGTGGCTTGTTACACTGCCAGCTTAGACAAGATAACAATGCCCAGATATGAAGAATTTAGGGATGCGGAGACTTATTACGCGACTTTCTCCCATGAGCTAAGCCATTGGACAGCTCACGCAGACAGGCTTAATCGTCCTCTTAATGGAAAGTTTGGCTCTCAAGCTTATGCCTTTGAAGAATTAATAGCTGAAATTAGTGCAGCTTTCATCTGCAATGAACTGTCTATCAAGTGTGAACTAGAACACCATGCCAGCTATCTTTCTAGCTGGATTCAGATTCTGAAGTCTGACAATAAAGCCTTTATAAAAGCAGCGACATCAGCGCAGAAAGCAGCTCGTTATCTCCTAAGTAATGCGGGAATGTCCACCGAGGAGGAGAACGCCGCTTAAGCAGTTCAGCCGCCAGCCCACAGCTTAGAGAGGGCAAAAACTAGCCCCTGCCTCACCGACCAAAGTTTAGCAGGGGTGAATCCCCAGAACACAAACCGAGGATCTAATCATGATTGTACGTGAACCCCTAGAATTCTCCTATTTGCGTGAGCAAGAGCAGGTTGAGGCCAATGACCAGGCAATGATTGACCAGACGATCAGCCCTGTTGACCACGACATCATTCAACTGCGACGGATGGTTGACGAGCATGGCATGAAGCGAGTGCTGGCAGCTTTGCAAGACATCCAGAGTGAGCTTAAGCCAGGAACACAACTGACCTACCGCATCTTGAGCCAAGCTTACCTCTCGGGAGGGTATGACGACCCCAACCCTTGCAGTTGTGATGACGGCTGGTAATTGACGGTCTAACCCTGCCGACCTGGGCACGTCGTAAAACGGCCCACCGTGACCGACCACACGGTTTTATCCCAGAACACATTCCAGAGATTAACGATGTTTCAGAAAGCGACCAAAACCCAAGCCAAGCTCAGACTTGCCATTTGTGGCCCTAGTGGTTCCGGTAAGACCTACAGCGCTTTAGCGATCGCACAACACTTGGGTAAAACCATTGCCCTGATTGACACCGAACACGGCAGCGCTAGCAAATACGCTGACCTATTCAATTTTGATGTGTGCAATCTGGAGGACTTTCACCCCAGCAAGTACATGGAAGCTATCAAATTTGCTGGGCAGTCTGACTATGACGTAATTGTGATTGATAGCCTTAGCCATGCCTGGTTTGCAGAGCTAGACCTAGCCGGGAAAGCCTTTGATGGCTGGAAGAATGTTCGCCCCCTAGAGCGTGCCCTCATTGATGCGATGTTGGCCAGCCCTACCCACATCATCGCGACCATGAGAACTAAAACCGAATGGGTGATGGAAGAGTATATCAACAAGGCCGGAAAGTCTTGTGTAGCCCCTAAGAAGGTAGGCACTGCCCCGATTCAAGCGAGTGGAATCGAATATGAATTTGACCTTGCGGGTGAGATGGACTTAAACCACCTATTGACCATCTCCAAAAGCCGCTGCCCCAAGCTCAGCAATACCAGCCACCTCAACCCTGGACAGGAGTTAGCGGAAACCATGCTGGCTTGGTTATCCGATGGGGTCTCCCGGCCAGAAACAGCTTTAGAAAAAGGCCAGCGAATCCGACAAGCCCGAGAGTTAGTGGGAATGAGTACAGAGGAGGTAAAGCTCATCATGCAGGCTCAGTTTGGCCGCACCAGCCCCGCCCAACTCAGTTCTGAGGACTGCGATCGCCTCATCGCTCTGATAGGGTCTATGGGCTCAACCGGAACCTATTTAGAGCCCCAAGCAGCCGTAGATTCTGCCCAGCCAGCCTAACTCCACAAGCCAATTGTTACGCCCCTATTTCTAGGGGCACCCAGCTTATCCCCAGAACACCCTTCACGCTACGCTTGAAACCATGCTTTTCCAGCCATCGCAGTACCAGACCGACATCTTTGACTTCATTACGAGCGGCCAGGGTGATGCCGTTGTCGATGCCGTTCCCGGTAGCGGTAAGACCACTACCTGTGTTCAGGCATCAAAGCGCCTGACCTCCCGTAACGCTCTGTTTTGTGCCTTCAACCGCCACATCGCCACCGAGCTTAAGCAGCGGTTACAGGGCATGAGAGCAAAGACCATTCATTCCCTTGGCTTTTCAGCCCTACATCCTTTGGGTAAGCCAGAGGTTGACGATC
Source organism: Trichocoleus sp. (assembly GCA_036702855.1). Classification (GTDB taxonomy): domain Bacteria; phylum Cyanobacteriota; class Cyanobacteriia; order Phormidesmidales; family Phormidesmidaceae; genus JACVSF01. The sequence continues at coordinate 65,372 of DATNQF010000099.1, read as the reverse complement.
GCAAATACAACAAGCTGATTCGACAGTACCTATTCGACCTAAACATCACTCAGAAGGAAACCCTACAAGCGGCCACTGCTCGAATTCGAGAACTGCTGAGACTAACCCAGCTCACGCTGAATGAGGCTGAAGATGAGCAGGCATTGAAAGCCCTGGCAACTCATTACAACCTTGATATGAAGGATTGGGACTTCACCTGGAGAGCGATCGCACCCATTCTTACTATCGGCATTGAGATGGCCTATCAGGTGATCGACTACAACGACATGATCTGGTTGCCCCACGTTCTTGGCTGCAATCCCAGCAAAGCCCAATGGGTTTTTGTCGATGAAGCCCAGGATTTGAACCAGGCTCAGCTTGAGTTGGTACTGAAGGCCCGTGCCGCTGGTGGGCGCATGTTGTTTGTGGGAGATGCACGGCAGGCCATCTATGGCTTCACGGGAGCGGATACCCGCAGCATTGCCAACATCACCGACCGCACCCAGGCCACTGTGCTGCCCCTGTCCATCTGCTACCGCTGCCCCACTTCCCACATTGAGCTGGCCAATCAGGTCTACCCCGGCATTGAACCTCGACCCGATGCGCCTAAAGGCACGGTCAAGGAAGTCAAAGAGGACGACATTGTTGCTCTGGCTCAGGAAGGAGACTTAATCCTCTGCCGCACCAATGCCCCCCTAGTGCCTCTCTGTTTTGAACTGATCCGGGCAGGGATTCCTGCCAAGATCCGAGGCACAGATATTGGCAAGAACCTGATTACGATCCTCAACCAGGTGGAGCAGTACACAGGGTTCTCCTTCGCCAAGCTACCCCAGTACCTTTCTCTCTACTTGGACGAGCAGAAGCGGCTTTTGGGGAATCAGGACAACGTAGACATGGCCATTGCCAACGTCGAGGACCGAGTCAAGACCATCCTTGCGATCGCACAATTCACACGCTCTAGCAGCATAGATGCCTTAAAGCGGGCCATCGCTGACCTGTTTAGTGATGAACGGGCACAGGTTTGGTTATCGAGCATCCACAAAGCGAAGGGATTAGAGGCCGACCGCGTTATCCTGCTGTACCCCAATCTGCTGCCTCATCCCAGTGCCAAGAAGCCTTGGGAGAAAGAGCAAGAGATGAACCTGAAGTATGTAGCCCTCACTCGCGCCAAAGAATCTTTATTTCTGGCTTATGGAGAAGAGGAATAGTCAGCTAGAATTAGCTGTTGTCTCAGCTAAAATTACGTTCTCTAATCCTGTGAAAGCCAAAAACTCTGCTGCTGTACTTGAAACGATTAAAGACAGAGCCATCAAAAGATGGGGCGAGGAGAACTGGTTGCTAGAGATTGTGCGAGAGTACGTTCGGCTAGCTAATGAGCAATCTGGGGAAGCTAAAGCAACGGTCAATAACCGCAAGACTCAGATTCAAAGAGCTTTCGAAGTGGGTAGCTGCAACCTAGAAACAGCCATGTTGCTAGCGGCAACGGTCGGTTGCCGCTTCCAAATGGTTTGTACTGAAGTGCAAGTAACGGAGTTCTGAGGAATTTCACGGTTCCTCTTCGGACTTTTTGGGTAGTAGCCCCTTCGCAACGTCGCCATGAACTACCAGCAACAGCATAAATTCCTGAGCTTCTGGGGGCATGGCCGCTAAAAGCCTCTCAAGGGTTTCAATACGGATGTTCTGCCCTTGACGAAATCTGCTGATCTGAGAAACCGTTAATCCACTAAGTTCGGCAAGCTCAGAACCTTTTAAGTCGAACCGATACACCGTCTCCTTAAACGCCTCAAAAAACTTCACAAGGGGTCACACACCTCACTACCGTCTGACCCAAATCATTGCACGTAGAAGGGTTTTTTGTCGGGTTTTTGCCCCCCGTGGGGATTGTCAAAGACAAAGGTACTAGGTAGAGCAAAACAAGAGGGTTTCCCTATAAGGCAATTTATTGCCTTATAGGGAAACAAATTGCTCTATGAGGCAATAAATTGCGGTATAAGGAAACAAGTTGCGGTGAACTGCAATTTATGAAACTACCTCTTGAGCTTCTGCTTACCCCTGATGACATCCGTTATCTAAAACCTGCTCAGTTAGCTCGTTTAACCCGCATTGATGCACGGTATTTTTCTGCCTGGAGTACAAGCCGTAGCATCTCTGAGAAAAGCCTGGAACTTATTGCTCAAGCCTTGGGATTGACGAAATCCGAGGTTTTACAAGGGTTTGATCTCCGTCGTGAAGATGCGGCTTTAGCGCAAGCAGCCCAGGTTAAGGCCAGCAAGCTGATCTCCTATCTAAATGGACAGAGGGAGTCAGCTTGAGCTTATCCAAACTTCTGCATAAAGCGGCTATCCGCTACACAACTGCTGTTGCTCAGGTACTTGAGAAATGGTGGCAGATCCCGGTTTCCAACATCCAAGAGATTCCTCTCACTGTCAGGACTGTTCCCACCGGATCACCTTTGAGCGAACGGTTTAAGAGCGAACTCAACCCTTTGAAACCGAGGATTCCTCTCCTCATACAGGTTCGTACATCGATGCTTCTTCCCTCAAATCCCATATATGACCTGGACGAGAGCGTTTTCGTTGTGCCTCTACAGCAAGGCGGCACAGTCAACGGCATTCGTTATTGCTCCAAACTCAACTGCTGGCAGTACGAAATCTCCATTCTGATTGGTCGCTGGTGGCAACAGAACGAACTTAGGCCCGCTTGCCCTAACTGCCGTGCCCTTTGGAAAGGAGATAAGTGCCAGCACTGCGGTTACTCATTAGACGACTTAGACACCTAAAAAAAGCCCCGAACTGTCAACGCAGAACCGGGGCTAATTCAACATTCTTATTTCTCAATCATGGCAGATAACCCTCTAAGCAATCCAGCAGAGCGGTCAAAGTCTTTGCACTACCGACTAACAAATGATGAGTGGGTTCAAGCCGTTAGAAAGCTAAAGCCTGCCCAAAAGGATGTGTTGTACTATCTCCGCACCCTCGATCCGTTTGGCGATCGCTACCTAGATCTGAAGGTACGAGAGATTGCCAGAACACTGGGTTATGACCCTGGCACAGTGAGCCGAGCCCTAAAGTCACTGGACGACGAGGGATATATCGATCTGGATCTACTGAGGGTAGGGGTACGGATTAAGAGCCGAAGCACAGAGAAACAGCCTCTTGACCCCGTGCCAGAACCAGAAAGTGAGGGGTGTTGTTCTGACGCAACAGTGTTGTCTACAGACAACATGCATGATCCTGACGCAACAGACATGATCGCCACGCAACACTTGTTGCGTACAGACAACACTTGTGGCCTAGAACCCTTACAGGACAAGGGCTCTGGATCGCCTCATACTATTCATACTAATCAGACTTATTTAAAAGAAAGAGAGAGAGAAAGCAGCGAGTTTTCCACAGACACTCTGGAGACTAACCAGGAATCCAAACCACCCCTTCAAACCCCTGCCTCCGTAAATGACGCTCTGACTGGCTCTACTCAAGCAGGGGATACCCCGGAGAAGACCCCATGTTCCGCCGAGGCCGACGCTGAATTTTTTGATTGGGTTGTTACTTACAAAATTCCCAAGTTGCCCAACCAACCAGCATCCCCTAGGTGCGCTGCTGAAGGCTGGATACGGAAACAGAGAGCACAACTATATACCGAGTATCAGGGCTGGCTTAACGGGCTACAGAAGGCCACTACAGCTCACAGCGGGCAACCTCCTCCATTCCCACTACCAGACGCCTTTTATGAAACTCCCCAGGAGCGGCTAAAGCGTCTTCGCCAGCTTTGGCCAACCTCAGCTCATCAAAAAGGCATTCGTAAAGCAATTCAGGACAACCCCCAATGGGGCTTTGAGATCGGGCCAGATGGCCCTCAGGAGAAAACCCAATGCCCATGATTAGAGCCAGATACCCAGATGACTGGGAGGCGATCGCACTTGAGGTCAAAGTCAAGGCTGATTGGTGCTGCCAAGACTGTAGCCGCCAGTGCCAGCGACCAGAGGAATCCCCAGAGCAGTTGCGATCGCGTATTGGCAAAGCCAAATCCCGCCAGTACCTGCTGACTGTGGCCCACCTAGACCAAAACCCGGCTAACTGTTCTGGGGACAATCTCAAGGCTCTCTGTACCGGGTGCCACCTCCGCTATGACCGTCAGTTCCGAGCACGACAGCGATCGCTTTTGCAGGAGTGGTTTGGCCAGCTCGTGATTGAGGAGGTGGTGTCATGTCACAGTTGACGGGCCAGCAGCTCTCCATGCTGGCAGAGGTACAGCCCTATCCTCTCAACAGCCCATCATCCCCAGAACAGCCTGAGCAGTTGTTTCAGAAGGGGGATCGGGTGCGGATTGAGCACAGTCTCAACGGCTACTACAACGGCCAGGAAGCGCGTGTGGTTCGAGTTAACGCCCAGAGCCTTACGGTTGTGCCCAATGGTCGTCCTGACTGGGGTGAAGTGCGGATCGACAAAGCCTGCTGCCAAAAGATTTACACCCCTACTTCATCCCCAGAACACTCGTTTCAGGTCGGGGATTGGGTCAGAGTCAAAGCCGTACAGCCCCACCAGTCCAAGCAGTGGATCGGGCAGAGCGGCAAGGTAGTCAGGCTGACTCAGGCACGGGTGCGGGTAGAGCTGCCCAAACTCACTGGGGAAGGCCGGATCGAGGTGCCCTTGCCACCGGAGCATTTAGAGCGGATTGCCCATCCCAACCGTCGCCACAGTCAGAAGGGCCATGCCTCTGGCTGGATTGAGGAACGCCAGGGCAACAAGAAGCGCAAAACCCCCAGCACATCCTATTTTTACTGCTGGCTGGAGGAAGGGAAACGGTACAAGCGCTACATCCCCAGCGGCAAGCTGCATCGAGTCAATCAGTTACTCGACCAACGCAGGCCCATCAAAGAGATTGTCGAGTTTCTACAGGTAAAGGAGCGTTCATGAACTCAGTCCTAGAACTAATTTCACGAACTCAAAGGTTGCTGATTCTGACTATGGATAAAAAACAATGGAGGGCAGCATAGTGGCGAGAGATTTGAAATCGGAAGTGGAAGCCCTCAAGGCACAAGTCCAAAGGCTAGTACAAACCCACCGCGCGCTAGGCCTTCCTACATCCCCTTGGATATCTCCCCAGCAGGCAGCCCAACTTATGGGTGTCAGCCGATCGCGTATCAACAGCGAGATAAACCGAGCTGAGTATGCCAGAATCAACAAACTCAAGTACGACCTCGTTTGGGGTACTCATTACCGCAAGAATGGTCAGCACTGGCAGATTAATCCAGTGGAGTTTGAAGCAGTTATTTTTCAGCCGCCTGAGCTACGGCCCTATATCGAATTGCCCAATTGATTAGCTCGTTTCCAGATAGCTTCATGTTGGAGTTGATTAATCGCCGCGTGGTAGGTTTCCGCATGAACCGCCACGCTATGCCCCATCCATCGAGCCGCAATACTATCAGGAATTCCCATCACCGCTGAGCGAATTGCCCAAGCATGACGAAGGGCATAGGGTGTGTGTGGAATCCTACGGTTCTTAGGATTGCACAGGTTCGCCCCTATTCTTTCTCCCAACTCTTGGTTATCACGCCCCTCAATTCGAATCTGGGGCATGACTACATTTGCTAACCCAAATTGATGCCGCCATTTGTCCGGCAACGGCCACACATCACGGCGACCTGTCTTGCTGTCATCTAGGACCGTTATCTTTCCCGTCGGCGAGCTAATTCCCTGATGATCCGCAATCTTGAAGACCTCGTGAGGACGTAGTCCATAGGTGGCGAGCATACCATAGACCCACTGCCAGCCAGGATTTGAAATTGCGGCCCAAATATCCTCTATCTCTTCATCAGATGGAATATCATCAGCGCTCATTGGGCTGGGCTTGTAATTCCCTCTAACGTTGCTGAAGTCCAAATCCAAGCCAGCAAATTTGGCTAACTGCTTGAACACCATACAATCGTTCTTTCTAGCCCAAGTGTTTGGCTTACTACGACTAAGAACGTGAGTTAACAATAAGTCAGTCGTTAAAGGCTTAGCTGGTAAAGAGTCGAGAGGTTCTTTGTAATTGGCATTGTAGGAACTGGGCTTGATGGTACCCGCTTTTATGGCTCCAAACTCCTTCGCCCAGTCAGCAGCAGTCTTACCTTGGCCATCTCCTTGCCCCCCTTCCCAATCAGCCCAGCTGAATCGCTCCATATTGAGGTCAGATTCCAGGCGCTGAGCTTTGGCCATCGCCACCTTAATGCCATCAGGACTGGCAAATATCCCCAGCGCAATCGTGGTCTGTTGGTTGCCTCTTCCGTCCCCTGGTTTCTTCGGCAGAGATCCACGCAGAGAAAGTTTACGACCTCGACGGACAATCTGAATCCGGCTGAGTCCCTGATTAGCTCGCCCGATAGCTTGATCTATGCGCTCCATCACGGAAAACTGATCTAGTTTTGATCTAATTTCCCACGCAAACAGGTCACTTTAGCTGCAAAAAACTGCTTTAGCTGTTCTCAGTCAAGCCACCTTCAAAGAGCCGAAAGCCCTGAAATTCAACGGAGAGGGAGGGATTCGAACCCTCGTTAGGTTTGACCCTAAAACAGATTTCGAGTCTGCCGCATTCAACCGCTCTGCCACCTCTCCAAGTGTCAAGCTAAGCTATTTTACCTCTGTTTGAATAATTCGGGGTTATCCTGCGCTGTCTAAATCTGCTTGTCGACGATGATTACTGTGCAAATAGGCCTGAAATCCGCCTTTCTGGGTCCAGGTCACAGCTCCATCTCGTTCCGTTACAAATATCTGAATGCCTTGTTCTACAAGTTGAGCCTCTGTTTTGGGGTTTAGTTGAGTAGCGGATGCGATCGCAACCTTTGGCTTCACTGCCGCCAACAACTCATCTGCTAACTTACTGCCATCCCACCACAGCACCTCGCTGGCTAGGGCAGGTCCACTCTGGGCAACAAATCTTTGAAGATCAAGCGTTAATCTCGGCAGCATCAACCAGGAATGTTCTTCTGCCAACGTTAACCGTAGAATCGGGTTATTCACACCCAGGCGTTGTAGGGTGCCGTTGCTCACCTTCACACTTTTCCCAGCAGTTAAAGGCTCAACCGCTTTAATTCCATTTTCGCTAGGACTTGCTTGAGCCAAGCTGAAAAGGATCTCAATTGGAGTTCTTTGTAAGACCGTTTCCCAAGCTTCAGGAGTATTGCTGGGAAGTGAGATCGCCCAGTCCAAACGATTTATCCCAGCCTGCCGCAGGAAGGGCACCACTGTGTAAAATGCCGTCTTGGGTTCGCCACTGTTAATTAGCAGCGTATCGCGATGATCCTGAGCTACCAGGATAGGCTCGTTTCCAGCCGCTAAAACTGTAATTTGGAAGGCTGTGCTGGCGTGATACCAGAGAGGGCCAAAAGCCAAGGCGCAGGCGAGCACCCCTGCCACCCAGCGCCGCTGCCGCAACCAGGGCTGCAACCACGCCAACACAATCAGACCATACAGACCCAGCATTTGTCCCAAGGAAATGTGGCCGGTCGCAATCGAGTTAGCGGGTAGCTGAATTTCCCAGTTGACCAGCCAGATAAGAAGATGAGTGGGAAAGTACAAGAAGGATGACAGCATCGCCCCTAGCCCAGGAACGACTGCCGCTACTGCTGCACTGGCCATACCACCCAAGCTCAGCACTGTGACCAGCGGCGTAGTAATAATATTGAGCAGAATGCTGTAAACCGAGAGGGTATTGAAATAGTACAACTGAAGCGGGATAGTCCAGATGTAGGCTGCAATCGGCACAGCTACTAAAGCAGCCAGGGCACTCGGTAGCCATTCCAGCCGATTTGTTAGCGGTGTTGCTGTAACCATCAGACCAAATGTCGCCATGACGCTCAGGCGAAACCCTATGCTGTCAATCCACAATGGTTGCCAGATCAGCAAGAGGGTGACCGCCAGCAGTAAACAGCCCAACGGTTTGACTTTGCGCTCCAGCGCTAACCCGACCAAGACGCCCCCGCCCATCAGAGTAGCGCGCATTACGCTAGGATCTGCTCCAGCCAGCCCGACAAACAGAAGCAGTGAGAGGGTACCTGCTAGCACCTTTACTAAGGCCGACTGGCCCTTTAGTCCAGTCATCAAAATTCCCAGCATCAAAGACACTTGAAACCCCGAAGCAGCGAGGACATGCGCCAAGCCAGCGCGCATAAAAGCATCTTGAATGTCGTAGGGCACGCTCACGGCGCGACGCCCCAAAGCCATTGCGCTCACCAAAGGGCCTGCTGGAGTGCCTAAACCCTCTTCTTGAGCCTTGGCGATTCGCTTGCGCAACTGCCAAAGCCGCCATCGCGGAGGTGGAGTTTTGTCTTGGGGTTTGATGCGGCTGGCTGCGAAGCCGGCAAAGCCATTGTTGTCTGCTAAGTAAGCCTTAAAGTCGAATCCGTTAGGATTTTTCGGTGGGCTTGGGGCATATAGTTTTCCCTTGATTTCAACCCGCTGCCCCGGATAAAGCGACTCGGTTCTGTCCCATTCTGCGGTCACATACACTCGACCACTAACCGTTTTAGGTTCGCCAAATGGCTTGCCCTGCGAATCTAGCGATCGCACCTGATCTGCTTTGAGCCAAAAGCGACCCCGACCGCTCCGGGCCAAGCTTGGCACGTCCTGAACCTTGCCCCAAATAACCTGCTCCTTGCCTGCTTGATCTCCCCGTTCCAGCAAATGACTGATGTCGTTGGCAGCAGGGGTCGGCCATTGCCAGCAATAATTGAAGCTTGCCAGGAGCGCCAGCAGACCAGCTAGGAGCCAAATTGGCTTTCTCAGCCCCAGCTGCCACTGATGCGGCATAACAACCCCTGCCAGCATAGATAAACTCAACAAGCCGACCCCGCTGGTCAGAGAACCTCGAAGCGGGTCGAGGCCCAAGTGCCGAACTAGCAAACTTACAACAAAGAGCCCCAGACAGTAAGCAAGGCAAAGGACAATCCCGGCAGCAGAAACCATACAACTTCATTAATCATGCACCCCTCTTTAGCAAGCCCGGATGATTGAAAAAGTTTGCCTGCGTTTTCACGGAAACTTGTGGATGCTCTAATCAGATTTCCAAAAATCACTGCTCCCATTTGTTTTACGTGGATAAGCGACGACCCTAGGCTCTTGCCTTTGACCACTGCTGCTTCATGCGTTCGATTCGTTCCAGCAGCGACTCGTTTGACATACGGGAGCTAAGCCGCTCTACAAGCAGGGGAAATGCAAAGGGAGAGGGCCGCTTTGTGTCCTTCCAGACCACTGACAAATCATTTAAGCGAGTTAATGTTCTTGCCAACCGATGGCTTTCTAGCTGATCCCGCAACACCTCACGCTCTGCCTGCTTTAGCAGCAAATTGTCTGGCTCATATTTACTAAACACGTCGTACATCAGAGAGGCACTGACCTGAAGCTGGCTAGCGGTTTTGCGGGAGCCAGGATAACCTCTGAAGACTAATCCCGCTATTTGGGCTATCCCTCGAAACTGGCGCTGAGTGAGTTCTGAGATATTGAGACTAGCCTTGATATCGTTCTCCAGGTTCTCCAGGCTAAAGAAATCTTTAGAAAAAAGATCTTTGTAGGGATAGTCCTTGGGGCCCAAGATCTCGAATCCGTAGTCATTAACTGAAATTGTGAGGGTTGCCTGCGTTTGTTTAGCAAATCGATAGCCCCACAAAAAGCCTAATCCTTCATGCACAAATCGACCTTCAAAGGGAAACACATAGAGATGCTGGCCTTCCCGCGTTTTACAGGACTCAATGAGCAGTTCATCTCCATTAGGTAACTGAGAAACTCGTCTCTGAGTCGCCAGAATCGGCTCAATGCAATCTAGTTCTTGATTAGACTTTTTCTGCTGGGAAATCGCCTCAATTTCTTGCCTCAAGTAGTTACTCAGAGTGTTAGAGATAGCGAGTTGTCCTCCAGTCCATGTAGGCGTAACCGTGGATTTTCGCTGTGTATTCTTTACGTAGACCACCATGTCTTTCATTTGAAAGAACTCTAGCTGACGTCCAGCAAAGAAAAAGACATCTCCCTTCTTAAGCTTGGATACAAAGTTCTCCTCAACAGTGCCAATCTCCCCACGGTTGGTATAGACAATCCTGACGGTAGCATTTGAAGTAATCGTGCCGATGTTCATTCGATGCATCCGAGCAATTTTGTCATCAGCTATGCTACACACCCCGTTTTCTATCACAACTTTTTTATAGGCAGGATAGGCACTCAAACACTTTCCTCCCTTCTCAATAAAGTCGAGAGTCCAATAAAACTCTTCATCGCTCAACTCAGAGTAAGCTACGGTTTGGCGCAAGCTTTTGAGGATTCTCTCAGCTTCAAAGCCATCACCGCAGGCCAGTGTGACTAAATGCTGTACTAGCACGTCATAGGGTTTGTACTGAGGACGGCGAGTCTCAATATCACCTGATGCTAACCCCTGACGAAATGCTGAGATTTCTATAAGCTCCAGGGCATGAGTTGGCAGAAAAAGAACTTTGGATTCGCCCTCGGGAATATGCGCAGAGCGCCCAGCCCGTTGCAATAGCCGCGCCAAATTCTTGGGGCTGCCGATTTGTACAATCTGCTCGACAGGCTGAAAGTCTACTCCTAAATCTAAGGAAGACGTGCAGACAACCCATTTAATGTGTCCGCTTTTAACACCTGCTTCGATAGCTTCGCGCGCTTCTACGTCAATAGAGCCGTGGTGTAGTGCAATTTTGTCTGTATTTTCTGGCAGCGAAAAGGAAAGAGCTTGAAACCATCGCTCAGCCTGATTCCGGGTATTAGTAAAAATCAGTGTCGATTTTTCAATATCAAGGCTATCAACTAGGGTTTCAAGCATACGTAACCCTAAGTGTCCTGCCCACGGAAAGGTATCTACGGCCTGGGGCAAAATGCTTTGAATAACTGTTTCTCGCTTTAAGGCTGATTGGATAATAATAGGCTCTTCTTGAAGTCCCACAGCAGTTTGAGCCGCTTCCTTCAGGTTCCCCAACGTAGCAGAGAGTGCCCAAGTTTGGAGATTAGGCCGAAGCGATCGCAAATAAGCCAAGCATAGCTCTACCTGTGTGCCTCGCTTGGAACTCATGAGTTCATGCCACTCATCTAGGACCACACAGCCTAAAGCTTTAAATCGATGTGCATTGTCCTTGTAAGACAACATTACCGATAGAGACTCTGGTGTGGTGATGAGAATATCTGGCATTGTCTTCAACTGCTTTGCCTTACGGGCAGAGCCGGTATCTCCCGTCCGCGACTCTACTGTTAACTCCCAGCCCATCTCCTCAATGGGGCGTTTAATCGACAGTTCTATATCGCGTGACAAGGCCCGCAGGGGCGTGATGTAGAGCAGTTTTAGCCCAGTTTCTGGTGTCTCTAGCATGGCTGCGATCGCAGCCATCACCGCTGCATAGGTCTTTCCAGATCCGGTTGGTACTTGAATGAGCCCGCTTTTGCCTGAGAGAAAAGCTACCCATGCCTTTTGTTGGAATGGCAGTGGCTTCCACCCTTGCTTCGAGAACCAGTCAAAGATTGGTTTCAGACAAGGGAACTCAACCACAGTAACGATCTCCAGCAGGTACAGTAGCTATTAACAATTGTAAAGGTTCTTCCTGGTGGCAGAATTGTAATCTCTGTTCTTTAACAAGCAATTTGGTAGCCAAAGAACTGAGTAATTTTTAAGCTGTCCAACAAGCAAGCTATAAGGATGCAAGAGAAGTCAATGATTCGAATTTAGCGATGATTTGTCAGCTTTTTGAATTGCTCACAAAAATTGAAAAGATTAAGAAAGTATGAGATTTAGTATGCACTTCTAAGTCTATTGGCTGTTGAGTTGACCAATTGGTCAACTATTGTTTTTGATTGGTTTTCTTTAGATGAAATCCTTGTTTACCTGCCTCAATAAGTAGACATCTAACTTTACGTGGTGAACTTTTTCTAACAGAGAACTGTGTTTTTTTATCCTCGCGGTAATCTGAGGGTAGAGCAATTGGGTGAATACCCAAGAGAGCCGCCAACAGGCTTGGTTTGGCTGGTTTTCAGCTTAGTGTCATTCAAAAAAAGATTAGGAGTGACCTATGAGCCAAAGAGTATTATTGGGCTCACGAAACGTGGCGATTGTGGGGCCTTATTCTAGTGGTAAAACCTCTCTATTGGAGAGCTTGCTATCAGTAACAGGAGCGGTTTCACGAAAAGGCAAAGTGGATGATCGCAACACTGTGGGCGATGATTCACCAGAAGCTCGCAATCGCCAAATGACTGTGCAAATTAATGCCGCTAGTACTGAGTACGGCGGCATTCGTTTTACATTTGTCGACTGTCCTGGTTCGGTTGAACTGCAACAAGAAACGTTTAATGCGCTAGTTGGGATTGACGCAGCAGTGGTGGTCTGCGAACCCGACCCTGGCAAAGTGTTGACCTTATCCCCTCTGTTTCAATTTTTGGACACCTGGGAAATTCCCCACCTGGTCTGGCTCAACAAAATGGACCGGGCAACCGGCAATTTCTTAGAAGTTTTAGAAGCTCTCAAGACAGTTTCCTCCCGCCCGGTCATCCCGCATCAATACCCCATTCGCCAGGACCATGAACTGGTTGGGTTTATTGACTTGGTGAGTGAGCAAGCCTACCACTACCATCCTGGCGCGCCGGCTGATCCTGTGCCCCTCCCCGAGTCGCTGCAAGCAGAGGAGCATGCCGCCCGCACAGAACTACTAGAAACGCTAGCCAACTTTGACGACCATTTACTTGAAGAACTGCTTGAAGAGATCGAGCCTCCCCAAGAGGAGATCGTTAGCGACCTGAAAATGGAGCTAGGGGCTGATCTGATTGTGCCTGTCTTCTTCGGCAATGCTTTGGAAGATTACGGTGTTCGGCCTTTGTTAGATGCCCTAGTGCGGGAAGCTCCTGAACCGAATGTGACCTGTGAGCGGCGTGGCATTGATTGCGAAAACGCAAAGGAAACCCTCGTACAGGTGATGAAAACCTATTTCACACCCCAGGGTGGCAAGCTTTCCCTCGTTCGGATTTGGCAGGGTAGTCTGACCGATGGTGAGGCCCTTAATGGTGAACGGATGGGGGGGCTGTATGAACTGAAGGGTCAGCAACAGATTAGCTTGTCAAAGGCTGAAGCAGGATCGATCGTTGCGATCGCACGCCTTGAAAAAGCCCAAACAGGAGATACCTTGACTGGCCAAGGTACAACGCCTTCAGTCGAGTTGCCCAAGGTAACACGACTTGACCCGGTTTATGCCCTTGCGATTACTGCTGAAAAACGCAGCGATGAAGTGAAGCTGAGCGGCGCTCTAACTAAACTGTTAGAGGAGGATCCCTCTCTAGTTTGGGAACAGCACGGGGATACCCATGAAGTTATTTTGTGGGGTCAAGGCGATGTGCATTTGAGCATTGCGATGGAGCGACTGGCCCGAAAATACAACCTGCCCATGACGACTCACTTGCCCAAAGTGCAATACAAGGAAACGATTCGGCAAACTAAGGAAGAAATTCGGGGTCGTTACAAGCACCAAACAGGTGGTCATGGCCAATTTGGGGATGTCTATCTAACCATTAAGCCTCTGCCTTCAGGCTCAGGGTTCACCTTCAACGACACTATCGTGGGCGGAGTCGTGCCCAAGCAGTACATTCCTAGCGTTGAGCACGGCGTGCGGGAATACCTGAGCCATGGGCCTCTCGGTTTCCCTGTGGTTGATGTGGCAGTGACCCTGACGAGTGGTTCATACCATAACGTAGACAGCTCTGATCAAGCCTTTAAGCAGGCTGCCCGTATTGCTATGCAGACCGGGATGGCTGCCTGTGGTCCAACTCTGCTAGAGCCCATTGCAGCAGTTGAAATCTCGGTGCCAACCAACTTTACGGCCAACGTACTCAAGTTGATCTCGGGACGTCGGGGGCAAATTCTGGGTTATGAAGGCAAGGCAGATTGGCCAGGCTGGGATCTCGTCTCGGCTCATCTTCCCCAAGCAGAGATGCAAACGCTGATTCTAGAGTTGCGATCGCTCACCATGGGCGTAGGCTTCTTTCAATGGCACTATGACCACCTTCAGCCTGTCCCCGAAAAGCTGACTGAGCAGATCTTGGCAATAAGCCATGCTGCTGGTTAACCCGATTCCTGGGTAGAGCCTCTAGAGTGATGCAAATTTAGGGCAAGTGGGGCGATCCGATCAAAGATCCCCCACTTGTTATTTCATGGCCTTAAAGAGGCTAGCCAGAAGCCTGTCCATCTTTGCGACCGAGTTCGTAAACGCCACAGCTCACACAGGCAATCATGCCGATACTAATAGCCCAGCTACTACCCAGCCCCAACTCAACCCCGTAGTTGAGCAGTCCACCAACTACTAGAAAAGGGAAAATGCTGAGCAAGGAAGCCAGGAAAGTATTTTGAGCTTGTGACTGCGAACTCGTGCCGACCTCATTTTTCGAGGTGTGTGAGTCTCCTTTTGCATCATTCAACCATTGATAAATCTGTCCAACAATGCGATCGCTAACGGGGGAGAAGCCCAAGTAAAGGGCCAAAGACCATAAGGCTATGCCAGCAATGCGAGCAGCATCTAGGGATAAGGGAAACAGCTTCAAGTCATTAAGCATGAGGCAAGCCCCAAGAAACAACAAAAAAGTCCTTCGTGAGGAAGGACTTAAAAGAAAGGTTTACTGGACAACCAGAAGAATTAGTCCTGGCTTTACTTTATCTTGTGTGGCTTTAAATCCCTATTGGGTTGAGTCTCCTAGAGCATCCAATACCTTTAATAGTTGACGTCTCCGCGAGTCCTTGGACGACGACGACGAATTCGAGCATCAGGACGGGTAGAACTGTAGTAAGAAGAAGGTGGATCCGAAGGAGGCTCTTGTCCCCCTAGGGAATCATTTTCCTCAAACTTGTCCTTATAAGCCTGCCCCTGATAGGCGTCCCGATTGTACTCAGAGCTAGACCGATCCCGATCTCCGTAGGTGTCGCGATCGTAGGAACGAGGTCTATCTGAGTCTTCTCGATCATAAGAACGAGGCCTATTTGAGTCTTCATAGGCGTCTCGGTTATAGCCACGAGATGAGCTTTGATCGTCATACCCACTCAACATCGGGCGGGAGTAACGGCGATCCGGTGGAATGTCGCGCCGGTCTAACTCTGCCTGTACGCTTGTACGAGGACTGGAGCCATAGCCGCGGCTGGAACGGCTAGGACGATAGCTCTCTCGACCCATCGACATATCAGGAGCAGCCTGTGCCCCGAATCGACTGTCTACTGGCTTTCTAGAGCGAATATTTTGAATCGTTAGGCTAATCAGCAACCCCACCATGATGATTTGCTGAAACGATGGAATCAGCTCCATCGTCAACTGACCTAGGAAAAATATCCCAGAGATGAGGAAAAGAACCGCATAGACCTTGTCATACTCGCGCTCGTACCCTGGCCTAAACTTGTCCAGAAAAAACAGGGCGACGGCACCAAGCACCATCAATATTCCAAGGAGAAGGGGAACAGGGGTACCAAAATTCACAGTGGATTCCTCTCAGGATGGCGACTCAGTTAAAGAGCCGCAAAATGCTGGAGCCATTACAGCCGCAGGTTACAGATACTTTGGACTTGAAATATCTATATAGGGACGCAGAAATTCAAGACACAGCTCTTAAAAATAACGACCTAGAGAGGCCGCTAAGCCCATTTTAACGAGCTTCAACACGTTTGTCCCGATAGATCCGGGCATGGCCCCAGTTGCCAAACCAGCCTATGTTGAGCAATTTTTGAAAGGATCCATGAGGATTAGATCTCGTCAGAAAAGACCTCAATTAAGCTGTTGAAACCAACTTGACCAGCCTTATTCTATTCCAAGCAGCTTAGAAAAAATATGAGGGACGCACCGAAATGCGGCCCCCTGAAGGAATACAAAACTGTTCGGTTAGCCTAAGCAATTGGCTTAGCCGCGCTGGATCCTGTCTCGTTGGCTGATGAAAAGCAAAGCAACCGTTGCGGGGACCACAACGATGAAAGCACCTGCGGCCAGGCTTAGCAGAAAATTCGTCAAGGAAGGTGTCATATCTTTAGCATCCCAACTAAAGCTAGCAAAGGTCTGTTAACTATCTTATAGCTCTACCCTGTCCTTGAAAAGACAATCCGGGCAAGGGATCAGCTCGGGACAAGGCTTATAGCAGCCTAAAGAGTTTTGCTACACCAAACCAGAGGAGTTTACAAAGCTTTAAGATGGTTAGGTGGGACCATATCTTACGGTGTTTAAAGCGGGTACTCAAGTTTGGGGTTGAGGTGTTGATATGACGATGATTGATTTTGCTGGCCTAGGTGTAGGGCTATTTTTGGGTTTGATGACACTGCTGTTCATCATTCGGATTGTGTTGACCTGGTACCCTCAAGCCGAAGTTAACAAATTTCCCTTTAACCTCGTCTATTGGCCCACTGAACCCTTTCTTATCCCTGTTCGTAAGCTAGTGCCTCCCATTGGCGGTGTAGATATATCCCCTATCATCTGGGTGGGCATTGTAAGTCTGCTGCGTGAGCTACTGGTCGGCCAGCAAGGTATCTTGAAGATGTTGGCCTAAGAAATCGGAAAGCGAAAAGAAGCAATCGAGGGCAATAGGTGAAATTCCTGTTGCCCTCGACTGTTAGTGCTATGCTTTTCCCCTTTGTGTCCTTCTGCTTTCTTAGATCCCCATCATTTGGTTTACAAAATTGGTGTAGACATGCCCTTTAAGAAAGTCGGGATTTTCTAAGACTTTTTGGTGGAAACCAATGGTCGTCGGCACACCAGTAATCGCACATTCCCGTAGCGCTCGCTTCATACGTTTGATGGCGGTCGGGCGATCGGGTCCCCATACGATGAGCTTACCGACTAAAGAGTCGTAGTAGGGGGGGATTTCGTAGTCGGTGTAGACGTGGGAATCAATACGCACGCCCATGCCACCAGGGGCCAAGTAGCCACTAATGCGACCGGGATTGGGCCGGAAATTATGGTCAGGGTCTTCGGCGTTAATGCGGCACTCAATGGCGTGGCCTCGCAGCATGACCTCTTCCTGCTTGAGGGATAGGGGATCGCCCTGAGCAACCCGAATTTGCTCAGCTACCAAGTCGATCCCTGTGATCATTTCGGTAACCGGGTGTTCTACTTGGATGCGAGTGTTCATTTCCATGAAGTAGAAGCTGCCAGAAGCATCTAGGAGAAATTCAACTGTGCCTGCTCCTACGTAATTAATTGATTTAGCAGCTCGGATGGCAGCATCCCCCATTTTTTGCCGTAACTCAGGCGTGAGCGCCGGACTGGGGGCCTCCTCCAATAGTTTTTGGTGACGTCGCTGAATGGAGCAATCTCGTTCACCCAGGTGAATGACGTTACCGTAGCTGTCGGCCAGGATTTGAAACTCAATGTGGCGAGGGCGCTCAATAAACTTTTCGAGATAGACACCGGGGTTGCCAAACGCTGCTTCAGCTTCGCCTTGGGCTGCAAGAAAGAGCTTGCTCAGCTCATCTGCTTCTCGCACTAGCCGCATCCCTCGTCCTCCACCCCCAGCAGTCGCTTTAATGATGACGGGATAGCCAATCTCTTTTGCGATCGCAAACGCCTCTTTCTCGCTTGTCAGTAAGCCATCGCTGCCGGGCACGGTAGGCACGCCTACCCGTTGCATTGTCTCCTTAGCAGTAGACTTGTCCCCCATCGCCCGAATCGCGTCAGGAGACGGGCCGATAAAGCTAATTTTGTGATCGGCGCAAATTTCAGCGAACCGCGCATTCTCAGCGAGAAAGCCGTACCCAGGATGGATTGCGCTGGCATTGCGAGTCAACGCCGCAGCAATGATGTTGGGAATATTGAGATAGCTCTTACTGCTGGGAGCTTCACCAATGCACACTGCTTCATCTGCCAATTGCACATGTAGAGCATGGCGATCCACCGTAGAGTGAACTGCGACTGTCGCAATTCCCATCTCTTCACAGGTTCGGAGGATTCGTAGAGCAATTTCCCCGCGATTGGCAATCAGGATTTTCGAAAAGTGCATTGGATCGGTTAACAGTCAGAAGGGATTCAAACGCGACTAGGGGCCAACTGGGCGGGACAGGTTTCCACCGCTGTCAGTTAACCCACAACAGGCCATGTTCTGAATCATACGACGGTTGCTCATCGTATCACGCAGTTTGGAAGCAGGGTTGAACGAAATTAATTCAAACTCGGTATTGCAAACGGACCATTATGGGGTATTGTTATAAATCGGAACTGAAGACGGTTACGTCTGAATTCCCCAAGCGGATGTGGTGGAACTGGTAGACACGCACGTTTGAGGGGCGTGTGGCTTACGCCTTGCGAGTTCGAGTCTCGCCATCCGCATTTAGGTTTTAACCATTAAACCCCGGAAAAATGGGGCTAAGAAGAAGTATGCATTTAGGCTTTAGAGCCTGAATGCAAGAATCTAGGATGCAATATATGATGAGTTTAGAAAGTTAAACTTTTGTAACGCATCTTTTGTAACCCACTTTGAGTTCAATAGTTCAGCCTGTCTTAGAACCAAGCCAGACACCTGTTTGGCACGCTCTGGATCCCCTGTGGCAAGGAGGTGAAACCGTTGTTCAAGGAGGATTGCCCCACGATCAATTAGCTCCTTCTTGGCAAATGTTGTTGCTAGGGGACGGCTCACCCACTCGCCACCTCCATTTGCTGACGCGGGAGCGTACCGAGGTTGATGTCATTGACATGTCTCTCGTTGGTTTCAATTCAGACCGAGCACCCGATATTTTGCGCGTTGTTCCAGGTCCCCGACTACGGCGGCAGGTCTGGCTCCGAACGGCCTCGGGTCAACGGCTAGCCTATGCCACTTCTTGGTGGGAGGCTAGTCATGTCGATGAGTACTTGCAAAACCGCTCATTGCCAATTTGGGCCAGCTTAGCGCGGCTGCGGACAGAGCTTTACCGAGATGTGCAAGGCCTTCACTATGGTTATTCCCAACCTCTAGAAGCTGCGTTTGGGGAGCAGGGGCCATTTTGGGGACGGCATTACCTTTTTTGGCACCGTGGCAGACCTCTGACGCTCATTTATGAAGTTTTTTCCCCCTACCTAACCCGTTATCTAGGTCCCATGCAGGGGATTCAAGCCTCTTGAGAGCCTAATTCCAATCAGCGTTTGAGGAGTGACCTGGGTAATCCAAGCCCCCTCGCATGAAGGGAAATTCTGGCTGACCTCGCATTTCTTCCACCCAAATCTGCGCTCGTAGCGGGCCATATCTGTCTCGGAGGGCGGCTTCTACCCGTTCTCCAATCGTGTCGGCAGAACTTAAAAATTCAGGATGGATTGCTAGGTGGATCTCAACCCAAACTTGCCGACCGACCATTCCTCTAGAACGAATGCGGACACACCGAGTTACCCCTTCAATTTGAGTGGCGGTATGGGCGATTGCTTCGGGGGCAATTGCCGTAGGCTGTAGCAACATAGGCAACTGGGCATTGAGGACGCGCCAGACGCTTCGCGGCAATAGCCATAGCAAAACAATTGCAAAGGGAGCATCCAGCCAGCGTTGATCTTGCCAGATTGCTAGCAGTACTCCCAACATGGTCAAGCTTAACCAAGCGTCTTCTAGAAAATGCTGGGTGTTGAGGCGCAGAACGATACTACTAAGGTTGCGGGCCTGATAGCCGGAGTACATCCCCAACACAAGGGTTAGAACCACCATCGCAGTAATAAACTGCAGAATTTGAGGCTGTAGATTAATCAGAAAAGCAGAACTGCCCTCTGTGATCCAACTGTAGGTGTGACGCAGGGCAACGAGCAGCAAACTGATGCCTGTAAAGCCGAGAAAAACTGCCAGCATTAGGGTGATTGCCACTTCAAGGCGACCATGACCCCATACCTCTTTGCCCAAAGGTCGCTGGGAAGATGCGATCGCAATTAAGCTCAAAAGGGTACTAAACCCATCGACCAAGGTATGGAGCGCTTCGGCCAATAGGGTCAAGGATTGAGTGGCCCATCCAGCGCTAGCTTCAACTGTCAAGGTCAGCAAACAGGCCCAGAGCGTAGTGAGCAAGAGACGATAGGCGACTTGGCGTTGATAAGCGCCCTCATTCATGAAGCAATGCAATCCGGTGGGTGAACATTGTTACAAACGCTCCAGTCTACTCCCGATGGGTCAAATTGTCGCTCCTTAACCCCACTCTTTTGCAAAATATGAGCATAATGGGGGCGGAATTGTTTCATCGCGGGAGCAAATAGGACATGACAGCCGATATTCGACTGCTCGTCCTTGATATTGATGGCACTGTAGCCGGACACTCGAATGAGATCACACCTCATGTCTTGGAGCGAATTCGAGCAGTTCAGGCCCGAGGCATCGAGGTTGCGATCGCAACCGGACGCATGTACCGTGCTGCCTTAAGGTTCCATACAGCCATTAACTCTACCTTGCCGTTGATGGCTTACCAAGGTGCTTTCATCAAAGATCCTCGCACCCAAAAGTTACTACGTCATTCCCCCCTGCCTCGAAATCTTGCCCTAGAAATCCTGACTCATCTAGCTCCCCTAGAAGCTGAGAACGCCCTTTCCATTCACCTATATATTGATGATGCTCTGCACGTGCGAGCGATTATTGATGATACCCGTGTTTACGCAGCTCGCTCGGGAATCGAACCGATTACCGCTGGCGACCTGCATCAGCTTTTGCATCAGAATGTTGCGCTAGAAACCACAAAACTACTTGCCCTCAGCCCTGATCCAACCGTAATTGAGGATCTGCTGCTGAAGTTGGGGCAGCGCTATACCCCTGAAGAACTTTACTTAACCCGGTCTGTTAGCACCTTTTTTGAAGCTACCCACCCTCAAGCCAATAAGGGGTACGCCGTGCGCTATCTAGCCGAGGAGTTGCTAGATTTGAAGCCTGATCAGGTCATGGCAATTGGTGATAACTTCAACGATTTGGAGATGATCCGCTATGCCGGAATTGGCGTAGCGATGGGTGATGCTCCCCAAGCTGTTAAAGAGGCAGCAGATTGGGTCGCCCCAAGCGTCGAGGTCAACGGAGTTGCTGATGCCATTGAAAAATTTCTGCTTTAAAGCCCTCCTGCTTAAGCGCTACTCAGCAGTCCTGTGAAGCAGTTTGAGAGACAGAGCGATCATAGAGTTCTGATAACGTCACCACCTCATATCCTTGCTCATCAAGCAAGCGTAGGAGGATGGGAAGCACCTGAGCGGTTTGGAGAGAACGTTCCATCGAGCCACCGTGAAGCAGCAGAATAGCTCCTGGAAAAATGAACTGGGAAAGATACCAGAGGGTGAAAGCGGGATCATTTGTGGGCCGAAAAGTATCAAAGGGAACCATCGAGGCTAGGGCAAAGCGGCTCTCATAGCCTGGGGTCAGCCGCAAGTGTTCTAGCATAATCTGGTTGTAGAGTCCCCGACCAGGTCTATACCACCGCAATGGCTGTTGACATAGGTCAGTAATGTGGTTATGAGCATCTCGAAAGTGGCTGGCAAACGCCTCCGGATAAAGGAGGGCAGCTGTCGTGTCAGCAGTGCCGTGGTTTGCCAACTCATGATTCTGAGCAAGTGCCTCTTGAAAGAAGGTGCTTCCTGGATTGAGGTGACTGGAAATAATAAAAAAAGTGGCCCGAGCCGGATGATTCGCAGTGTTGTTGTGAGATGAGATCGCATCTAGGATTAAGCGGCTAGAGCGGTCACCAATATCACCCGGCGTGGGTACGTCATCGATGGTCAGAGCTACGACTGGTTGCTGGATTGGAAGGTAGAAAAGCCCGTCTGGAAATAAGCGTGCGACTTGGGCAACCAAGTTTTTCCGAGGTAGGAGTAGGGGCAAAACATCACCTCACCCAATAGTTCACGTGCCCTGCTAACTGCTATTGAGAAAAATTACATAGGGCTGTTTGCAGTATCAACGATCCCTTGGGCTTTTTGGGCAAGCTTCCTATGAATTGATGCTAATCAAATGGGTGTCAACGGGAAGCAGAGATCAGGGTGGCCCCAACATCTCTTGTATCCTTCCTCATCAATTCTGAAAAGAACGGCTTCTAGCAAAGCGAAGCGTCTCCTCAAAGACAAAGGGTGGGATTTCCCCCTCTACCTGCTCTCCTACCTTGCTAGAGTTGGCTAAAGAGGTTTCGGAGTCCGTATCTTCAAGCGGTGTCGGAGACACAACCGCGCTGTTCAAGTACTCCAATGTCTCTGCTGAGGCGGAAGGGAGGGGCTGTCCCTCCTGGCATATAAAAAAGCTACAGGTCATGCTGCCAAGCCGAATCCGATCACCATCCTGAAGCAGCATTGGCTGAAGGATCCGCTCACCGTTGACAAAGGTTCCATTTGTGCTGCCTAGATCGGCGATGTGAAAGCCTTGCTGAGAATCGTACTGGATAGCGGCATGCCGTCGAGATAGGCGTTTGTCACGGATTGGTATCGAAACTTGGCTCCCGTCTCGACCAATTAGCCACATTTGTTGGCCTTGTTCCAAAATTTGGGACTGGCCATCAATCAAATTGGTTATTAAAAGGGCGTTTTGCCCTAGCACAAGACCCTGGATATAGCTGAAGAGACCTTTAGGTCTAGGTACCCGTGCATCTGTCTGCTCTAGCGCTAGGATTTCGTTGAGTAGATCCCGGTGTCGACTATAGAGCTTAGAAAATACTTGGAAGAGTTCAAGGCGCTTCTGTAGCTCCACATCCTCGGAAGAATCACTAAGAGACATGGAGTATTCGTATAGGCTACGGGGATCCAACATCATGGCCATCGCATGCTTTAATCCATTATTGCAAGCCCAGACATCTTCATCCGGCAGTGACAAGAGCCGTTTGAAGAAGATTCTGTAAATCCTAATGGTTATCGCACCCTGGCCAGAGTATACCCAGCCGATTTAAGGCTCACACAGAAAGCGAAGAAGTTCGCGATTGACAGTTTGTGGGACCTCTTGCTGAATCCAATGACCGCACTGTGGAATTTGACGGAGCCGCATCGGCGCTTTAACTAAAGAAGCGACATTGTCGAGTAAACCCCGGCTGAAGAAGGTGTCTTCCTCACCCCACAGCACCAGGGTTGGAACTTCAATAGGATCAATCGGCGACCACCAGCTATTGGCCCAAGCCGGCAAAGACAGCAATTGGCGGTAATAGTTTAAGGCAGCTGCGATCGCACCTGGTTTCTGTAGCGCATCCTGGTAGATCTGCACGTCTTGGGCAGAAAAAGCTCCTTTACGAACAACCTGCTTCTGAAAGAAAGAGTTTACAAATTGGGGCAAATTCTGTTCAATGGCCCATTCCGGTAGACCCGGCATTTGCAGGGCTAGCAGTCGCCAGCTACGACGCAGTTGATCCAAATTGCCAACCAGATCCCGACGAAATTGTTGAGGATGGGCTCCATTGAGTACAGCAAGCCGATCAACAGCCTGAGGCATCTTTTGCGCTAGATGCCAAGCTAAGGTACCCCCCCAGGCATGCCCGACAATGTGAGCACGGGAGTAGCCTAAAGATTGCATCAGCCCTAGAATGTCTTGACTCAGCGTGTCGAGATCGTAACCGTTGTTCGGCTTTTCAGAGTCATTGCAGCCTCGTAGATCAGGAACTACCACTCGAAATCGACGAGATAGAGCGGGTAACTGATGCCGCCAGGAATACCAAAACTCCATCACACTGTGCAGAAGGATAACCAGTTCACCTTCCCCTTGAGTCACACAGTGAAGCCGAATATGGTTGGTCTCCACATACTCGTGATGCCACCGGGAAAACGAAGATGTCATGTAACTCGAGCCCTTACCTATACGCAACTAGGTCCACCAAGCGGTATGTTCTGTTCAGAACACCTATTACCTCTCAATCCGCTGGGCTGAACCGCAGAAGCGAGAACGCTCAAGCTAAGGGCTAAGTCTGTTAAGACAGAAGTTGGGTGGAACTCTCTACCACCTTGAATGTAGCCTAGAATACCCTTTGGAAGAAGTGGGAAATTACGGTAGTTCCCGATCCTTCTGAGGGTTTAAAATCTTTGCTCAAACGGTTGCGCATTAAGGCTTCTCAACTGATGCTGGATGCTAGGGAAAAAGACACCAGTTGCTAGACTCAACGGCGCAGTAGGACTTGAAGTTATGGTGGTACTGAATTTCTCTCTTTCCCAACCGCCCTACCCGCTTCTTTACCTAGGCAGCCTAAATAGAACCTGGATCAGCGAAGCCTCGCGTGGAAAGAATACGCGGTTTGTTCAACTAGTACAAGGGCTTTGTGTTTGCGCCAAGCCAAGGTTCTTGAAGGCTCTACAGAGAACCCTTAGTAAACTTTATGTGCAGAGTTGTTCTAGAACTAAACCTTGTGCAAGAAGGACTGACGAGAATTAGAGGGCTTGATTTGGTATTTGACCAAGTTAGCCAACTCTTGAAGCTGATTGATAGCTTCGGCTCCTTCCAATTTCATCAGTTCACGGTCGTCCCGCATCTCTGTCCAGGTGATCCCATAATCGGATACCAAAAAACGAATGAGGTGGTTGTCCCCTAAACTCACCATAAAAGAAGCACTATTCATTTGCCCCCCGCAAGTGTAGCAGGAAGCTAGATAACCTCGGTTTTCCAGGACTGTCGCAAGAGCCTGAAGGTTCATGACTAGATCCTGGACAAATTGCCTATGTTGTTCTGCCAATCTGACAAACATGTCCAATCTCCTCTGTACCACACCCTATTGTAAGGTGAGTTATTAACAATACCTTAAGTTTTTAAGGTTGGGTGATGAATTCTGGCATAGAAACGGTTGCTCTATCCTAACGAGTTAAGCCAAGTTCCGGGATAGAAGTGAAGTAACCTTAATGCTTAACTCGGAGATTGCCTTATTTCACCGACCTAAGACCCTGATATTGGTGAAAATTGCTTAAAAATCGCAGTAGATGGGTTCAAATATCGAGTCTTATGCTTGAAGCCCTGACTTTAGCCCAATCCTAATCAAAAACCGTAGGAGTTGCAGTAGCAAGCAAAACAATCCTGCCCCTTCTCTAGGAAGGGCAGGAAAAAACAAATATTCGAACTTACTTAAGTGGAACGGCTTAGCCCGACAACTCCCACCAGCCTAAGCCAGGTCCAATGAACCGTAACGTAATCCAAAAGCCAATAGTCAATGCGATCGCAATCCAAGTGCCGCGAGTGACCCAACCAGCGAACTTCTGAGATTGTTCTTTAGTAATGGGCAATCCAGGAAGAACTGGTTTTTCTTTGCCGTAGTCTTCGCCCAACTGTTCCCGTCGCCGTTTTGCTTCCCCCATGGAAGTCTTCCACCGTGCGCTTCTCTTCTATTCTACTGAGTTCTGGCACCTATCAACGTGCTATCAAGAAGGGAATTCTGCATCGATCAGCCAATTGAAACGCAGAGAACGAGTACAGGCAGCTGGACCAAGTGCCTCTAAAATTTGGTGACCATAGCTCCGGTAGTGAACGCGAGTATCTAACAACGCTACCCCCCCTTGGGATTCCCGTACCGGGGCTACTGCTCTTTGCAACTCGTTGAGGGCGGTCGGCAGCAGATACAACCGAAACCAATCCTGGCGTCTGCGCTTATAGTAGGCTACCCGTCCTGCCACCAAAGGGTCTTCTAGAGAAGGAATGGGTAAGGTTGGAATAATGATCAGCGAAGGTGCAGGGAAGCTCCGCTGATGTCTTTTCCAGAAGTCCCATCCCGTCACCAAAATACCTTGTGAGGGAATCTGGGTACGCTCCACTTG
The DNA here is from genome assembly GCA_036702855.1 of Trichocoleus sp. Classification (GTDB taxonomy): domain Bacteria; phylum Cyanobacteriota; class Cyanobacteriia; order Phormidesmidales; family Phormidesmidaceae; genus JACVSF01. The sequence continues at coordinate 39,742 of DATNQF010000099.1, read as the reverse complement.
CACTCGGGTGCCAAACTCAGCTGCTAGGGTTGCTCCTAACTGAGATTTAAGGGGCGAATCTCCTACCAGGACGACAGTTAGACCCGACGTCGGCGCATGGAAAAACAAAAGCTGCCGAATTTCTGACAGCAACGAGGCCTGAAACTGAGGGGTATTGGGGAGAGGTAGGTGATCAGGAAGATAGAGTTGAATAAATTCATGCTGGCGGTCGGGGGAAAACTTTAGACAGGTCATTTCCCCCAAGCCTAGGCGCTCTCGGTACACCGGGGCTTGCGTTTCTTGGTCCAAGGCGGCCCCCAGCAAAACCACAGGCTGCTGCTGCCAGAGAGCCTCTAACCTGGAAGCTAAATTAATTGGACTACAGTGGAGACAAAACTGGCCCTCAGCTCGGTTTAGGGAAAGCCAGAGCAGACGGTCCCCTTGGTCGATTTGCTCCCAGAAGTGTTGCCAGTTAGTCGGCATTGCTGCTTGGGCCTGAAAGGGCTGGGGATGGTGGCCAATGATTTCTTGGTGAAGCGATCGCAAGAGTGTCTGCTCTGGCGAATCCAACAAGTGGCATTGATAGGGGTTTTCTGGATGCTGAAAGGCTAAATGGGTTAGCCGAACCCGAGTGTCCAAAATGAAAGACTGCTGATCGGGATAGGCTTGAACCAGAGCGTCCCAATCGGGACTACCTAGCGTGATTGTCAACTGTTCCCGCACCCAGTCCTCTAGGTCGTCGGCCCCATCAATGACGGTGGGAATTCCGGTTGGAAAGCGTGTCTGGCTGCCCAATCGGTCGGCTAGCCAAGTTTGGGGGGAAGTAATCAGCAAGCCCATGAAGTGGGAGTCGGGCCATTGATCTCCTGCTAAAACCGACTTGTAAGTGGGTACCCAGTCCCGTAAACGCGGCAAATCAACCCGCAGTAACTGCTGCTGTGTCCACTCTGGCATGACCAAAACAAGGGGACCAGGCCAGAGCAGCAAAGACATGAGGTAGCTGAGGCGGTAGCGACCATGATAAGCTGCGGGACTGCCAACCTGAATCAGCGCGCTACGGTCGAGCCGGAGAGCCCGGGCAACTAGGCGAGCCAGAGTGAGGTGATGCGGCCAAGCGGGATCACCCTGCTCCCGCAAGAAAGCGCGTAACTGCTGGTGGACCTCGGCTTCGATCACGGGAGAAAGGCGTCTTTATAAGATTGAACTCTCATTTTGACACATGCCACTCGTGCTCCCGACGAGCAGGCTGCATCAATTTCTCCGAGAACTTAGACTTTAGGGAAAGCGGCAGTGTTGGAAAAAAATCAGCAGTTCGGTGAGGGAGACTGGCAACCCAGGCGTTTCCAGCGTCTCTGAAATGTCTTCTGTAAAGTTCTGCCGTACTCCAAAATGAGGACTTTGGTAAATTTCCAAGCGGTGGTTACTGGAGTTGATCAATTCCACTTGAACGGGTGACTGAAAGAAGGGATCAGTGCCTAGAGCGAGTTCTGATGAAACTGGTGTTAGAGTGCGCAGTCGCTGAGCTGTAATGGTCAAGGCTCCGCTTAGAGGGGCCAGCAGGGAGCGGGGTAATGGGGATTCGGGGGCATCGCTGAGGTGCTGCTGGACCTGTGCGATCGCATCGAGAATAGCGCGTTGCCCCTCTGCTCGTATTTGAAAGGGAAACAGAGCACCGTAGGCCAATGCGGGTAGAAGTGTGTTTTGAGCCACAGTGTAGGTCAAAACGGTTTTACGGGTGCTGATTTCAATACAGGGTGGAACTTCAAAAAGAGGGCTGAGTTTCGACAACTGGTATCCGTCGCTCGCGAGGGCTTGATGAGCCACCGGGGAAAGCGGACAGTCAACCGTTATCCTTACCCGAGCGGGTGATCGATTAAAGAACTGGTCAAGTTGCGATGGCAGAGTGAACTGCTCAATTTTTAATTGGTCTCCATTTGGGCTGACGTCAATCCAGTCACACCGGGTTTCCTCCGAAAAGGTCAAACCGTAACGGACTGTGCCGGAAACTTTGATCCCGGTCAAGGTAGCTCCTGAGAGATCTGAGTCAATCCAGGTAGCCTGCATCAAGTTAGCGTGGCTCAGATCTGCATGAACAAGACCTGTGTTGACGAGGATAGCGCCTTCCAAGGAAGCTCCGGTTAAATTCGCGCCGCTTAACTTGGCATCGGTTAAATCAGCCTGGGCTAGATTCGCACCGCTCAAATCAGCCCAACGCAGGTTAGCCCCCCTAAGGTTAGCTCCCCTGAAGTCAGTTCGGCTCAGGTTGCCATGCCGCAACTCCACCTCCTTGAGGTTAGCTCCTTGAAAGGTGGCCCGAGTTGCGTTAACCCCACTTAGATTGGCCTGAGTCAGATTGGCCCCGGTCAAAGTCCCACTTCGCAAATCCGCTCGGGTCAAATTCGCACTGTGGAGGTTGGCCCAGTTCAAGTTGGATTCCCGCAAATCTGCTTCGCTTAAGTTGACAGACACCAACTGAGCTCGACTCAGATTAGCCCGAACCATTTCAGCGCGAATGAGGGAGGCTCCGGTTAAATCCGCTTGGGCTAGAATAACGCGGATTAAATTGGCCACATTCAGTTTGCTGCCCTTCAGATTGGCGTAGCTCAGATTGGCTCCACTTAGCCGAGTGACATTCAGTTGAGCACCTTCGAGGTTGCTACGGATCAAGTTGGCACTGCTTAAGTTGGATACATTAAGACAAGCCCCTTGTAGAACAATTTCCGGAAGGCTAACGCCGGTTAGATTGCACTCGTTTAGCTTAATGCCTGTAAAATCGCGTATCCCTTGATCGTACCTCCCCAACAGTTCTTGGGCGTTCATGAGGCAAGCCTAGTCAACGATTCGCCAATGGCTGAAGATAAAAGGAAAGCTTTGACCATAGCATGAGGCTCCTCTAGCAGGCACGATTTACGGATGAAGATTGGAATTGTAGGGTTGGGTTTAATCGGGGGTTCCTTGGGGTTGGATCTGAGGCAGCAAGGTCATCAGATTGTTGGGATTGCAAGACGTCCTCAGACTTGTCAAGAAGCCATTGATCGACACGTCGTAGACCAAGCGGGTAGCGACTATAGCTTATTATCTGGTGCAGATGTGGTGTTTGTATGCACCCCGATTGCTGCTATCGAGGCAACGGTCGCGGCGATGGTACCTTGGCTAGATGAGCAGACAGTTGTTACCGATGTGGGTTCGGTTAAGGCGGCTGTCGTCACTGGTGTAACTCGTCATTGGCCCCGGTTTGTGGGGGGGCATCCGATGGCTGGTAAGACAGAGGTAGGGTTAGAAGCTGCTGAGCTAGGACTTTTTGCAGAACGGGCTTATGTGCTAACCCCTCTGGGGGAAACACCACCGGAGGCAGTTGAAATCGTGTCTACCCTGGTGCAAGATCTAAACGCCAGACTGTATAAATGTTCTCCAGAAATTCATGACCGGGCAGTGGCTTGGATTTCTCACTTGCCCGTAATGGTGAGTAGCAGCTTGATCCAGGCCTGTTTGAGTGAACCCGAACCTGCTGTTGCTGAGCTAGCTCAGGCTCTAGCCAGCTCTGGTTTTCGTGATACCAGCCGAGTAGGGGGTGGTCCTCCTGAGTTGGGTCTGATGATGGCGCATTACAATCGGGAAGCCCTACTGGCTAGCCTGCAAGCCTACCGAGATCAATTAGACGCAGTAATCTCTTTGATTCAGGCGGAGGATTGGCAGGGAGTGCAACAGCACTTGATCCAGACCCAAGCGGCTCGCCCCAAATTTGTTTCCTAATGGTCCCTTAATAGAGTCTCTGCTTTCTTCCAAAGAGGGGCGTTTAGGAAACAGGATGAAGCGGCTCTGTCAAGACCACTACGGGCTCTTGATAGAGCAGGGTGGTAAAGGTAACGGTGGAGCCCAACCCTTCACCCATGCTGATAAACTGCACGACCCCGCCCATGGCTTCGACCAGCTTCTGAGAGATAGCTAGGCCTAAACCTGTTCCCCCATACTGGCGGGTGCGCTCACCGTCTACTTGGCTAAAGGTTTGAAACAGGCGGTCTTGCTTCTCCAGAGACACACCAATGCCAGTATCAGCCACGCTGATCTTGAGTAACCCAGGCCAGATCTTGTCTTTGAAGGTAATCTTTTGAGATTTAATTTCAGCACTGATGGTAATGCCACCGACATGGGTAAATTTGATCGCGTTCCCCACTAAGTTGAGCATGACCTGTAAAATCCGCTGGTAGTTGCCATGGAGAATAATGGCATCTCGGGTAGAGGGCATGGAAATGCTGAAGCGCAGTCCCTTATGCTCAGCCTGAGGTCGGGTAAAGTTTTCAACGTCGTTGAGCAGCTCCTGCAGCTTAACCGGACCCATCTCGATCTGCATCTTGCCTGCTTCGATCTTGGCAATATCAAGGACGTCGTTGATGAGATTGAGCAGGTGAATGGCAGATTTATGGGCCTCTTGAATAAATTCTTCCTGCTCCTCTGGATCGTCGGCCATACCGTCCAAAACCAGCTTTAGAAAGCCGATCATGCCGTTGAGGGGAGTACGCAATTCATGAGAGGTGTTGGCGAGAAACTCGCTTTTTAGCCGTGAGGCTTCTTCTGCCTGTTTGCGGGCTTCTTCTGCCTGTTTGCGGGCTTCCTCCAGTTCACGGTGCTTTTCTACCAGGCGGGCATTGGCTTGCTGTAGTTGAGAGGCTAGAGCATGGCTTTCGCCAAAAAGACGCGCATGGGCGATCGCAGTTCCGACCTGATCGGCTAATTCGGTGATTAAATCAAGCTCAACAGCTGACCATGTGCGGCTAGGAGCGGTATGAAGTACCACCAAGCCATTGACTTGGTCTTGATACCGAGTGGCAATCGCCAGCACTTGGTAGCTTTCAGAGCCACTTAAATCAGAAACTTCTGTGATGGGAGTGACTGATGCGATCGCACGGCTCAAACAATTGTTTTCTGCGAGTCTGAATCGGCGGCCTTGCCAAGACTCAATCTGTTCTGACTGACGAAACTCAGCAGCTACAGTAACTCCTTCTGCAGCGGTTCGGTAGGCGCACACTAAGCAACGACTGGCTTGAAACAGATGCCCTAACCCCTCAACCGTCTGTCGCCAAATTGTTTCTAGGTCGAGTGTGCGGCGAATGTTGCGCGTAATTTGACTGATGTGAGGTGCGTAGTTTTCCGGCCCAGCGGGAGCATCCATTGTTCCGGAATCATCACCAGCCTCAGGAGTCTGCGGGACGACGTGCATCAGAGAGTTAGAACTGACAGACCGAACCATGCAACTTGAAATCCAAAATCGGTTGAAGCGTTCATCGGCTTAATCAAGCCAGAGCCATTAGCTGTCTTCTGTCTTGGCGTTGAGAGCAATCTATGACCAGCATCACCAAGGTACTCGCAGACAAGCTAATTGAGTAGTTTTTGAATCAGGAACTCCAACCGCCTTGGGGCCATACGAATTAAGGACACCCCTTAGTCGTTCCACTCCCCTTTGGGTGGAATTGTCGGATTTCGGGGTAAAGCACGCGTCAACTCATCCTCACGAGGACGACTGCCCTTGAGCCACTGCCTAAGCGCGACTTCAATAACCTTACTTGGATCAGTGGTGAGGTGGCTCACCTGCTCCAACAATTCTCGATCAAGCTGAATGGACAGTTCTACCTTGTCGTCCGCTACAGAGGCTGCAGTTGAATCACTCATGGTTTTAGGCTGAAAACACAATCGGTCAATTGAATTGAAGTAAGGCGTATGGGGAAAACAGAACACTATCTAAGGAGATTTATCATCTAACTGCAGAGCCTGTACGCCCGTAAAACCTTTCCACCCTATGATCCTATTATGAGGTTCTTGATTCTTATGTCCTAATATAGTGCCCGCTAATCCGGGAATAACTTCAAGATTCTGTGAATCAACACCATCTAAGCCTTTAAACACGTATCTGTACGGTTGACCTTAGCGAAATTGTGTTTTAAGAAAGCATCGCTCTTGCGCAGATGGATAGCGCTTGCGATCGCACTTGGTCCAATTACCCCGAGAGCTAAGGATTACAATAAGTTAATTCAAGTTTGATTTTTGTCGCTCTAGCCAACCGTTTATGACCGACGTTCCCGTCTCGCGCATTCGCAACTTTTCGATTATTGCCCACATCGACCATGGGAAATCGACCCTGGCCGATCGACTTCTCCAGCGCACGGGTACGGTCAGCGCACGGGAGATGAAAGAACAGTTCCTCGACAATATGGAACTGGAGCGGGAGCGGGGCATCACGATCAAGCTGCAAGCTGCCCGCATGAACTACCAGGCTCAGGACGGCAACAATTACGTTCTAAACCTGATTGACACACCGGGTCACGTTGACTTCTCCTATGAAGTCTCCCGCTCCTTAGTGGCTTGTGAAGGGGCGCTGCTGGTCGTAGATGCGTCCCAGGGAGTAGAAGCGCAAACATTGGCCAACGTTTACTTGGCCTTGGAGCATAACCTAGAAATTATTCCGGTGCTTAACAAGATTGACTTGCCCGGAGCAGAGCCTGACCGAATCAAAGCCGAAATTGAGGAGATTATTGGACTAGATTGCAGCAATGCCATTTTGGCCTCAGCAAAGGAGGGCATTGGCATTGACGAAATTTTAGAAGCCATTGTCTATCTCACGCCCCCTCCACAAGACACGGTAGAACAGCCCCTGAGAGCGCTGATCTTCGATAGTTATTACGATAGCTACCGCGGCGTAATTGTCTACTTCCGGGTAATGGATGGAACTATTCGAAAAGGCGATCGCATTCGCCTAATGGTTTCTCAGAAGGAGTATGAAATTGATGAATTGGGGGTTCTCTCACCCAATCAAATCCAAGTAGATGAGTTACACGCTGGAGAGGTAGGCTACATCGCTGCCTCTATTAAGGCGGTAGAAGATGCTCGCGTTGGGGACACCATCACCCTGGTTAAAAGCCCAGCCGCAACTCCGTTACCAGGGTATGTTGAGGCCAAACCCATGGTGTTTTGTGGCCTCTTTCCAACAGATGCAGATCAGTTTGAGGAACTGCGTGAGGCTTTAGAAAAACTTCGCTTGAGTGATGCGGCCTTGCAGTACGAGCCAGAAACCTCTAGCGCAATGGGCTTTGGCTTCCGGTGCGGCTTTTTGGGGCTCCTGCACATGGAAATTGTGCAGGAGCGGCTGGAGCGGGAATACAACCTAGATTTGATTACGACTGCCCCCTCGGTTATTTACAAGGTCTACACACTGGCCGGGGAGGAGCTGATGATCGACAACCCCAGCACCCTGCCGCCACCCCAAGAGCGAGAGCGCATTGAGGAGCCCTATGTAAAAGTAGAAATGATCACTCCTGAAGAGTTTGTCGGGGCGCTGATGGAGCTCTGCCAAAGCCGTCGCGGTGATTTTAAGGACATGCGCTACCTGACCCAGGGCCGCACAACCTTGGTTTACGAATTGCCTCTAGCAGAAGTGGTAACCGACTTCTTTGACCATATGAAGTCTCGCAGCCGCGGGTATGCCAGTATGGAATATCACCTGATTGGCTATCGGGAGAACCCATTGGTGCGGCTAGATGTACTGATCAACGGCGATCGAGTGGATCCTCTGGCCACTATCGTGCATCGAGATAAGGCTTATTACGTTGGAAAAGCCCTCGTGGAGAAGCTGAAGGAGCTAATTCCTCGACACCAGTTTAAAATTCCGATTCAAGCTAGCATTGGCACCCGCGTTATTGCCAGCGAAAGTATTCCTGCCTTGCGGAAGGACGTACTCGCGAAATGTTACGGCGGTGATATCTCCCGGAAGAAAAAACTGTTGCAGAAGCAAGCTAAGGGCAAAAAGCGCTTGAAGGCGATTGGAACTGTTGATGTGCCACAGGAAGCCTTCATGGCAGTGTTGAAGCTGTCTTAGGCAAAATTTGAGCAGTCGCCAGCTTGCTAGTGCCTGCTCCTCAAGAGGGTTCACCAAGGATTTAAAGAAGTTCGCAAAAAATTCATATTTCCTCCCACAAGCCTACTAATAGGTTACTAACCGGGTTGCAGAAACTTTAGCTAGGTTGCTGCAACCCGGTTTTTGTCCTTGTTCTGGGGAATTTTAGTCACTATTCAAGCTTAAAAAGCTTTGTCAAGTAGCTTAAGTCAGGTTTTCTACCCTTCCCTATTTAACAGGGATGAAATAGCTTTCTGGAACAGAGAGCCAAGTTGCACCATCAAAGGTTTTGGGGTGAGAAGTAGCGATGGGTGACTGCGATCGCATCTCTTCACCCATCAAAGTGAAAATGGAGAGTGCAGCATTAACAGATTTAATTCCTAAAAATTCTTACGGTATCTTTACAAGCAGATACCCTCTGCGATCTTTACTCTGACTGATCCTCGAATAGAGTTGTGGGAAGGCTTCTGTATAACGATATTTCATGAGGCAATTTACTCTATGCGAATTTTAGTTACAGGGGGAGCTGGCTTCATCGGTTCCCACCTCATTGATCGGTTAATGACGGAAGGTCACGAAGTAATCTGTTTGGATAACTTCTATACCGGTCACAAGCGAAATATTTTGAAGTGGCTGGAACATCCTTATTTTGAATTGGTTCGCCACGATATTACTGAACCTATTCGGCTAGAAGTTGACCGCATCTATCACCTAGCCTGTCCCGCTTCACCGGTGCATTACCAATACAACCCGGTCAAGACGATCAAAACCAATGTCATGGGTACGCTCAATATGCTGGGGTTAGCCAAACGAGTAAAGGCTCGTTTTCTGCTGGCCTCAACCTCTGAAGTGTATGGGGACCCGGAAGTGCATCCCCAGGTCGAAGAGTACCGGGGGAATGTCAACCCTATCGGCATTCGTAGCTGTTATGACGAAGGCAAGCGCGTGGCGGAGACTCTAGCTTTTGACTATCACCGCCAGAATGATGTGGAGATTCGGGTTGCGCGCATCTTCAATACGTACGGTCCCCGAATGCTAGAAAACGATGGCAGAGTTGTCAGTAACCTAGTGGTACAGGCTTTGCAAGGAATTCCCCTCACAGTCTATGGAGATGGCTCCCAGACCCGCAGCTTCTGCTACGTTTCCGACTTGGTTGAGGGGCTAATGCGGTTGATGGAAGGAGACCATCAAGGTCCTATCAACCTGGGTAACCCTGATGAATACACCATTCTGCAACTGGCACAAACAGTGCAATCCATGGTGAATCCGGATGTACCACTGAAGTTTGAATCGCTGCCCCTAGACGATCCTAAGCGGCGTAAGCCCGATATTACCCGAGCCCAGACCTACTTAGACTGGCAGCCAACAGTGTCCCTACAGGAGGGACTGCAAAAAACAATCCAAGATTTTTCAGAGCGCTTGGGCGAGCGTGTCGTGACCCCAGCCCAGCTACCTCTAGCCTGACAAGGCTCCTTTAGGTTTCCTTCTCCGGCCCTTTTTGGGCAGATTTGGAAGTTAAGCAAATACCGTGTTGAGTTTCTAACAATAGCGAGGATTAAGACCTATGCGGGTATGCGTAATTGGAACAGGCTACGTGGGCTTGGTGACCGGTGTGTGCCTAGCTCACACGGGTCATGATGTCATCTGCGTAGATGTGAACGAAGAGAAGGTCAAGCTAATGCAGTCGGGGCAGTCGCCCATTTTTGAGCCGGGTCTCTCAGATCTAATGCAGTCATCCATGGCAGCGGGCCACCTGCACTTTACGACGGATTTGAAGCAGGGAGTCGAGCATGGGGACATCCTGTTCATTGCGGTAGGAACCCCTGCTCTGCCCACAGGAGAAAGTGACACTCGCTATGTTGAGGCTGTTGCCCGGGGCATCGGTAATCACCTCAACGGGGATTACAAGGTGATTGTCAATAAATCAACCGTGCCCATCGGTTCTGGAGATTGGGTGCGTATGATCGTGCTAGATGGGGTGGTGGAGCAGCAAAAAGCTTTGGTAACCGCAGGCGGCGGATCAGTTGAAGCGCCGCCTAAGTCACCTCAGTTTGATATTGTCAGCAACCCTGAATTTCTGCGTGAAGGGTCTGCGGTTTACGACACATTCAACCCCGATCGCATTGTTTTGGGCGGCAATAATCCCAAAGCGATCGCAATGATGAAAGAACTGTACGCTCCTATCGTGGAGCGTCGTTTTGCTGAAGATCCTAACCTGCCGCCTGTGCCTGTGTTGGTAACAGACCTGAGTTCAGCGGAGATGGTGAAGTACGCTTCCAATGCTTTCCTCGCCACCAAAATTAGCTTCATCAACGAAGTCGCCAATATTTGCGATCGCGTTGGTGCTGATGTTACTCAGGTGGCTCAGGGCATTGGCCTCGACTCCCGAATTGGCAGCAAGTTCTTACAAGCAGGCATTGGCTGGGGTGGTTCTTGCTTCCCGAAAGACGTGTCGGCCTTGCTGCATACAGCGGATGACTATGGCTATGACGCCCAAATGCTCAAGGCAACCATTGAGGTCAATGAACGGCAGCGGTTGGTGGCCCTTGAAAAGCTACAGCAGGTGCTCAAAATCCTTAAGGGTAAAACTGTGGGACTGCTGGGTTTAACCTTCAAGCCCGATACCGATGATATGCGGGATGCTCCCTCTCTAATTTTGATTGAGCAGCTCAATCGCTTGGGAGCTAAGGTCAAAGCCTACGATCCGATTGTGGCTCAAAGCGGTATGCGCCATGGCCTCACCGGAGTCACGGTAGAAACTGACCCCGAAATGATGGCAGACGGGTGTGATGCGCTTGTTCTGGTGACAGATTGGAAGGAGTTTAAGTCTCTAGACTTTGACCGGATTGCGAAGGTTATGCATAGCCCGATTTTGATCGATGGCCGTAACTTCCTCGATCCTGCTACCCTTAAAGCCGCTGGCTTCCAGTACGTTGGCGTAGGCCGTTAGAGACCTTTGCCTATCTGGTCCTAGTAGCAAATTTGAGTAGTACGGCTTCTAGATCCCAACCTAATGGATTGGCAAGGCTAAAGATATGCATGGTCATTGCGAGCAGAGCGAAGCAATCTTAGTTGAGACCCGGTTCTATAGAGGTTGCTTCGCAGACTCGCAATGACACAGGCTTAATGCCTTCTTCTAAGTCTGCCAGTCCACTAATGTTATTTAGCAGGGGGTACTCTCAGAGTGCCCCCTGCTGCTTTCTGAGCAGACTGCTTGGGGCTTAGAGCTTATCCCAGCGCAATATCTAAAAACATCATTACCACAAAGCCCACCATCACCCCCAAAGTGCCGCTTTGCCCAAAACTCTTCTGATCAATGTCAGGGAGGATGTCGTCCACAATGACAAACAGCATAGCTCCTGCAGCAAAGGCCATGGCCCAGGGCAAAATCGGTTGAGCGATGCTAACAATTCCGGCTCCCAATAGACCGCCTATGGGCTCGACTAGCCCTGTCAAAGTTGAAACACTCAGGGCATAGCGTGGAGAGTAGTTAAGATCACGTAGCGCCAGCGCCACCACTAAACCTTCAGGAATGTTTTGCAAGCCAATTCCTGCCGCTAAGGCCATCGCTCCGGCTTGTTCACCACCCCCAAAGCCCACCCCAACTGCCAATCCCTCGGGAAAGTTGTGCAGCGTAATCGCAATGATAAACAGCCAGATACGCTTGAGATTTTGAGTGGCAGGGCCTTCCTGCCCTTTGAAAATATGCTCGTGGGGAAAAGTGTTGTGCGAGAGCCAGAGAAATCCTCCCCCAATAAGAACCCCAACCAGCATGATGAGTGCAGCCATACTGGGAGAAAGCCCTTGTTGAGTGGCCGCTTCTGTTCCTGGGACGATCAGGGAAAACGAAGTCGCCGCCAGCATAATACCGGCTCCCAATCCAAGGAGAATTCCCTGAATCTGTTCTGACGGTTTGATCGGCAAGAGTACCGGCAATGCTCCTACCCCTGTACCTAAGCCTGCCAGCAAGCTAGCCGTAAATCCTATCGCCAACGTATCCATGTCATCTTTACCCTTGTTGCAGCATCTTTTTCACTCTGCTTCGATTGTGAACTGCTTTCAGGGCCTCCATTCGTTGCGCAGGTTAACTGACTGCTATATTTGATCGAATATCTGGATCGAAGTCGATTGTGTCCCTACGTTGTGTTGGCAAAGTTCAGGCTAGCTTTGCTCTAGTGTTGGGGCCGTTAACAGATCCATTGCTGTTTAGTTTGCATCCTGTAACTATCCTATGAACCCCGCTCTAACGCAGTTTGGTGATCAGATGTCTCACCTGACTGGCGTCCGCGCCATTATGAAAGACATCATCGAAACGTTGCGGGCTGGGACCGGACAGGAATTTATTAACCTCAGTGCGGGCAATCCTGTGATTTTGCCTGAGGTGGAGCAACTCTGGCGTGATTGCACAGCCGATCTTTTGGCTAGTCCAGAGTATGGCGAGGTGGTTTGTCGTTATGGCTCTAGTCAGGGTTATGAACCGCTAATCGCGGCTGTGGTCAAAGATTTTAATCAGCGCTATGGCCTCAATCTGAGCGATCGCAATGTTCTTATTACCCCAGGCAGCCAATCTCTCTACTTTTTTGCAGCAAACGCCTTTGGCGGTTACACCCGCGACGGCCAGCTTAAAGATATTGTGCTGCCTCTAAGTCCAGACTATACGGGGTATGGCGGAGTTTCTTTGATTCCCGAGGCGCTCAAGGCCTACCAGCCCTCTTTAGATATTGACGCCACAGGGCATCGCTTCAAGTATCGCCCCAACTTTGATCGGTTCGAGGTGAATGAGAACACAGGGTTTGTGCTCTTCTCTCGGCCCTGTAACCCCACCGGTAATGTGATGACCGATGAGGAAGCCACCCGTATTGCGGATCTCGCAGCGACGCACAACGTTCCTGTTTTTGTGGATTCTGCGTACGCTGCTCCCTTTCCAGCTTTGAACTTTACAGAGATGACGCCCATCTTTGGCAAGACTATCGTTCACTGCATGAGTCTTTCTAAGGCTGGATTGCCGGGAGAGCGGTTAGGGATTGCAATTGGGGATGAATCGATTATTCGAGTACTGGAGTGTTTCCAAACCAACCTCTGTATCCACTCGTCTCGTTACGGCCAGGCGATCGCGGCCCGTGCGATCGCATCGGGTGCTCTAGCCCAAATCTCTGAACAGGTGATTCGTCCTTACTACCAGCAGAAGTTCGACGTATTGGAGGCAGCGCTCGATGAAGCTATGCCCCAATCAGTACCTTGGTATCTGCACCGGGGAGAAGGCTCTATTTTTGCCTGGATTTGGTTTGACGAGCTACCCATTACTGACTGGGAACTCTATCAGCAGTTGAAGCAGTACGGCGTCATCGTGGTGCCGGGTAGCCCCTTCTTCCCTGGACTGCGGGAAGATTGGACGCACGCCAAACAGTGTATCCGCATCAGCCTGACGGCTAGCAATGAAGAGATTGTGACTGCTCTGAAACGGCTAGGAACCCTAGTCAGTGAGGTGTATCAGGGACAGTCGTCTTTGCGCCAGCCAGCAGGGGTCACTAACTGATAACGCCTAGCCTGTAGCTAAGCTAGGCTTCGTAAGCCTAGACTGCGTAATAAGGGCGGGTAGGACTCGCCCTATGGAACCCGGACTAGACCGAAGCTTCCCCTAGGCAAGCTTCTAGGTCTGAACTGGGACAAGGTTGAGAATGATCTATGGCTTGAAATATGACTGAACCAGATTGGTTGGAAGTAGGTCGCATTGTTGGCGCTCAAGGCCTCCAGGGTGAGGTGCGGATTTATCCTGATAGTGATTTTCCGGAGCGGTTTCTACAGCCAGGGCCACGCTGGATTCGTCGGCCCAATGCGGCTGAAGTTGAGGAGCTGCAGTTAGTGCAGGGGCGCTTTCTTCAGAGCAAGGGGCTGTATGTGGTGCAGTTTGAGGAGATTTGCGATCGCACCCAGGCTGAAAACCTTTACAAAGCAGCTCTGTTGGTGCCAGCTAGTGAGCGGCCTGCGCTAGAACCAGGTGAATTTTTCGTTGGTGACTTGGTGGGTTTGAAGGTCATTCTGCATGAGACCCAAGCAGAAATCGGCACTATCGTTGACATCTATGCCGCAGGCAATGATCTGCTGGCAATTGAACTGTATGCCCCCTCGGCAACTCCTCCGTCAGCGCCGACTGCAAAAAACACTCAGGCTAAAAACACCAAGGCCAAAAAGCCCCTGCCGGTTCTGGTGCCCTTTGTCGATGAGATTGTGCCCGTAGTCAACTTGGAGCAGGGTTATGTAGAGATTAATCCACCTGCTGGACTATTGGATGGTTAAGTCGGGGCTTTCCCCAACAAATGACAGGTTCTGCTTTACAGGTTATGCTTTCGAGCTGGCGTAGGTCTGAATGAACTGACGCCTTCGGTTCAAAGCAGCGGCATTAGGTAGCAGAGTTTCGACATAATTGCGCTGCCAAACACTCAAACCAGGCTGACTGCGAACCAAGTTGATGCGCTTGGCAGCAGCAGCTTTGAAGCCAGCAACAAAGGCCGATAGCGGTCGGGGTTTAGGAGACTCTGGGAAAACTGTCAAGGCATCGCCGCCCAAGCTAGACGAAGACGAGGGCAACCACACGATTCCCTGAACACAATTAGGCATCACAATCCAGTCATCAAGCTGAATTTCTCGATGGCTGTGAGAGGTGCTCACCCATTCTTCTGCCACAATTTGGCCCAAAGCATTTAGTTGGACACTCTCCTCAATCGTTAAGCCAAACAGAGATTCATGTTGGTAAGTGTGGAGTGTTACCCCGTAGGCAGTCGCCCCTTCAAAAAGGGCCGAGGCAGGGCGGAAATGCCCATAGGTTAAGTCCTGATTCAAAATCATGTGTCTTAAGCACCTTTCGACCACCCCTCTAAAATGCCCAATGAGATCTCTGACTTATCCCACTTCAGTAACAAGATCGGTGATAAAGAGTTTTATTAACCAACTGAAAGGTCTAGTAATCATTAACCCGTCCAGCGCCAAACCTTGATTGTCTTGTCAGCGCTGGCACTGGCAATTAAGCGACCGTTCGGATGAATCGCAACGCCCAATACGCTATTTGTATGGCCAGAGAGGGTGTGCTTCAGTTGGCCTGTCTGCCCATTCCACACCTTAACGGTGCTGTCGCTACTGCCGCTGACCACCGTCCGGCTGTCAGGTGCGATCGCAACACCGTTCACCTCCTGGGAGTGATCACTGAGAGTGTGAATCAAGGCTCCCGAACTCAGGCTCCAGAGGCGCACAGTACGATCCTTGCTCGCACTGGCCAGCATGCAATTATCGGGGCTAAGAGTGACCTGGTTAACTGTATTGAGATGCCCAGAAAAGACCCGTACTTGCTGCCCAGATTGGGCATTCCAGACCCGTACTTTATTGTCTAGGCCGCCGCTAATCAGGGTTTCCTCGTCGGAGGTCAATGTCACCGACCGAATCATCCCTGCTGACCCGGTTAAGGTTTTTAGCAGCGTGCCCTTATCTAGCTTCCAAAGCTTGATAGTCATGTCTTCGCTGCCACTGGCCAGCAAAAATCCTTTTACCCCAATTGCAACTGAGGTTACATCCCGCATGTGTCCTTTCAGAATATGCAGCAGGGTGCCCTCCGACAGGTTCCAGATTTTGACCACATCATCGTCGCCACAACTCGCCAGAACCTGTCCTCCCGATCCAATTACCAAGTCATTGACACCCCGAGCATGGCCCTCCAAGGTGTACATCAACTGTCCCGTTTGCAAGTTCCAAATTTTGAGGGTGTCATCTAGGCTGCCACTGACCAAGGTTGGCAACTTCGGGTTGAACGCCACGGTTGTAACCCAGGAAGTATGGCCTTTAAACTCCCGGACACACTGCCAACCTGCTCCTTTGGCACCGGATCCTCCTGAGAGAGCTGGACTGCTGCGCCGAACTCCTGACGTCCTAGGGGGTGGGCTGGGGGGCGCACTGCTGCTGGGTTGCGATCTTGGGGGACCGCCCGACATCCGAGGAGGAGTTGTCTGGGGCATAGTCGGTCCAGACATCTTTGGTCCTGATGCAGATAAAGTTCTAGCGTTAGAAAAGAGGCCGCTACCAGAATTACGCGGTACCCAGCCAGGCACCGCTCCTTCTAAAGAAGGTAAGTTCCGTAGATCTTCCAACACATCGCGGGCAGTCTGATAGCGTTCGCTGATCAAATCCTTAACCAGTCGATCTAACAGTCGTGCCAGATCTGGATTGCAGGAGCGCCCCCTCTCTTGCAGCCGCTCTCGCCACATCCAACGCCCCTCCATTGGGCTATAGAGATGCTCGGGTTTACAGCCTGTGATCAAGTGCAAGCAGGTAGCCCCTAGACTGTAGAGATCGCTTGAGGGGTAGGCTTGGCCGCTGCGAAGTTGCTCAATTGGGGCAAATCCCTCTGTGCCAATGCGGGTTCCTGGTTCGTACAGGATTGTCTCAGAAAATTGTTTAGCAACACCAAAGTCAATCAACACTGGCTTACCGTCAAGTTTGCGACGGATGATGTTGGTCGGCGTAATGTCGCGATGGATAACCCCTCGCTCATGAATGAACTGGAGTACGGGTAATAGGTCGTTTAGGAAATTACGAATGTCAATTTCCTCGTAGGGACCCTTCTTCTGCACCTCCTGATAAAGAGTGCGGCCCTCGACCATTTGCTGCACTAAGTAAAGATACTGGTCGTGCTCAAAGTAGGCCAACAGGGTGGGTATTTGCGGGTGTTCGCCCAGCTCATTGAGGCGCATCGCCTCCTGCTCAAAGAGCTGTACCGCTTTGTTGAAAGACTTCGTTCCCTGAGTTTGGGGGGCAAACTGCTTAACCACACAGTAGGTGTTGAGACGATCGCTGTCCAGAGCCAAATAGGTGCGCCCAAAGCCACCGCGACCAATGACTCTGACGGCTCGGTAGCGACCTCTGAGGCTGGTGATCAAAGTAGAATGGCAGCTTTGGCACGTTTCCGCAGTGTCGGGATTAAGAGGCTCGGCACAGTTGGGATTCAAACAGCAGATCATCAGCTTAGACAGCGTCAGGAACGACGAAAGAAGCACAGGGAGAAGCTATAAGACAGAGCGATCGCAGATGCCCCTTCCAGACGATACAACCGTCTATCAGCCTTAGCAGAAGCCCAGCACCCATTGCCTTCAGTGTAGGAGAGAGTGCCAGAAATTATCCTGATCAAATCGGCTTTCTCCGCCAGGAAACCCTCGAAAAGCGAGAAATAGGAGAATCTATAGGGTGGGCCAGTTGCAGAGGGCATTGCCGGATTTGGACAAAGATTCCTTTGAAGCAATTGCAGCATTTCGTTACAAATGGAGCACCTTGAACCAATCGGTCAAAGCCTTGATGTATGGTGATCATACAGTTGTGACCTCAAAACTCTGCCTAACATGACCCTGGCTCAGCCGCCCCACAAGAAAGCAAAAGCTCTGCGCCCAGGCGCAGCCCGTCCCGCCAAAGAACTCTGCAGCGAGTGTGGGCTCTGCGACACTTACTACATCCATTATGTGAAAGAAGCCTGTGCCTTTATCAACCAGCAGTTTCCAGAACTGGAAAACCAGGCTCATGGGCGCAATCGGGATCTAGCCAACGAGAACGAGTGGTATTTCGGCGTTCACCAGAGTATGACAGCGGCTCGCAAGCAGCAACCTATCGAGGGCGCGCAATGGACAGGCATTGTCAGCAGCATCGCCATTGAAATGCTGACCCAAGGCAAGGTGGAAGGCGTCATCTGTGTTCAGAACACGGAGGAAGATCGTTTTCAGCCCAAGCCTGTGCTGGCAACGACTCCTGAGGAAATCCTTGCGGCACGGGTAAACAAACCGACCCTCTCCCCTAACCTATCGGTGCTGGAACTGGTTGAGCAGTCGGGCATGAAGCGGCTTCTGGTGATCGGAGTGGGTTGTCAAATCCAAGCATTGCGGGCAGTGGAGAAGCAACTGGGATTAGAGAAACTCTACGTGCTGGGTACACCCTGCGTTGATAACGTCAACCGAGCTGGATTGCAAAAGTTTTTGGAAACCACCAGTCGCTCGCCTGAAACGGTCGTGCACTATGAGTTCATGCAGGATTTTCGGGTGCACTTCAAGCATGAAGATGGTTCGACAGAAACCGTTCCCTTCTTTGGCCTAAAAACGAATCAGCTCAAGGATGTGTTTGCACCTTCTTGTATGAGCTGCTTCGATTATGTGAATGGTTTGGCTGACTTAGTGGTGGGCTACATGGGAGCTCCCTTTGGTTGGCAGTGGATCGTCGTGCGCAATGATGTTGGCCAGGAAATGCTGGATCTGGTGCAGGATCAGATCGAAACTCAGCCTGTGATGTCTCAAGGCGATCGCAAATCGGCTGTGCAACAAAGCATTCCAGCTTACGATAAGGGCGTGACGTTGCCTATGTGGGCTGCAAAGCTGATGGGAATCGTCATCGAACGAGTTGGGCCAAAGGGTCTGGAGTACGCCCGGTTCTCTATTGATTCTCACTTCACCCGCAACTACCTGTACGTCAAGCGCAACCATCCGGAGAAGCTGGAGGAGCATGTGCCGGAATTTGCCAAGCGGATTGTGGGGCAGTACAAGCTGCCGGAGTAGAGGAAAGGCAGAGGGTAGAGGTTAGAAGGGAAACTTCCTCATGATGCGGTTGATCGCTGCCCTCTAAATACCTGGCCGCTAACGTTCCATCATGAAAATTCTGCTGGTTGATGATGAAGTCGAATTGACAGATCCCCTCAGTCGATTGCTGACGCGGGAGGGATACACCGTTGATGTTGCCAGTGATGGCGATTTGGGCTGGCAATTGGTTTATCAGGGCGGCTACGACCTCCTGATTTTGGACTGGATGTTGCCAGGAATCAGTGGTTTGGAGATTTGTCAGCGATCGCGATCGCATGGTCAGACCACTCCAGTTCTCTTTCTCACTGCCAAGGATACGATTGACGATCGGGTAGCTGGCTTGGATGCCGGTGCGGATGATTATTTAGTCAAGCCCTTTGAGCTGCGGGAACTGTTGGCACGGGTGCGAGCCTTGCTACGACGACCGCCAACACTGGAGTCCCCTTCGGTTTCTCCTCGTTTGCAGTACGAAGATTTGGAGTTGGATGAGGACAACCAACTGGCTTATCGTCAGGGGCAGTCAATTGAGCTTTCCGACAAAGAAACCAAGCTGTTGGCCTATTTGATTCGGCAACCCAATCAGGTTTTGACCCACGACGATATCTACCAGGCGGTTTGGGGGGATCAGGAGAAACCCAGCAGTAATGTTCTGGCAGCTCAAATGCGGTTGCTGCGGCGTAAAGTAGAGCCCAAAGGGACTCCGCCCGTCATTCACACCGTTTATGGGCGGGGATACCGTCTGGGCTTATAACGCTATCTTGATAGGCAAGACCTAAGTTCATAACTGGTGTATCCAGAAATTGCGTATGGCTGCTCAAATCCCTGTCGTTCAGTTCTATGAAGGCATTCCCGAAGAGATTAGCAACGTCAGCCTGAGACGCGATCGCAGCACCGGGGTTTGGCGAGCAGTGTTGTTCTTTGAACGTATGGAGGCTATTGAGCAGTTCAAGAGCTTCCGAAATCGATTTTCTAAAGCGCTGAAGCTAACCGACGAGGAGGGGGTGATTACCATTGAGCCGTCCGGCATTCGCTTCATCTTTGGTGGCCCTGAAGGGGATGACCTAAAGCAAGTCGAATGCACCCTGGAAGTTGACCGTGAGGATCACTGGGAGCGGTTAATGCGGTTTATGCACCGCTATGCCGAGGCTAATGGTATGGCCTATGGCAAGACGGGTAAGGAGCCGTAGAAGGCACACTGCTCACCTGATCAGGAGTCTTTTACTCGCATCTAGCCATTAACATCTGCCAGAAATAAAGTAGTCCGGCCCATAGCCATCCGTCCTTTTACACGGAATAATGTAGGGGCACATTGCGATGTGTCCTTTGGTTCAGGGTTATTGGGAGTGAAGCCTTCATGAAAGTTGCGGTAACTGGAGCCACTGGGTTTGTGGGCAGCCGTCTGGTAGAACGGCTCCAAGCCGAGGGGCATCAAGTGCTGGTGTTGAGCCGAGATGCGGCCCATGCTCGCAAGGTCTTTCCGGAAACTGCATTTGCCAATGTAAAGGTCGTTGAGTATACGCCTTTGGCATCGGGAGATTGGCAAAGTGCGATCGCAGGCTGTGATGGCGTTGTAAATCTGGCTGGGGCTCCTATCTCTGAGCGCTGGACATCGGCCCACAAGCAGGCCATGATCGACAGCCGCCAGATTGGGACTCAAAAGATTGTTGAAGCGATTTCAAAGGCAGACCCTAGACCCTCCGTGCTGGTCAACGCCTCCGCTATTGGCTACTACGGCACTAGTGAAACTGCTGCGTTTGACGAATCGAGCCAGCCGATTGAAAGCGACTTTCTCTCCCAAATTTGCCAAGCTTGGGAAGCTGCGGCCCGCAAAGTGGAAGCTAGCGGTACTCGGTTAGTCATTCTGCGGACAGGCATTGTGTTGGGCATGGGCGGTGCAGTGGCTAAAATGCTGACCCCCTTTCGCATGTTTGCGGGAGGACCTATTGGCAGCGGTAGACAGTGGTTCTCCTGGATCCACCGCGAAGACATGGTAAATCTTATTATCAAAGCGCTGACTGATCCCCAAATGCAGGGCACTTACAATGCGACTGCTCCTAACCCCGTTCGCATGGGTGAGTTTTGCCAAACGCTAGGTGCAGTGATGAATCGGCCTTCCTGGCTGCCCGTACCGAACTTTGTACTCGAAGCTGTTTTGGGCGATGGCGCTCAGGTCGTGTTGGAAGGCCAGCAGGTTTTACCCAAGCGCACCGAGGCAATTGGGTTTAGCTATCAGTACCCTCAGGTGAAAGAAGCACTTGAAGAGGTGTTGCAGCACGCCTAGCGGTTTCTACTCCCGCAGCAGCAGGTAATAGAGTGACCCGGTGGTATTGATCAGCCCTGCTTGCTCGCCTGCCTCTGGACCTGTGCCGACAAACAAATCAACGCGCCCTGGCCCAGTAATGGCACCGCCTGTGTCTTGATCAAGCACAAAGCGATTGATTGGGCGGGAAGACCAAGTGCCATCAGCCCTGCGCTCTGGCAGGGATACTGCGATTAGAGCCAGGGCACCGGGCGGCATCAGGGTTTTGTCGGTGGCAATGGAGCGGCCAGCCGTCACAGGTACTCGCAGGCTACCGCTGGGCGATCCTCCATCAGTCTCCTTGAAGAAGATAAATCGCTGGTTTTGAGGCAGATAGGTATCAAGTGCCTCAGGATGCTGGCGGAAGTAGGCAATGACCTGGGGCAAGGTCAGTCCCTCAGCCGGAAGAATGCCGTCTTCTACTAGAGCACGACCGATGCTTCTGTAAGGGTACTCAGTACGTCCAGCGTATCCTACAGACATCAAAGTGCCATCAGGCAGCTTCAGCTTAGCTGACCCCTGCACCTGCACCAAAAAGGCTTCCAACCGATCTTTGAGCCAGACCAGCTCTAGCCCCGCTAGTCTGCCTTGGTTGGCCTGTAAGCCATCTGCACCTTCTAGTTCTAACCGAGTCGGGTGGGGTTTAGCCCAGGCGTCCAAGTTAGGGGGGCGGCGATAGAGAGGATAGCGGTACTCCGCAGTGGGGGTGCGACTAGCGGCGTAGATGGGCTCGAAATAGCCCGTAAAATCTACTGTGCCCTGACCATCGCGACCAACCGACTGATAAAGGGTGAACTCCCTGAGCATAGCTTGCTGGAAGGCTTCTGGAGTTTTGCTGACCCGCACCAGATACTTCAATCGGCGAAGGCTGCGCTGAATGCGATCGCGCGTAAACCCAGGTACTGCGTACTGAGCATAGGCAGTCTCAGCCTGAGGGGTAGACAAATACTGCAAGCTATAGTCAATCGCTTGAATCAGGTTAGCCCGATCGCTTGCCGTACTCCATAACCTGTCGTCATATCCTAGATTTACCATAGGCGGATTTGCCGTAGGCACTAGGATTTCCTGAGGCACAGCTATAGGAGCCGATGCGGGGGCAGTTCTAGAAGCGGGAGTCGCACCCAAGCTAGCTAGGAAGAAGCCACCGATAATTAGAACTGGTATACAGCGTCGTAGCCGTCGAGTCACGGTGAGATGGAATTTCCTCAGTTGTCCTTAGTAGCGTTCGACGCTAGAGCTGAAAACGGGTTCCACCCTAATTCCCAGCAAACGCGACGGGCGAATCACCATGTATTCGCCGGGGTTAATCTTAGGCAGTGGCACAGTAATGAAATCGTCTGAGGACGATTTAGGCATTAATTCGCTGCTGTACCACTTTTGAAACTCCTGAATAGATTGGAAACGCACCTCTTCACGATGGCCGCCATCAAACAGCATGTGAACAATATATTCACTGGGTGTTCTTGCCATATCCCCTGAAATTTCTTCAGATCGTCGTCCTCATTATGGGCTGTTAGAACGAAAAAATTTCAGTCTTCTCAGAATTTCTGGGTAAATACGGCTATCTCCTCATAAGAAACAGGCATTCACAGCGCTTGCGCCCTTAATTGCTACCCGAAACGACACAATTTGTAATTCTCACTACAAACGAATTTGGGCTTTCTAGAATCGAGATGTTGTGGATACTTGATGCCCTGCTCAGATGACTAGTCGCTATAGCAACCAAGAAATTCAGGCTTTCACCCAGGCTGCTCTTAAGGATGGCTTTTGCATTCTAAGAAATCATATTCCGGCAGAAAAAATCAGGGCTTGGCATGCCGCCTTTACCCCTTTGCTGGAAGATCACATTGCCAATGAAGGGGATTTGCAGAATCGGGGCTCGGCTCGGTACTATGTCACGTTGCCGTTTACCGCTCCTTTTGCTGATCCCGAGATTTATGAGAATGACGATGTTTTGGCAATCGTCGAGGGTTTGGTAGGGCAGGATGCGGTGATGTGTCAACTCGCTACAGACACCCCCCTTCTGGGTTCGGACTACCAAACTATCCACCGAGATGCACCGCCTCTCTTTCCTGAAATCACCCCAGAAACGCCGTCATTTCAGCTGGCAGTTAACTTCCCGTTGGTCGATGTCACCATAGAGAACGGACCGTTTGAAGTGGCTCGGGGAACGCACCTTTTGCCCAAAGAGGAAGGCATGAGGCAGCTAGAATCAGGAGCCATTGCCCTAGAGCCGATCACCTTAAAGGTGGGCGATGTCATGATCCGTGATGTGCGAGGTTTGCACCGAGGCACTCCCAATCGAACTGATGTTCCTCGGCCTATGGTGGTTTTGGGCTACAGCCGCCGTTGGCTCTATCGGCCCGAAGTCTCTATTCAGATCCCCCGTGATGCTTGGGATACCCTCTCTGATCGAGCTCGTCATTTGCTCCGCTATAACCCTATTGTGGAGTCTTTGGCAGAACGACCCAAGCAGGAGGTTTATCAAGCCTACGCATATTAAGAAACTTATCTCGGTCACCCAAAAACCGGGTTTCTCAAGGCGGTTTGAAGTCTATCTTCAAATCGCTGAGCAGAACCCGGTTTTTTAAGTGGTATGATTCCATCAAGCTAGGGGTGTCCGAGTAATCGGGCTGAGAATATACCCTCAGAACCTGACCTGGTTCAGACCAGCGGAGGAAAGCGTTGATTTAGGTAACCGTTACCGAAGCGACGTCAAATTGTGTAGAGCTATAGCCATTCGGAAGGCCGAGGAGCTTGCTCTATATGGGGTGCTTGACCTCTTGGTAGAGAAGTGTCTGTTGCGCTTCTTTCAGTAGAGGTGTCTATCGTGAGAAGCCATTCCGGGCAAGCGCTGGAGTGGAGATATCGGCTCTCTAACCACCACCTCTAGCTTAAATTCTGTTTGTCAATGAGGTGTGTTGGCCATGAGCATTAAGGCTGTGGCACTGGTGGTCATGCTGGTGACAACGGCAGCGTTTGCCTTGCTGGGCTTGCTGCAGGCGAGTCGGCAGGCAATCAGCCTGGAAGATTTTATGGTGAGCCGCAACCGGATCGGCACCCGGATGGCGCTGGCGACTATTGTGGCCTCGGCAATGGGGGCCTGGATTTTGTTTAGTCCGCCGGAAGTGGGGGCGACTAGTGGCATCGCTGGCATTGCAGGTTATTGCATTGGTCAGGCCACGCCCGCTGCAATTTTCTCCATTGTGGGGGTTCGCATTCGGCGTTTGATGCCTAAGGGGCATTCGCTAAACGAGTACGTGCTGCATCGCTTTGGCAATGCCATGTACATCGTGACCTTGGGCATCATTGTTTTCTATATGTTTGTCTATGTGGCGGCGGAGCTAACTGCGATCGCAAAAGCCGTTCAAATCATGGCCGATGTTCCCCTGGGCATTACGGCACTGCTGGTGATTGCTGCCGTGTTTGCCTACACAGTTGTGGGTGGGTTAGAGGCTACCATCTTTACCGATGCGATTCAATTTGCGGTGATTGTGCCGTTGCTGCTGCTGAGTTTTGGTATTGCCGTGTTTGCACTCGGGGGCTGGGGCAGTGCGATCGCACCTGTGCAGCAAAGTGCTCCCCAACTGCTGTCACTGAGTAACACGCCCGGAATTCGCTTTGGGGCAACTTTGGTGATTGCGGTGATCGCGGCGGAAATGTTTAACCAGGGAAATTGGCAACGGATTTATGCCTGTCGGAATGACCAAGTAGTGCGCCGCTCGTTTCTTGGTTCGTTTTTAGTTATCCTGCCGATGCTGTTGATTGCTGGGCTGCTGGGCATTTTGGCAGCTAGTTTAGGCTTTACAGATGACCGGGCTTTTTTCTCTCTGATTCAAGCGTTGCAACTGCCGGGTTGGGTCAATATCTCGGTCTTGGTGCTGGCGCTGGCGCTGGTCATGAGCAGCCTAGACACCCTGCTAAATGGCATTGTCAGTCTTTTCACCCTCGATATGATGCGGCTATGGCCGCAGATGCGATCGCAACGCATCCTGCAACTTTCCCGGGTTCTCACGGTCGCTTTTGGAATTCCAGCAGTGCTGATTGCTTCGCAGGGCTACAACGTGCTGTACCTGTTTTTGCTGGCCGATCTGGTTTGTGCTGGGGCTATCTTCCCTATTTTGTTTGGCCTGTACTCGCGACGACTTACAGGGCAAATGGCCCTTTGGAGTTCCCTGGTGGGCATTGGGGCAGGTGCTCTGTTTTTTCCCCGGCCCGACTTTAGCCCCTGGACAGGCTTACCGTTTGCAGGGGATTTACTGGTTAGCTTTGCCGTGCCCATTGTGGTTTCGACTGCAATGTCTTTGGGTTGGATTGCCCTGATGGCAAGGCTGGGCCGCACCCAAGCGTTTGACTTTACCCGCCTCAAGGACGAGGTAACCACCTACGACGACCCCGAGAGCCTACCTCTAAATTAATCCACCTCCTCCTAATTCACTTGTAGGGTGGGCACTACCCACCAAAATTAGGCGATTCTGGGTATCTCGAACAGTGATGCTAACTCTTCAGGAGCATTACGAGCATGGTGCCTCACTACTTGGATCCTCCACAGGGGCATTGGTGGGCTGTGCCCACCCTACAGGTGGCTTCTCCACATCAACGACAATGATCAAACGAGGAAATCCTATGAGATCTGAATGGATTGCTAAGCGGCAAGGCCAAGCCAATGTGTCTCAAATGCACTACGCGCGGCAAGGCATCATTACCGAAGAAATGCACTATGTCGCCCAGCGAGAAAACCTGACTCCTGAGCTGATCCGCGATGAGGTGGCGCGGGGTCGCCTGATCATTCCCGCCAACATCAACCACCCCAATCTAGAGCCAATGTGTATCGGCATTGCCTCAAAGTGCAAGGTAAATGCCAACATCGGTGCATCGCCCAACTCCTCCAACTTGCAGGAGGAAGTCGATAAGCTCAAACTGGCGGTGAAGTACGGTGCAGACACCGTGATGGATCTCTCCACCGGAGGCGGTGACCTTGATACCATCCGCACTGCCATCATCCAGGCTTCCCCTGTGCCGATTGGGACAGTGCCGATCTACCAGGCGCTAGAGAGCGTTCATGGCAACATCGAAAAACTCACCCCCGATGACTTTCTGCACATCATTGAGAAGCATGCCCAGCAGGGGGTCGATTACATGACGATCCATGCTGGGATTTTGATTGAACACTTGCCCCTGGTGCGCGATCGCATCACAGGTATTGTCTCTCGCGGCGGCGGTATTTTGGCCCGCTGGATGCTGCACCACCACAAGCAAAACCCTCTCTACACCCACTTCCAAGACATCATCGAAATCTTCAAGCGTTACGATGTGTCTTTCAGTCTGGGTGATTCCCTGCGTCCGGGCTGTCTGCACGATGCCACCGATGCAGCTCAATTGGCGGAACTCAAAACTTTGGGCCAGCTCACCCGCAAAGCTTGGGAACACGACGTCCAGGTGATGGTCGAAGGTCCCGGGCACGTTCCAATGGATCAGATCGACTACAACGTGAAGAAGCAAATGGAAGAGTGCTCTGAAGCGCCCTTCTACGTGCTGGGTCCCCTAGTGACAGATATTGCGGCTGGCTATGACCACATCAGCTCAGCCATCGGTGCGGCTTTGGCAGGCTGGAGCGGTGCGGCGATGCTCTGCTATGTAACGCCTAAAGAACACCTAGGCTTGCCCAATGCCGAGGATGTTCGCGCCGGATTGATTGCCTACAAGATTGCGGCTCATGCTGCCGATATTGCACGGCATCGCCCAGGTGCCCGCGATCGCGACGATGAAATGTCTCACGCTCGCTACAACTTTGACTGGAACCGCCAGTTTGAACTCTCCCTCGACCCAGAACGGGCCAAAGAGTATCACGACGAAACCCTTCCTGCCGATATCTATAAAACCGCTGAGTTTTGCTCCATGTGTGGGCCTAAGTTCTGCCCTATGCAGACCAAGGTCGATGCGGACGCGCTGACAGAATTGGAGAAGTTTTTGGCTAGGGAGGCTCAGACAGTCTAGCAACCGACCGTCCTAGCTTTTCCGACGAGCCTAAGACCTGCTTGTTGGAAGAACCAGTCTCAAAGCGGCAACCGCTTGTCCCTCTTCTAATAGGACAAGCGGTTGCTCTCTTCATGGCTTTGAAGAGAGTCAGCCAGGCACTTTCTATGTGAACAGCCCCATCTGCTACCTACAGATCGCTCACTGGGTGGATACAGGATGAACCTAGATTTGCGATCTTACCGAAGAGCATCGACGATTAACACACAGAATCATGATTGTGAATAGCCTGAAAACAGCCGCCCTGTTGGGTCTACTTAGCGGTCTTTTAGTATTAGCTGGGTATTACCTGGTGGGGGAGGAATGGGGATTGTATGCGGGGTTAGCAGTCGCTGCTTTCACAAGTTTTAGCTCCTGGTACTACTCCGACAAAGCGGCACTGGCTGCTTTCCAGGCACAACCCTTGGATCAAGCTGAAGCACCCAACCTGTATGCGATGGTAGAGCGATTAAGCGATCGCGCCGGGCTTCCCACGCCCCAAATCTACATTGTTCGTAACGAGTCTCCCAATGCCTTTGCTACAGGGCGCGATCCGAATCATGCCTCGATTGCCGTTACTCAGGGCATTCTTGATCTGCTGTCGCCAGAGGAGTTAGAGGGCGTTTTAGCTCACGAGCTGACCCATGTGCGCAATCGAGATACGTTAACTCAGGCGGTTGCTGGCACTATTGCTGGAGCGTTGACCTTTTTGGGGCGCATTCTTACCTTTGGCAGTCTCTACTTTCCCGTTTCCCGAAATGACCGTCGGGGTGGCAATCCCCTGGTATTCCTGTTCCTGATTATTTTGGCTCCCCTCTCGGCGACGTTGATTCAACTGGCAATTTCTCGCACACGTGAGTTTGCAGCAGACGCGGGTGCCGCTGAAATTACCGATCATCCTCTTGCTTTGGTAACGGCTTTGGAGAAGTTGGAACGGGTGGCGCACGAGATCCCAATGAATGGTAATCCGGCCCTCGCCCCGCTGCTGATTATCAATCCCTTGTCCAAAGAGGGCTTGGAAAGCTTGTTCCGCACCCATCCCTCCACCGAAGCACGAATCCAGCGCCTCAAGGAGCTGGCTGCAAAGCAGTCAACCCCTGCTATGGTTTCTTAGGTCGCCTGCTAGGAAAGGGGATGCAAAGTGCCTAGATATCGCTTAGATATTGCAAGCACTGTTCGTACTGTGTTGGGTAGTCTTTAGCAACTCGTTGTTCTAAGCGCTATGCGATCGCAACATCGTGCTTGGTATCGCCAATGAGGTGAGTGTAGCCCAATATCTCGGGTTGCTCTGATGAGAAGGCAGTTTCCGGTAAGTCAAACAAGCATTCCATTGTCACACCGCTAAAGGAGGAATCACCCTTCTGCTGGTGATAAGCGATGCAGTAAATGATGCTTTTCGGTGAGCCAAATGGTTTGTCGATGAGCTTGGAAAGGCTTTGTCCAAAAGGACCAGGCTGAACGGGTGATAGCCTGACTCTTAGGTGAGTTACTGATAGATGAACTGCTTAACGGGCTCATAGAAGCTGACCTCCGATCGCACCTCCGGTTCCATAGTAGCTACTCGCTAGTACGCTGAATGAGTCTTGGCTGATGACTGTGTCTCCTGCTATTCCATTCATGCAGCGTTGCTACTTTCAAGGGACAGAACTCTACTTAGCTTTGCTAGAGCGGCTAGATTTCGCGGAAATAACTTAGGGTAGAGGCAGTGCACAGGCCATTAAACTGATCAGCTCGGTTGAGGAGAAAGCAAAATGTTTATTTCTGTAATTGCAGACTATGGAACAGGAGACCCTGCTTTTGCTGAAGTAACACAGCGTTTACTGATGGCGCTGCCTAACGCAACTCTTCAAGTGCTTTCAGTACCTCCCTTCAGCACCCTGGCAACTGGTTTCTGGATTGCCCAATTGGGACTTAATCCTGGTCCAGAGAATCGGTTAATCTATCACAATTGTGCGCCTCGTCGAGATGACCCAGAAGCTCGCCAAGATAATGAGGGCGAGGGCTTATCCTACGCGTTGCTGCCAAATGGGGTCAAAGTGGTTGGTGTAAATGCAGGCTATACACTCTCCTTCATCAAGCACCATGCCAAAGTTTTGCAGACGGTTAATGTGGCCCGAGGCGGATCTCAATTTCGTTCGCGAGATGTCTTTCCGCCTGCTGCGATCGCACTTCTACGAGATGACCTGAGTTTGCTCGGAGACGCGCTCAATCCAGGTCAGATTCCAGAGGTACCAACCGATAGAATTGCTTGGATTGATGGCTACGGCAACATTAAAACAACAATTCCAGCCCACACGATTGACTTAGAGCCTGAGACTAAAATCGTGGTGCGCATTGGAGATGTCGTTAGCGATGCTGTTTACTCGGATGGGAGCTTCAAAGTTCCTGAAGGTACTCTAGCTTTTGCTCCAGGCAGTTCTGGTTGGTTGCCTGCAGCAGGGCAACCTCCTGTTCGCTGGATGGAGCTTTTTCTACGAGGAGGCAGTGCCTGGGAGCGGTTTAACCGTCCCCGTGTCAATCAGCAAGTCGCGAGAATTGCGTGAGATACCGTGAGATACAAAATAGGAGAGATGAGAATAGCAGAGGACTGGCTTAGTCTTGCGATCTCATCTCTCCTATTTTCAGGCTGTAGGTTTAAACACTAGAGCCGAGCAGATTGAAGCTAGGCCACTGAATAGCCCACGCCCAACTAATTGTTATTACCTGGTTTGTCCAGAGGAGCTGGGCTGATCACTGTTATTCATGTCATTCATGTCCAACTCATCCCGGTCAGCACCCATTGAATCCTGACGATTGATATTTTCAGGCTGGCTCAGGTTGTTCAGATTGAATACGTTGCCGCCTTGGTCAACACTACCTTCTCTGCGAATAACATCTCCACTGGGACGAGAGTTGTTCATGTTATTCATGTTGTTCATGTTGGTGCCGTCGTTCGGGTCTAACTCGTCCCGCTCACCACCCATGGGATCAACCTGAGGAACATTGGGACGCCCCATGTTATTCATGTTGTTCATATTGTTGTTGGGGCGAACCATGTTACCACGGTCGTACATAGAGCCCTGGTTGACAGTACCCTGCCGCTGAATAATGTTTCTCTGAGCGTTCGAATTGGTATCACGATAGTTCTGCAGCTCAACGCGAACATCGTTGGCATCTAGTTCGTCCCGATCTACGCCCATGGCATCAGGAGGAAATAAGCCATCATAAGCTGCACTTCCAGGGAACGTATCATACATCTGGTTGTACATACCAGATCCACTATAGTCATTCCCAAGTCGTTGAATGGTGTTTGACTCGGACTGCATGGGCTGCATTGTATTAGAAGGGCTGTCATTCATGTCCAGCTCATCTCGGTCTGCACCCATAGCGTCGGGTCGGGTAATAGACTCGTTGGGGCGAACTTCAAAGTTACGGTCGGGACTCTGTGCTTGGGCAACGCTGTTAGCACTAGCAGGCAGAATTGAAGCTGTTCCTAGTAGAGTTAAGCTTCCAGCCAACAGAGACAATACGCGACTAAATTTCATAAATAAATCTCCTTGCAGGGGTTAGCTTGGGAGCCATCAGAGCTTGAACTCCCAATGAATGCTGACTCTGCAAAGCTAACACGCTTAGTAGTCTAAGGTCAGTGGAACTTAGGGATGAAATCGCGGCCTCATCTGAATCAATAGGGGTACTCTAAAGGAAATATTTAAAGTATAAAAAGCACTTTCCAAATTACTTAAATTCCTCTCTTTCGGAAGATTTTAATCTGACAAATTTATTTCTAGGAATAAGTGCAATGACATTCAAATCATACTAGTTTGTAACTTCTATGATTTCAGCTTATAAGGTTCAAAGATAGAGATGCTAACTTCTTTTGCTCAAAGTTTGCTCCTTGGGAGGATGCTCTTTGTATAAGAAATTCAACTTAATTTGATTCAGAATGATTATAAGAATTCCAGCTACCTTACCAATAGACAGAAGCTCTCAAAAGCCTTGTCTAGAATGGACTAAGTGAGATGTAAAATCGAGGCTTCCCTGTACTCTTTGGTTGAGACATTGGGGGATTATCGTCTTTAAGTCTTCACTGATTATAAAACTGACGAAAGTCTTCGTCTTGAGTGCTCAAGCTGACCCATTCGAGGTTGAGCGCCTGCATTTTCTTCACCAACGTTGCGCAAGCAGGACGCTCTGTAGCATAGTGACCGGCATCAATGAGAATTAAGTTGCGATCGCGGCTCTCTTGAAACTGATGAAACTTACAGTCGGAGGTCAGATAAACCTGAGCTTTGGTTTTAGCAACATCTTTAAGAAAGCTGGCACCTGATCCTCCCAGAACAGCCACTCGATGGATGCTTTGATTTAGGTCAGCTGTTGGAGAATAGATTAAATCAGGAGGGGCGAGCCGAGACTGAATTTTTTCTAACAGGGCATCTAGAGTTAGGGCAGGCTGTAGATTGCCAACTCGGCCATAGCCCAGGTTCCCTTGAGTGGCCACAATAGGCTCAACCTGCCCTAACTCCAGAACTTGAGCCAAGACATCTGCCGTGCCGTCTTGAACTTGGTCAAAGTTGGTATGAGCAGTGTACACGCCAATGCCGTGAGTGATGCTGAGGCGCACCATCTCTCCAATCGGATCGCCCTTCTGAATGGATTTGAGAGGGCCAAAGATAAGAGGATGGTGCGCAAAAATCAGGTTTACAGAATTGCCCTGTTCTTTAAGGGCAATCGCCTCATGCATGACCGCCAACGTTGGGGTAAGACAGACCAGAACCCGCGCAGGTTCGTCTAAAATGCCGGGTTCAATCTGCCAGCCGCAGTTGTCCCAACTCTCCTGCCAAGCGGGATTGGCCCAGTCTTCAAACCAGTTGATCAAGTCGGCGATTTTCATAGTGGCTGGCTCTAGTGCAGGAAGTGACGGATGCCTGTCAACGCCATGATAACGCCCAGTTCATTGGCAGCTTTGATCGAATCTTCATCGCGGCGGCTGCCGCCTGGCTGAACAATCAAGCGAATGCCCGCCGCCGCCGCTGTGCGCACGGAGTCGTCAAAAGGAAAGAAGCCATCACTGGCGAGTGCCGCTCCTTGAGCTTTTTCTCCAGCTTGGGTCAAAGCGATTTTGACTGAACCGACTCGATTCATCTGACCTGCCCCGACGCCGAGAGTTTGGTTATTACGGGTGACCACAATGGCGTTGGACTTGACATGCTTGACCACCCGCCAGGCAAACAGCATTTCGGTCAGTTCTGCCTCTGTGGGTTTTTGGTCGGTCACAATTTGCCAGTTTGCAGGATCGTCAGCGTGGGCATCTGGGGTTTGGAGGAGGAAACCACCTGCGATCGCATGTACCCCCAAATTCGGTCCATGATTTAGGTCGGGCAAAACCAGCACCCGCAGATTGCTTTTCTTCGCCAGAATATCTCGTGCCTCGGAGTCACAACCAGGGGCCACAATACATTCAAGAAAGGTTTGAGTTAGCGCATTGGCGGTTTCAGCATCAATGGGTCGATTGAGGGAGACAATACCCCCAAAGGCTGAAGTGGAATCGGCATTGTAGGCAGATTGATAGGCAGCAGCGAGGGTATCGCCCATGGCTACCCCGCAGGGGTTAGTGTGCTTCAGCACGGCAGCGGCAGGGCGATCGGCTGGAAACTCAGCAATAATGCGGCGAGCTGCTTCCAAATCGACCAAGTTGTTGTAGCTCAACTCCTTACCCTGAAGCTGTTCAGCGGCGGCCCATCCAGTTGCTTTCGCGCCGGATTGATACCATGCTGCGGGTTGATGGGGGTTTTCGCCGTAGCGCAAGGATTGGTGTTGAGTCCCGGCTAGGGTCCAGCGTTCGGGCAGGCTCCCTTCAGCAGAAGCTTCAGCAGCTTCAGTGGATTGCTCTGTGAGATAGGTAGCAATCGCTTGGTCATAGGTTGCTGTGTGCCAAAAGGCTTCTCGGGCACAGGCTTGCCGGAAGGAGAGGGGCACAGTGCCGTCGTGCGATCGCATGGCCTCCAGATAAGGCCCATACTGCTCTGGACGGCATAGCACCGTGAGATAAGCGTGATTCTTAGCAGAAGCCCGCAGCATTGCAGGACCACCAATATCAATCTGCTCAATTGCCTCAGGCAAGGTCACTCCAGCCTTGGCAATTGTCTGCTCAAAGGGATACAGGTTCACCACCACCAAATCCAACGGACGGATATCGTTGTCGGCCAAGTCCTTTTGGTCTTCAGGCAGGTCTTGCCGCGCCAAAATGCCGCCATGAATCCGAGGATGCAGCGTTTTAACTCGACCTCCTAAAATTTCGGGCGATCCTGTGTAGTCAGAAACCTTGGTAACAGGCACTCCCGCCGCCATTAACGCCTTTGCGGTTCCTCCACTGCTGATAATGTCGAACGCAAACTCCGACACAAGGGTCTTTGCCAGTTCGACGATGCCAGTTTTGTCAGAGGTGCTCAACAGTGCCAGACGACGTGCCATGCTCAGTTCCCAATTCCTGTCCAACAGACCACTATAGCGAAAAGGTTGATACTCCGGAGAAAAGTAGAGGCTCCTAATAGTCCAAAGTGGGGACGCAGCTTACCTACGCCCCCACTTTGGGTGTTACGGAAAATGGAAATGACGCTTAGACGTGCTGACTCAGCAGTTCTGCAATTGCCCGATGCTCAACCGGAGGTTCAGCGGGAAACTCCTGCCGCGTATCGGTGATCAGCCAGTCGAGCGCTGCGGCCTGCATATCGATGGAGGCACCTGTCTTATCAACGCAATAGCGACCGAACACCAGCTTATCCACTAGGCGTACGCCAGGACCAATGCGAGAGTATTCGAAAATAACGCTCTTATCTACAATGGCCCCACTACAGATGGAGCAGTTGTTACCAATAGCGCTGGGGCCAATGATCGTTGCGCCATCTTCAATGTGAGTCATGCCACCAATGTAAACTGGGCCTTCAATCTTGACCTTGTCCCAGTTGGCTTTGACGTTTAGCCCAGCATAAACGCCGGGACGAATTTCCTGACCGGGGATATCTACTAGAGTAACCTTGCCCGTCAGCACATCTTGAATGGCCTGCCAGTAGTCGGGCACCTTACCGATATCAACCCACTCAAAGTCCATACGGATGCCATAGAACGGGGCATTGTCGGCAACCAAGCGAGGTAGGAGGTCTCCTCCAATATCAAAGGGCACTCCCGACGGGATGTACTTGAAGATCTCAGGTTCAAAAATGTAAATCCCGGTGTTGATGTCAGTGCTTAGAGCGTCCTCAACCGCAGGCTTTTCCTGGAAGGACTTCACCCGGCCACTCTCATCGGTAACCACGACCCCATAGCTTGGCACCTGCATCAAGGGCACAGAGCGGGTAATGATGGTTGCGATCGAACCCCGCTCCTTATGTCGCCGTACAGCTTCTGTCAGGTCCAAATCAATAAGGGCGTCACCGCACAACACAATAAAGGTTTCATCAAAGAAGGGGGAAAAGTCCTGAATTTTCCGCATTCCTCCCGCAGAACCGATGGCCTCTCCCACCAGCTGGCCATCAACGATGCGGCCTTCAAATGAATAGGCCAGTTCAACGCCAAATCGCTGACCGTCACGGAAGTACCCTTCAATCTCGTTAGCCAAATGACTAACGTTCACCATGATTTGATTAAACCCATGCTGACGTAATAGTTCCAGCAAAAACTCCATTACTGGCTTTTGCATAATTGGAATCATAGGTTTGGGAATCGTATAGGTGATGGGCCGTACACGAGTTCCTTTACCTGCAGCCAAGATCATGGCTTTCATAGAAAACTTTCCTTCTTCACAACAATAAAAATACTGCTTTCGCTAGTGAAACGACAGGCTCCCTATTAAAAGGGTTGCCAGTCCCTAATGATCGCTATGGTATCAACGCTACCCTACGAGGTCTGGCTTTACCGCCAGAATTCAGCGAGTCCTTACATAGTTTTCCAAGATATTAACTAATTTGAAGGGTTCTGGGTGAACCCTTTGAGGTAGGCACGATTCACTTAATCTGGCAATACAAAGGAAGGTAGACTTATTACTTCTTCCAGGGGGGCTTGCTTGAGATTCTTGACCTTAAGATCTTCATAGAACTGGTCTTGGTGCAATTCAACCTTAGACTGAGCTGAAAGAAAAAGCAGGCCCCAGAAAACGCCAACTCGCTCGTGAACATCAGCAGCCTCGGGGCTAGCAGGGTGACTCTGCTTGAGTTCCTCAGGTTGAAATGCAGGCCACGCCTGTAGTAAAGCCTCAAAGTCAAGCCATTGCAGCTCTCCCTCGCACTGATCCCAGTACTGGTCTAAAAAGGCTTCTAGCGCCGCTGCGATTTCTGATAGGTTTTCTTGGTGGGCCAGCTGGGCAATGGCTCGAACCGCCTGCCGTTTGGAATGGGGTCGCACTTTGCGCGTCCGGCTGCGTGGCTCTGAGTCAATCATGACCTCGGCCATTGTCTCTAGCTGCTCAATCAGCTCCTTCAACGTAACGCGCCGCTTCTGGGGAGGGGCCGCCACTGCTCGTCGGTGAAGGTGCTTCTCTAAATTGCGCGGTAGCTGAGGTTGCACCAGCTCGTCGCCTAGGGGAAGCTCTTCTTCGTCAAATTCTTCTACTTGATCCTCGGTCTCGGCCCGCACAAGCGTGTCTGCTTTAAGCAGCACTAGCATTGAGGCATACAAGAAGGCCTGTCCCGATTCGGAGAGGCTGTTTTCATAGGGAGATCGCCCGTGCGTAGCCTGGGGTAAAGGCTGGGCTTTGAGGGTACCGAGAAACCGATCGATGACCTCAATCACCTTGACATCCCAAGGGTCAATCTCTCCCCGCTCAGCTAGATCAATGAGAAATGCGATCGCAGTTTGCGCCAGGGAGAATGACATAGACCCAGCCTTTCCAGTTGTTAGTTCATCATTCTATTGCGCAAAGGCTTGGTTAGGACCTGCTTCTCCACTGTCACTCCTAGAGGCAGGCAACATGAGCTTTTGTTCTTCCAGTTCTACCCGGTAACGCTCCACATCTTCCTCAAGCTGCTGAATGCGCAGCTCGCGTTGCTCAATTTGCCGACCTGTTGAAGCATACCCTTGTACTTGCACCCAAACACTGAAAACCCAGGCTAGGACAGCCCCGATACCCATCGCCATGATGAGTTCAACGCACAGGGGCGCTTCCACATCCAGTCCTCTGACAATGTGAATAATGACTGGCTCAGTATTTTCAATGCCAAACAAAACCAAGGCCAGACAGATCACAAAGATAACGACAAAGTTTACCTGCCGCATGGATTCACGCCTCAATTCACTATCTCGAACCCTGCCAGTGAGTACGGTTAAGCAGTAGGCACAGTCGGCACTGCCTCACCCCCTGACAGTTAGCTCCTAATATATCCCCTTGTGATAAGGCTTATTCAGAATTGGCGCGTTGAGGTCGCCGTCTGAGCCCATACTTCAAAAAATATCCCAACAATACTAGGGTTGCGATCGCAGCTCCCCCCAAGCCAATCCAGCTGGGCACCCAAAACACCACATCAATGTGGTTCACCTGCCCCGGCCTCAGCAGCCAGGTTTGAGCGAATCCATCTGCTTGTGGCTCTAGAGAATCGGGCGTAGTTGACCGGATTCCCCACGGGACTTGCAGCGTAAAGCGCAGGGTTAACCAGTCGGCAGCCTGCCCCAACACCCCCGGCAGACCTTGGGGTTCTTGGGGGAGTTCGCGTAAATCCAAGTCATAAGTTAGGTGATTGCGAATGGCAAATACCCGGTTCTGCTGTTCAAGACTTAAATGAGACTCAATCCGAGGTAGTGCAGAACTTGTGCCGTTCTGTTCCGACGGAAGTTGAAAAAGCTGATTGAACCGTTCGACCAAATCAGTCCCATTATTGAACGGCACCATCAAATCAACCCGCTCTGACTGGGCACGCTTCACCTGACCTCCGAGGTGATACACTTGCTTCTCCAAGTGGTCTAACCAGGACTGTACCGCAGGTTCAGCCAAGGCCGCAGCCCGCTCGCTCAGCTCAATTCGCTGCACAATTCGGCCATGAGTTTGATGATCAAACTGGATGCCTAGGTTGTACTGGAAACAGCCTGAAGTCAAAATTGCAATCAACCCCATTACTAATACAGGCAGCCACCGCTGCTTTCCTGTTGGGTTAATCTCTACCGATCGTCGCTTCATGCTGTCTGCTCCGCACGTCCCTTGTTTAGGATCTGAGTATTTTTAGGTTCTGTGTATTCCTCAGAACTGTAAAATCTACGGCATTTGCGTACCACTAATGCTGAACCCTCTGAGGAGACCTCACCGTGACTCAACCCCCTGATGATGTTCAGCCTACTGCTCCACAATCAGGCTTCACCGCTGCGATCGCATCCTACTTCAACTTTGATGCGCTCAGGACAACTCTCCGCACCGAAATTCTGGCAGGCGTCACAACCTTTGTGACGATGGCCTACATTCTGATTGTCAATCCCGACATTCTCTCCAATGCTATTTTCCTGAATACACCGAGGGATTTGTTTGGCGAACTGGTGATGGCAACGGGTCTTTCGGCGGGTATCGCCACACTAGTCATGGGCTTGTACGCCAAACTTCCCTTTGCCTTAGCCCCCGGCATGGGAATTAACGCCTACTTTGCCTTTACCGTCGTGCTGGGGTTGGGGGTTGACTGGCGAGTTGCCCTGGCTGCTGTTCTCATCGAAGGCATTATCTTCATTCTGCTGACTCTCTCCAACCTCCGCAGCAAGATTGTTACAGCGATTCCAGAAGCAGTTAAGCATGCAACAACTGCCGGAATTGGCCTTTTTATTGCCTACATTGCCCTAAAAGGAGCAGGCATCATCGTTGCTTCGGAGGCAACCTTGACGACGCTGGGCGACCTCAAAGCTCCGACCACGGCAATGACCATTTTGGGCATTTTGATCACCATTGCTTTGTTTGCCCGTCGGGTCACAGGGGCACTGCTCTGGGGAATTGTTGCGACTGCGTTGCTAGCCTGGATCTTTGGGGTTTCACCCTGGCCTACTGGTCTCTTCGCTATTCCTAGCCCTCCCGTCGATTTGGTAGGTCAGGCCTTTGTAGGTCTAGGGGATGTGCTCCGCAACAATTTCTGGGAGATGGTCAGCATTACCTTCGTCTTTTTATTCGTCGATCTGTTTGACACGATTGGCACCCTGACTGGATTGGGCATCCGTTCTGGCTATATCGATGAACGAGGGGATTTTCCAGGGGTCGAAAAAGCTTTCATGGCCGATGCCATTGGAACAACTGCCGGGGCTATCTTGGGCACCTCAACAGTAACCACCTATATCGAGTCAGCCTCTGGCATTTCTGAAGGAGGTCGCAGTGGCTTAACGGCAGTCGTCGCTGCTGTGCTGTTGATTGTCTCTGTTTTGTTCATTCCATTTTTTGCAGGTATTCCGAGCTTCGCAACGGCCCCAGCATTAGTGATTGTAGGGGTGCTGATGATGTCTGGTGCTCGCAATGTGGATTGGGATGAACCCGCAGATGCGATCGCAGCTTTCCTCACCATTTTGATGATGCCCCTCACCTATTCCATCGCAGAAGGCTTGGCGATGGGCCTGATTGCTTATCCTTTAGTAAAAGCGTTTCAAGGAAAATTCAATCAAACCACTCTTGGAATGTGGCTTTTAGCCGCAGTGTTTATCCTGCGGTATGTCTTCACCTAATCTGGTTCGGCCAATCATTTTGTGGAGACGCTGTAACATCATCTTTAACTAGAAGACTTTATGGCGTCTCTCTCCTCTTTATGTCCCTTCAGAACGTTTAAGAGAAACGGCAGCTTGATGAAGTCGATTCGGGTAATTGTTCACGGCACGGTTCAAGGTGTTGGCTTTCGCTATTACACGCAGCAGGAAGCTTTGCGGTTAGGGGTTACAGGCTACGTACGCAACCTTCCCAATAACACTGTTGAGATCGTGGCTGAAGGGAGTGAGAGTCAGGTAGATGCTCTTTTAGCTTGGCCTTATCAGGGGCCTTCGGCAGCGCACGTTACCCAGGTCGAGGTATTTGAGCAGACAGTGACGGGTAATTTCTCAACCTTCTCAGTTGAGCGTTAACCAAAGTGTTGAGAGCCCCAATTGTTCAGTGAGAGCGAGTTTGAAGCTCTCCTAAAGCAATTCACGTTTTTTGCGAACTCAGGCGGCATCTGGGCATTCTAAGGGGGTCTGCATCCTCTCCGTAACTGAGAGTCGGAGGTATGTAGTCAAAGCTTGAAAAATGCCTTAAACCACTGAGGACTGCTCATGGGGCCTTTGATTTTCCTGGTTATGCTCATCTTGATTGTGGGCTGGATTGTGATAGATGCCTACAACCGGCTTGTGACTCTCCGGAACCGCTACCAAAATTCCTACTCCCAAATCGATGTTCAGCTTCGGCGGCGCTACGACCTCATTCCCAATCTCGTGGAGTCGGTCAAGGGCTACATGAACCACGAGCGAGAAACCTTGGAGGCCGTGATTGTTGCCCGCAATAGTGCCATAACGGCTAGTCAGGGAGCAGCCCAAGCCCCCGGAGATCCTCAGGCAATGCAGCAGTTGGCTGCTGCCGAAGCCACGTTGACAGGGTCTCTAGGACGGCTGTTCGTCTTATCAGAAGCCTATCCTGACCTCAAGGCCAATGAAAATATGGCCCAACTCATGGAGGAACTGCGCTCAACCGAAAACCGCATCGCCTTTTCTCGTCAAGCCTTTAACGATGCTGTCACCCTCTACAACACCAAACGCGAAGTCTTTCCTAGTAACCTGATCGCCAACAACTTTAACTTTCGCCCTGCCGAACTTTTAGAGGAAAGCGCACCAGAGGTGAAAGCTGTCCCTCGGGTTTCTTTTAGTTAGGGCTGCTCACAGTTGAGACCTA
Organism: Trichocoleus sp.; assembly: GCA_036702855.1. Taxonomy (GTDB): domain Bacteria; phylum Cyanobacteriota; class Cyanobacteriia; order Phormidesmidales; family Phormidesmidaceae; genus JACVSF01. Next base: position 128 of record DATNQF010000099.1, on the reverse strand, counting down.
GAAGATAAACAGCTTCAGTTTCGAACAATAGGGGATGCATAATAGGGAATCTTTAGCTGTTTTATGGTGGTGACTATAGCGGTGAACGAAATCTCTCCGTCAACCCTTCGAATTGGTTTGATCATTCC
>DATNQF010000075.1:0-45194 GCA_036702855.1 Trichocoleus sp. | reverse complement strand
GATGTGCTGCACAGTCTTGGTGGGTTGAGCACCATCCTTTAATCGCTTAATGATAGCAGGCACTTCCAGACGGATCTCGTCCGTACGAGGATTGTAAAAACCCAGCTCCTCTAGAGGACGACCATCGCGACGGGTATCGCTATTCATCGCCACGATCCGGTAACTAACTTCCCGCTTTTTCCCAAACCGCTTTAGTCGCAACTTAATCATAGACGTGTACAAGCAACTCTCTTGCTGAAAAAAGTAATGACAGGGCGATAAACCGTACCCAAAAGCTGACTACGGCATTAGCCACAAGCTCTTTATTTTAGCACCAAAACTCAAGAGAATGTCCTGAAGGCACTGTTCCCCAGGAACAAAGCAGCTTTTTTAGCTTCTTTTTCTAGGCTAGATCTCCAAGCCTGGGCTAGAAAAAGGGATATAACAGACGCTCTAATCTTCGTGCTCATCGAAGGGGTCTGCCAGTTCTTTGGAGGGGGGGCCAAAGGAAGTGTAGACAGCCATGACCGTGGCTGCAATTAAGACGGCTCCTACAGAAATGATAAGAACTGTTGCAGGCTCCATAATTTCTCTCAGATTGGGTATCACCTACATCCTATAATATTACGGATTATTAAAGTGGTTCATTACAGGGAGACTCATGGCACAACGAACCTGGTTGGGCGACGTTCTCAAACCCCTCAATTCGGAATACGGTAAAGTGTCTCCAGGTTGGGGCACTACCCCCCTGATGGCTGTATTTATCGGCCTGTTCTTTGTGTTTCTGCTGATTATCCTCCAGCTCTACAACTCCTCTATCGTGCTGGAGAGCTTTGATGTGGATTGGCGCAGTCTGGGCAACTAGTCCTCAACGACCACTTCTACAAACTATTTCAGGCTGCTGGCTTAGGCTTATGAGATGTGAGCGCGTCGGCAGCCTTTTTATTGGTTTCTCTTAATTAAATGATCCCCAGACCTACAGCCTTCCTTGCTTCGGAAAGGCTTTTTCTTAGCATTTAATTAAGAGCAAGACGACGATCTACACTGTATAAGAGTTATTCGCCCGCTGTTCACTCAGCAACCCATCGGGGCTTGCCCACCACAGGAGAGACGCATGAATATTTTTGGGATTGGACTACCGGAAATGGCGCTAATTTTCGTGCTAGCGCTGCTGGTGTTTGGCCCGAAAAAGCTGCCTGAGATTGGCCGTAGCCTAGGGGAAGCAATTCGCGGTTTCCAAAAAGCCTCAAAGGAGTTTGAGGAGGAGTTTAAAAAGGAAGCGGATCAGATCCAGAAAAGTGTCACTGAACCGATGAAAGCTTCTCTAGAGAAGCCTGAGCAAAAAGTGCTCTCACCCCAACCTGAGGCAGAGGTTACCTCTAATGAGCCAATTCAGGCGGAACTGGTAGAAGACGAGAAAGCGGCTGAAAATAGCCCAACCGCTTAGTTTGCAAGTCTTACAAGTCTTGAGTAAAGTCTGAAGTAGCGTCTGGTCAAATTGTCGAAGCATGGCTGACACCCCTGAAGTTCCAAAGCTGGTGGTGCCTCGCTTAATTGTGGGGTTGGGTAATCCGGGTGATAAGTACACTGGGACTCGTCACAATATCGGCTTTGAAATTCTAGAATCGCTCTCCAAGCGGTGGCAGATTCCGCTGAAGGAAGACCGTAAGTTTCAGGGCGAGTATGGAGACGGGCTGGCGGTAGGCAATGCCAAGGTTAGTCTGCTGAAGCCACTGACCTATATGAACAAGTCGGGTCAGTCAATGCGCTCTGTAATTGACTGGTTCAAGATTGCACCGGAGTCGGTGCTCGTGATTTATGACGACATGGATTTGCCCATTGGCAAGTTGCGCCTGCGCCTGTCTGGCTCAGCAGGTGGCCATAATGGGATGAAATCTGCGATCGCACACTTAGGCACTCAGACCTTTCCCCGACTGAGGGTTGGCATCGGCAGCACAAATAAAGCCGGGGATCGAGACAGTGCAGTAGTTTCCCATGTGTTAGGTAAGTTCGCTCCTGCCGAGCGTCAGCAGATGGATGCCGTCGTGTATGAAGCCTCTAAAGCTATCGAGATGAGCTTGAAGCAAGGCGTTGAGAAGGCAATGAGCCTCTACAACGGAAGAGAAATTACGGTGTAAGCCTCAATAAACCTATGTGGTCTAGAATCCCAGTTTCTTCTTGAAGGGTAATGAGTAATGTCTACGGTAGATGAGAAACCGGGGTTCTGAGTCTTAGATCTCCTAGAAGTTCTTTGAAAGATGTATGTTAAGCGCTATTTGGTCGCTTTGCCGTCGCCAATGACTTCGGGAACGAGGATGGTGAAGGATTCAACAATTTTTTTGGCTTCTTCAGGGCGGATATCCTTGCACTGGGTCTGATTTGGGAAAGTGGTATTGATGTAGTTGGCACCAATCAAACGATAGGCACCAGATTTGCCCATTAACCAATCGGTGTAGAGTTCGGGAGCCGGAAATTGGGCTCTCATGCTCTTGTCCTGGTAGACCCCATAATTTAAGCCGTAGCCTTTGTCCTCAAAGAGAGGAGGCTGGATGAGAAGGCGCGTTTCTGTAGCAGGCATATCACCAATGCCGCTCCCAGCAAACTCAACAGCAAAGCAGCGGTTCTCGCTATCGCGATACAAAATTGAGTAGGCAGCACCTCCGTCTGGACCTGACCCGGTCGCGGCTCTCCCTCTAATATCAGTCGCAACAAACGTTGACGGCACCGCTCCAGGGACTACAACCTCAACCCCCAAAGCATTCAGTTGGGATGTTTGCTCAGGCGTCAGTTGAGCCAAGAATGCACCTTGAGGGGGTGGGGGTGGCACAACCGGAGGAGCAGGCGGGGTATCTCCTAGGGGAGCAGTGGCTTGATTAGTCGTTTGTTGAGAATCACCACACGCTCCAAGGAGCAAGGCCAAGCAAATAGACAAACCAACATAAAGTGATTTCATACATTCCCCCATCCTGGCAGCGGGCACCCTCCAATTTAACGCGCCCTGATCAAGAAGTCAGGGTTTAAGCCACTCAATAGGGGCAGCCATCTTTGTGAGTCAGTATCCAACCTGCTGGGCTAGCAGTGGCTTTGAGGTCATCATCAGGGTAGTGAGCGATATCATCAGGGGTGCGATCGCCAATTTCTAAATACACAGCAGGAGCCTGTGATTTGTTTACTAGGTGGTGACCGTTAGCTTCGCCTGCAGGAAATCCAGCCATTGCGCCAGCAATCAAAACTTGTTCGCCTTCGTCAGTAATTAAGGTCAATTCACCTGAAATGACGTAGACAAACTCGTCTTGCTTTTCGTGCCAGTGGCGCAGAGCAGAAGCGCTGCCGGGAGCAAGGGTAACAAGATTAACGCCAAAATTTTGGAGCCCGGCAGCATCACCTACCTTTTGCTTAATGCGTCCGGCTAGTAAAGGTTTGAAGGGATCGGGATAAATGGTGCTTGCATGTTGAGGCACCGCGTTTAGGTCAATGATCATCAGGATTACCGTTAGGAACTAGCTTTTGAGCACTTTACCGTCTGGGCGAGCGAGGATGAGCTGCCGAACGGTTAGCCGTGAAAGCCCCAGAAGTAGACGAATTAGTGAGGCTAACGCCCAACCGTATTCAGGTTACTCCTGTGAGCAGGCTGCCAATCCGCAACGTTATTGCCGTGTTCGACACCTACTTACCTCAGCGTCAGGAGCGGCAATTTTCTCAGTCGGTATCGTGATGGACGGTTGAGGCTCAATTTCTGCATCGGGAACCAGGTCAATTAAGTCCCAATATTTAGAATCCTTACTCCAGGCTAGAACCCTTTATCTTTCGATGGAATCAAGATTTTTCTCCCGGTGCTATTGTGCAAAGCACAAGACTCTTAAAACCCCTATGAGGTAGATAGCATCGCGGTAGTCACTTCTGTCGAAGGAGCGAGTGCTGTTGCGATCGCACAAGATCGAGTCAAGCTTTTGCTGCGGCCCTAGGGGGTCTAACAGCGGGCAATGGAGTTAATCAGAAGAGTCTGTATTCCCCCGTTTCCACTGGAAGCTTGGTGCACACCCCTCTGGAGAATTGACCGTGTTAGCATTCCTGAACGATTTACTCTGGGGCCGAGTCCTCATTTTTGTGCTCGTCGCCGTTGGTCTGTTTTTTACCATCGCCTCGCGCTTCGTCCAGTTTCGCTACTTTGGCCGCATGTTCAGCATTCTTGGCCAAGCTAGACATCGTGAGGCAGGCCATCTTAGTTCGTTCCAAGCCCTTGCCCTCAGCGTTGCCGGACGGGTTGGCGCAGGCAACATTGCTGGAGTCGCCGTTGCCATCAGCCTCGGGGGCCCTGGTGCTGTCTTTTGGATGTGGGTTGTTGGCCTGCTTGGCATGGCAACCAGTTTCTTTGAATGTACCTTGGCCCAGTTGTTCAAGAACGCTGAGCCTGATGGCACCTACCGAGGCGGGCCAGCTTATTACATTGAGCGAGGACTGGGTAAGCGGTGGTTGTCAGCCCTCTTTTCAATTCTGTTGCTCGTGACTTTTGGCTTCGGCTTTAGTGCGCTGCAAGCCTTTACCGTTGCTGCTTCAGTTAACGATACCTTTGGTATTCCACCCCGCATTACGGGCGTCGTGCTATTGGTCGTCCTCGGTCTAATTATCTTCGGCGGTGTCAAGCGCATTGCTGAGGTAGCAGAATACGTTGTACCGATTATGGCCATAGGCTATTTTCTAATGGCGTTGTTTGTCATCGTGACAAACCTAGGTGCGATCCCAGCAACTTTGGGTCTCATTTTTCAAAATGCCTTTGGCCTACAACAAGCGGTAGGCGGTGGGATCGGAGCCGCAATTTTGCTGGGAGTGAAACGGGGCCTCTTCTCAAATGAAGCGGGTCTAGGCAGCGCCCCTAATGTGGCTGCGGTTGCTTATGTTAAACATCCCGTCGATCAAGGCATTGTCCAGTCCTTCAGCGTTTTCATCGATACGCTGATTATGTGTTCCTGCACAGCGGCTATTATTTTGCTCTCAACTGTTTATGCCCCCGGCAGTGATATTGAAGGTATTACCCTCACTCAAACTGCAATGGCTGAGCATGTCGGGGTATGGGGTCGCGCCTTCGTCACCCTTGCCTTGGTTCTGTTTGCCTTTACCTCCATCATTTACAACTACTATCTGGGCGAAAACAGCCTCAATTATTTCAGTGAAGAGAATAAGCTGCTGTTCAATGTCTTTCGAGTGCTGACTTTGGCTCTAGTCGTTTGGGGATCGGTGCAGGATCTAACCACCGTGTTTGCTTTTGCAGACATCACTATGGCCCTGTTGGCACTGGTCAACCTGGCAGCACTCGTGATGCTGTTTAAGGTGAGCCTGCAAATTATGCAAGATTTCGATCGGCAGGTTGCGGCAGGACGACAACAACCAATTTTTGACCCCAACCAGTTCCCAAACTTAAATCTTGACCGAAGCGCCTGGATTAAACAGCCAAGGGCCGAGGCATTAGCTACCGATTATCGGAGGTAATGGGCTGACCCAACAAGATGCGTTGTCGGTTTGGTCAGTAGCTGAAGTATTATTCGGGCAATCTCTTCCAGATGCATTGCCATGAAGTCCAATCCGCTACGACTTCTCCTAATGGTCTTGATGTTGGGGCTACCCGTAAAGCCTGGTCTGGCTCAACCCGTTGCGAGTCCTGCCATCCTCTCTGAACCGGGCTGGTCAGCTTGGCGACCTCGCGCAGAATTTGCGGCTGCTCAGTTTTCGTCAGGATTTTCCAACAGTGAACTGGGCGGTTTTATGGACTTCGAGGCCATCTGTCAGCAAAGTATTGGCTTGCCCAATGAGGAGATTGACTATTGGTTTCGCCTGAGCCGCTTGGTCACAGCCATTGGCACCGGGCGGGTTGAATATGGCTGCTGGCAGACGGGCGAATTTGTTCATACCTTTAGCAGCACTGCTGTTCGTACTGATTTGAGCGAAGTCAACTGCCTAAAGGTAAACACCAATGCGAGTAGCGGGTTAGTGATTCGGTCTGAGCCTAGCAGCAGGAGTGCCTGGTTAGGAGGCGTTCGAATCGGCGGCAGGGTGACGCCTAGTAGTTTTCCAGCGCTGATTCTCAATGCTGAAGGGCGCGACTGGATCGCTATCAGCAACCCTCGCGAAGGTTGGGTTTCGGTAGGCGAATCGCCTGTAGGCCCGATTAACCTAAGCCTATGCAATTCCTAAAAAGATTTAGAGGAAGGGGAAATGCGATCGCACCTCTACTCATCAACCCTGCAATACCGCAAAAAGTGTTTTCAGAAGTGAGTCTCGGTAGGGCTTAAGGTCAAAGGGTGGCGTCATCGTTCTCGCTACTTCGGCTTGCTGCAGGAGGATTGCTTTGGCTTGACTCAAGTAGCTGTGAATATGCCCGTTATATTGGGGTTGACGCATGAGTAACGCCCGCTCAGTGCTGTTGAGATTGTGGGCTCTGTGTAAGGTACTGAGCAGCCTACTCATATCTTCATAGAGATTAGCCTGGTCATCTGCTGAGGCAAGGGGCAGTTGCAGCACCATGCAGGCAGCAGCAAAGACTTTACCCAAGTCAGCAATTTCCGTTACCCGACGCGGGTAGAGATCGCGCACAGAAGCAACTTCTGGCGGAATGTACTCCTCGTCCGTCCCATCATGGTGAAAGTGACGGGTGATGTAGCGCTTGCGTTTTTTATTCTCCTCATCCTTCTCAATGCGGCCTCCCTCTTCTGCTGTACCCCAAGCCATATTGAGCAATCGCATGGCCTGTTGCAGTTTCGGAGCCCAGGCAATCGGTTGAGTAGGATTTTCGAGCGACTCGAGCTCACAAGAGACATCGCTGCACAGAAGATACATCCCCCTTGCAAAGAACAAGTAGCAGGCGTTAACACCAAACAGGTAGATACTCTGCGTTGGGTGATTTGGCGAAATTTTGGGTAATTCCCCAGGGCTCACCGCCAGCAAGGACATGTCCAGCACCAAAAACTCGGGGTTTTTGGGATTGGGTTGGGTATACTCCTCGCCTCGGGTTTCATAGATAGCGGGCAATTTTTGAATGCAGTAGCGGCCAAATTCATCAAATTGCTTTGGCAAACCACTTTTTTCCTTGATCTGGTAGTAGCACCGCCGTCCAGTTTCGGCATAGCTGATCAGGGCATGATCTCGCAATCGCTTGGCCCACTGTAGGCACTGCTCAGGAGCCAGGGTTTGGTCAGAAGCAGTGCGATCGCGACTAGACACGGCGGACAGGGTCAACTCCTCGCGGTTGGCATAGGCCGCAATCAGGTGCAACCAACACTGCAAAGCTGCATAGCAGGCATACACCTCGCTATCACCGTCGGCAGCCGCATAGAGGCGCGCCATCTCCGCTGTATATAGACGACCCCAGTGAATTGAGGCAGTTGTGCGTCGTTGCCCAGTAAAGCGCTCCGTGGGTAAAAACTGGTCATCACGCGGCACATAGCGCGGGAAAAACAGCAGCATCTTAGCTCTTAGAAAAGCAATACGAGCCAAGAGGCAGTAGTGGGGGTGGAAAGTCCCCTGAGAAACCTCATTGATCACGACATACTTGCGCAGCCGCACTGTCACATGGTGCTGAGCCTGATCCAGCATCTGCCAGGACCGCTGAATCAAACCCTCACGGTTGATGTCCGGCCCACACCCTAGCGGCAGATACTGGAGATCGGTATTGCTTGTGTCATAGAGATAGTAGTAGTTAGCTCGACACAGCAGGTAGCGTACAATCAGCGCGCCTGAAAATACTTCAAATCCGGTGGCTGGTGATTGAGGTTCAGCTTGGGCTACGGCTAATCCCTGCTGCACCAACTCCTCTAAAACCTGCAACCGACTCAAGAACTTGTACGCCGAGCGGTAAGCACCTTCATCCAGTAGTGCTTCTACAATCGATAAGCAGGCATCAAAACAGAGGTAGGAATCTCCTCGGATCAACGACCGCACTCCCACACTCGGCTGCAAAATCTCCTCATCAATCGCTCCGATCATCGCGAGAGAAGAAAAGGGATAACCCCGTAAGTACGACCAGGCATCCTGCAAAGCTAGCCAATACTCAGTGCGCTGGCACAAATGCCGAACGTAGAGCTGAGGTTCAACTCCTGCGTTGCGAATGGCTTGCAGTCGAGCTTGCAAAGCCGCTTGTGCCTGGGATAGCAGGAAGTCAAAACCACAGTAATCCCCATGCCCGATCGGGTCGGCAAAGGCAAACTCGGCATAAGAGCGGAGCCTAGTGCGATCGCACCGCTGAATTGTCTCTCCTACCGTCTCCTTGCGACAGAGTTGCACTAAGCTATGCGCCCACACTGGAGAGGGCACATTATCGCGAATAATCTCCTGAGTGCAGGTGACGTCGTGAGCAATGGGAAAGAATTCTTGCAAGCAAGAAATGTTGGAGAGCAGCGCTGTGTTGATCACCTTGATCACATGAGAAAGCGCTCCGCCGATCCCCGTACTATCCAGTGAAAAGTCAATTCGTAGCTGATCTTCGCTAGCGAGCTTTTGAAAGACACGCCCCACTGCTGGCTGATAACCCGGTGGTACTTTGACGTAAAACTCAGCCATGACTCGGGCTGCTTCCTGTGAGGCCAGCTCGTAATCTCCGGGGCCAGGTAAGACATCCGTGCCTTCATTGCCTTGATCTAATCGGCGTAAGGCCGGGTGCAGAAGGGCAGGATAGGGACCGCCGACATGCAGCCTGCCCAGGTCCTTGTCAGCAAAAGGTAGCGGACCACAGGCTTCTAAGGTTATGCGTTTTAGGTAAACCGGAAATTGATCGGTTAGGCGCTCATTATTCACCACGGTCTGGGCTAGCTTAACCACAAATGCCTGGTGCAGATAGTGACGAATGTAGGAGTCTACCGCTGTGCTGCTGGGCACTAGGCTTTGCTGGTTTCCGCTTCGGGCTAGCAAGCGGCGGATTTCTCGTTTTGCCTTTAGGGTCAAATCAGCAACTGTGTCTCCACGGCTTGGTGAAACCAAGCCTCCTCCCAACGGTTTGCGAGGACGATCAGGCAAGTAACCGAGGGTTTGGCGCACGGTTCGCTCAATCAGGTCATCCACCTGCTCCAGGCTCTCCAAGGTTTCCTCGGTCTGGGTCAAGTCAAGCCCCACCGCTCCCTTGTAAAGCTTCAGCAACATTTCATAGTTGTGCAGCCCTCCAGCAGTCTGCAAAACCAGCAAGGCTCGCTGCAAGAGAGCCAAGCCATCTCCCGACATTAGGCCCAAATCCTGACGCTCCTGAGCCGTTAACTCAGTGAGATAGTGCAGCGTCGTCAGTGTATCTTCCTGGGTGAGAACACGAGTGTAAGAAATGTCGTGGTGCCAGTACTCATGGTTGAGGGTCTGGCGTAACCGGGTCAACATTGTGGCCACGCGACCAGTAGTAACGGGGCGTGTAGAGCTTACTTCTTCTGAGTCTCTGTTCTCTCCCGTGAGTAGAGCACTCACAACCCCTCTTAGGTCTCTGTCACTGATGCGATCGCTAATGCCTTTGCAATTGGGCTTGCCATCTGCCTTGCGTTTCATAGCCAGGCAGGTACAGAGGTAATGGTATAGCCAGTAGGTGCGTTGTTGGTCAGCGGCGTTAAAGGGAGCCATATGCCGTCAGCCTAGATTTTTTGAAATCTTTGGGAAGTTTCTAACCAAACTGATAAAGCTTTAGTGAAGCTAAATTCGCATAGATAGCTGCCTTTTTTGGTCTCCTAAGTCACAAAATGAATGATTTTGCAGTCTGTGATACCAAAAAAGTGGGTGATACTAACCCACTCTCATCCGCTTTTGCTTCCTCATAGCAGTCAGAAGCAGTCTTTGCAAGACACGTTAACTCTTTGAGAATCAGATCAAGAAATTTTGCTCAGCCAATGCAAATTTCTCTTTTCCAGTTCATCCTCCGATCTCCCTAGCCAAGGTTCTGCTCATGCTGTTCCATATCAACCCTTTTTCCCAATTACTACCCCCTTGCCCCATTAACCAAGAACAAGATTTGGCAGCATACGCCCTACCACCGCCGGTGGTTCGGTCTTAGGTTCCCGTTCCCTCTAGTCCCTTACCGTCAGGAGGCCCCCAATGGTTCATTCAATCGAACGCCCTCACCCTCAACATCCCCATCACTTGGAATGCCCACACTGTGGGCGACATACCATTGTTGTTCATGGGGAAAGCCGTTACGTCTGCCTCAATTGCGGCTGGCACCGTGACATTGTTGAAGATTGGGCTCCCATACCCTTGCCGCTAATTTTGCTGGCGCTGTTTGTGTTTCTGCTGGTGATCGTCTAAGCACAGGAAAAATGCCCTCGCTGCTGCAATTAGGGAATTGGAGCAACTTTGAAGACACAAAACTAGAGGGATGCAGAAAGAAGACAAAGCCCGGACTTTGTCCTCCTGCATCCCTTAGCTTTTCTGTTTTCACAAGTAGTCAACTCACCCGATTCACCAGTCTCCTAAAGCTTAGGATTTCACTTTGCCAAAGCGGCGATCGCGCTGCTGGTAAGAATATACAGCCTGGTGAAACTCAGTCTGGTCAAAGTCTGGCCAGAGAGTCTGAGTTACATAGATCTCGGCGTAAGCCAACTGCCATAGCAGAAAATTACTAATTCGCAGCTCGCCACTGGTGCGAATCAGCAAGTCGGGATCACAGAGATCAGCCGTATAGAGATTTTGAGAGAAGAGATCCGCAGTGATGTCTTCAGGGGCTAGGTGGCCTTGTTGAACTTGAGTTGCGATCGCACGGCAAGCCTGCACAATTTCCTGCCGTCCTCCGTAGTTAGTTGCGATCGTAAAGCTGATCCCCTGGTTCTCTTTGGTTTGGGTGACAGCGTAATCGATCTCTGCTTGGAGTGACTCTGGCAGCGCTAACAGGTCTCCCACAAATCGAATGCGCACATCCTCCGCCATCATCTCGGCCAACTCCTGCCGCAAAACCCGCTCAAATAGGGTCATGAGAAAGTCAACTTCCTCCAACGGGCGGCCCCAGTTCTCGGTCGAAAAGGCGTAGGCAGTCAACGCCTCAATACCCCAATCGCGGCAGCAGCGCAGTAATTTCTTAAGCGTGTCCACCCCCCGACGGTGACCCATTATTCGGGGCAGACCCCGACGTTTAGCCCAACGGCCATTGCCATCCATAATGACAGCCACATGCTTGGGCAAACGCTCCCGATGGAGATCAGAAGGCAACTCATAACGAACAACAGGCTTGGCGGTCATTTCTTCTCCCGAGAAGCCGACGACAACATACGAAACAGGCGTTTCAAGAAGGTCAGCCCCTGCCCACTTAGGCGTTTACCTAGGCTTCGCAGTTGGGGCGCGACAGCCTCACGCTCCACGGCTTTTGAAAACTTAGCCCGCAAAATTTCCCTTAACCGGCTGCTGGTTAAAGGGCGATTTAATAGTCCCCGCTCTGCCAACGAAATTGAACCCGTTTCTTCTGATACCACAACACAAATACAATGCTCTACTCGTTCCGTAATTCCCATTGCTGCCCGATGGCGGGTTCCTAACTGCCGTGAAGCAGACCGTTCAGAGATGGGTAAAATCACTCCTGCCGCCATCACCCGTGATCCCCTAATTAAGAGTGCCCCATCATGCAGTAAGGTACTCGTCTGAAAGATAGTCTGAATAATTTCACGGGAAACCTCCGCATTCAAACGAACCCCCGGCACCGAAAAGTCACGCTCGTCGATGGGCTTGTCCGTTTCTAAAATTAACAACGCTCCAGTGCGATTCTGGGAAAGGTCTTTAACCGCATCCACAATTTCATCAATTACGTTGTCGGGTTGAGGCGGTGCTTCGCGGGGTGGTGTCAGCAGTTGCCAGAGTCGGCCCTGTCCAATTTGTTCTAGCAGCCGTCGGAACTCCGCCTGCAGCATAAAGGCCATTGCCACAGCGGAACCAACGACCAACTTATCCAACACAAATCCCAGCAGTTGCAAGCCAATGGCTTTACTCAGGGCCGCTGCCAGCATCAAAAAAATCAGACCCCGCACCATCCACAGAGTCCGGCGCTCGCCAATAATGACAAGCACCATGTAAGTCAGCAGCAGTACGAGACCGATATCTAGGGCTGGAAGCAGGAAAAACCGAACCCTATCAAGGTTTACCAGCCATTGCTCCCAGAAATTCATGAAAATCCATCTGGTGCCTGAAAACAGCCCATTTGCTAACAACGCGCCAAACCACAACATGCATAGCTTGGCAACGCCTACATACCTCCAAGGCTTAGCCCCTCACCAGAGGTCCTTCATTAGGAGGAAGGGGATTCCACAGGTTTAGCGGTTTCCCCTGGTTAGACCTTGTCTAACGCCTCAAGGTTTCTGGCAAGCAGTCCTTCCGTAGTAGATCTTGAAGGGTTTCCCGCTGAATAATCACGTGGGCATCTCCTTCATTGACCAATACCGCAGCCGGACGAGGAACACGGTTGTAGTTCGAAGCCATGCTGTAATTGTAGGCACCTGTTGCCGGAATCACGACAACCTCTCCCGTTTCCAAAGCAGGTAAGCTGGCATCTTTTATGACAATATCCCCGGATTCACAGTGTTTTCCAGCCAGGGTTACAGTTTCTGTCAAAGGGACAGACATACGGCTGGCTGCCAGGACTCGATAGACAGATTGATAAGTAATGGGACGGGGATTGTCTGACATGCCACCATCTACAGCAACGTAGGTGCGAATGCCAGGAACCTGCTTCTGGCTGCCTACGGTATAAGCTGTCACACAAGCCGAGCCAATCAGGGATCGCCCTGGTTCACACAACAGTTTGGGCAGAGGCAGTTCATTAGCCTGACAAGCAGCTACAACGCCTTCGCACACCGTCTTCACCCAGGTATCAATGCTAGGGGGATCATCCGACTCCGTATAGCGAATGCCCAAGCCACCGCCGACGTCGAGCTCACTTAGGGAAAGACCATATTGCTGGGCCTTAATCAGCCACTGCACCATGACCTCACCCAGGTCCGCATGGGGATTGAGTTCAAAAATTTGAGAGCCGATATGAGCATGAACCCCTAAACAAGCCAAGCCAGGCTGTTGACTAATGAATTCAAAAACAGCATCAACTTGATCGGGGTCAAAGCCAAACTTGCTGTCTATGTGGCCTGTACGGATGTATTCGTGCGTATGACACTCGATCCCCGGCGTGATCCGCAGCAGGATTGCAATAGGCTCTGCTTGCTCGGCACTGAGCGTGGCTAGGGTCCGCAGTTCTGTCCAGTTGTCCACCACAATACGGCAATGGGCTTCGATTGCCATTCGCAGCTCTTCTACCGATTTATTGTTGCCATGGAAGTAGATTTTGTCGGCGGGCACATCTGCTTGAGTTGCTGTGTAGAGTTCTCCAGCAGAAACGACATCAATGCCTAGCCCTTCGGATGCTGCGATCGCACATACCGCCAAACAGTTCCAGGCCTTAGAAGCATAAAGCACCAGTGCCTCGCCACCGTAGTAACGAGTGAAGGCTTCACGGTATTGCTGGCAAGCTGTTCTAAGCGTGCGTTCGTCCAAGATATAGAGTGGAGAACCAAAACGCCGCACTAGGTCCACCACATCACAGCCGCCCACTTCCAGGTGGTCCTGCGCATTTACCTGGGCCGTCAGTGGCAGCAGTGATTGATTCGGCGACCCGCTAGCATCAGATCTCTTTAGATATTGACGGCTGGAATTTTGTACGTCTGCCGGAAAAGTAGAAACCATCAGAACTCTTTGAAAGGGTAAGCAGTAGTGGGTAGGGAACGAAAGTGTCAATTGGCCCTAATACACCAGTGTACAATTGAGGGCTGTGTCACTACGGTGCAGAGTTATGGTTTCAGCGGGCAAACTTTCCTGCACATATCCCTCTGTAGAAGATCTACCCGCTATTGTCAGTCTTGACCAGCGCTGCTTAGGTGGTCTTTGGTCAGAAGCAGGATACCGCCGTGAACTGGACAGCCCTAACAGCCTATTTAGGATTCTTTCTACAGTAGATTCCGCTCCAACGCCTTTACCATCGACACCATCAATTATTGGCATTGGATGTTTGTGGTCCATCTTGGATGAAGCCCACATTACCTTATTAGGCATTGATCCCCTGTATCAGGGACAGGGACTAGGACAATGGCTACTGTTGCATCTTTTGATTGATGCACACCAACGACAACTGCATCACGCTACGCTGGAGGTACGGGTTTCCAACTTACCAGCTCACAAACTTTATCAAAAGTTTGGGTTCCAATTAGTGGGCCGTCGTCGTCGCTACTACTCCGATGGAGAAGACGCGTTATTACTGTGGCGTAGTGGCTTACAAAACACTCAATTTTCACAGGAATTAGCCAGCTGGCAGCTTAGTATTTTAGATCGCCTACGCCACCAGGGATGGTGTATCAGCGATGAAAAATGTTCGGGAATCCGAATACATTAAGGGTTTGAATATTTTTGACAAAAGTTAATCTTTAATACCCCTTCAGATGCTTGACAATCCGTGGTCCTGGCTTTTTGTTCTGATTGCTTGAGATAAATTGTTTCTTGCAAAATTTCTGCTGTTTACTGTGGCACAGTTCACAAAAATCACTGTGCTAGAATCAGCGTATTCGGCACGCACCAGGTGATAAGTTACCGTCATGTTTGAACGCTTCACGGAAAAGGCCATTAAGGTCATCATGCTTGCCCAAGAGGAGGCTCGCCGACTGGGGCACAACTTTGTGGGCACCGAGCAAATCCTCCTGGGGCTAATTGGGGAAGGAACTGGCGTTGCTGCCAAGGTCCTCAAATCAATGGGCGTCAACCTGAAAGATGCTCGGATCGAAGTCGAAAAGATTATCGGTCGGGGATCGGGCTTTGTCGCCGTTGAGATTCCCTTCACACCCCGCGCCAAACGTGTTCTAGAGCTTTCCCTGGAAGAGGCTCGTCAGTTAGGACACAACTACATTGGCACTGAGCACCTACTTCTAGGACTTATCCGCGAAGGCGAGGGGGTCGCGGCCCGCGTGCTGGAAAACCTGGGCGTTGACCTTTCCAAAGTCCGTACCCAGGTCATTCGGATGTTGGGTGAAACAGCTGAAGTCTCTGCTGGCGGTAGCCAAGGCCGCACTAAAACCCCAACCCTGGATGAGTTTGGCTCCAATCTGACCCAGATGGCTACCGAGGGTAAACTTGACCCTGTTGTAGGTCGTCAAAAAGAAATTGAGCGCGTTATCCAAATCCTAGGTCGCCGCACCAAGAATAACCCGGTGCTAATCGGTGAGCCCGGTGTGGGTAAAACTGCTATTGCCGAGGGTCTGGCCCAGCGCATTGCCAATGGGGACGTGCCTGACATTCTTGAAGAGCGCCGCGTAGTCACCCTAGATATTGGTCTGCTGGTAGCAGGGACCAAGTACCGAGGTGAATTTGAAGAGCGCCTCAAGAAGATCATGGATGAGATCCGCTCTGCCGGAAACGTCATCCTGGTGATCGACGAAGTTCATACCTTAATTGGCGCAGGTGCCGCTGAAGGCGCAATCGATGCTGCCAACATCCTTAAGCCAGCACTGGCTCGGGGCGAACTTCAATGTATTGGTGCCACCACTCTGGATGAGTACCGCAAGCACATCGAGCGTGATGCTGCTCTGGAACGCCGCTTCCAGCCTGTCATGGTGGGTGAACCTACAGTAGATGAGACCATCGAGATCCTGCACGGTCTGCGTGATCGCTACGAGCAACACCACAAGCTCAAGATCTCTGATGAGGCTCTAGAAGCTGCCGCTCGGCTCTCCGACCGCTATATCTCTGATCGCTTCCTGCCGGACAAAGCTATCGACTTGATTGACGAAGCTGGCTCCCGCGTTCGCCTGATCAACTCCCAGCTGCCTCCCGCTGCTAAAGAACTAGATCGGGAACTGCGTCAAGTTCTGAAAGATAAGGACAACGCAGTCCGCTCCCAAGACTTTGATCGGGCTGGAGAGCTGCGCGATCGCGAGATGGAAATCAAGGCTGAAATCCGCTCCATCGCCCAAAACAAGAAGACCGCTGACGAAGCTGAGGGCGAAGTCTCTACCTCTCCTGTCGTGGGTGAGGAAGACATCGCTCAGATCGTTGCCTCTTGGACGGGTGTGCCAGTCAACAAGTTGACCGAATCCGAGTCCGAGAAGCTGCTGCACATGGAAGACACTCTCCACCAGCGCTTGATTGGTCAAGACGAAGCGGTGAAAGCGATTTCTCGCGCTATCCGTCGGGCCCGCGTCGGTTTGAAGAACCCCAACCGACCCATTGCTAGCTTCATCTTCTCCGGTCCCACCGGGGTTGGTAAGACTGAGTTAGCCAAGTCTTTGGCGGCTTACTTCTTCGGCTCCGAAGAAGCCATGATCCGGCTTGACATGTCTGAGTTCATGGAGCGTCACACCGTTTCCAAACTGATCGGTTCGCCTCCAGGCTACGTTGGCTACAACGAGGGCGGTCAGCTCACTGAAGCAGTACGTCGTCGGCCTTACACTGTGGTGCTCTTCGACGAAATTGAGAAGGCACACCCCGACGTCTTCAACATGCTGCTGCAGATCCTAGAGGACGGTCGCCTAACCGATGCCAAGGGCCGTACGGTGGACTTCAAGAACACCTTGCTGATCATGACGTCTAACATCGGTTCCAAGGTCATCGAGAAAGGTGGCGGTGGCCTCGGCTTCGACTTCGAGCAAGACCAAGCCGAGTCGCAGTACAACCGTATCCGCTCTCTGGTGAACGAAGAACTCAAGCAGTACTTCCGCCCAGAGTTCCTCAACCGTCTTGATGAGATCATCGTCTTCCGTCAGCTCACGAAGGACGAGGTCAAGGAAATCTCCGATATTCTGCTGAAGGAAGTCTTCAAGCGACTCACCGAGCAGGAGATCACACTCAACGTTACTGAGCGGTTTAAGGATCGCTTAGTGGAAGAGGGCTACAACCCCAGCTACGGAGCACGGCCTCTGCGTCGAGCCATCATGCGTCTGCTGGAGGATAGCTTGGCTGAGGAGATTCTCTCAGGCCGTTTGAAGGGAGGTGACTCTGCAATGGTCGATGTCAATGACGAGGGTAAAGTAGTGGTTCACCGTAGTGAGCGGCGCGAACTGCTGTCTCAAGCGGCTGAGTAAACTCATCCTTTAACTATCTAAAAAAGGGAGTATCCATTTGGATACTCCCTTTTTTATTTCTATAGATGGGCAAGACGAATCTAGGCAACCTAAGGCTTAAGCAGCTTGCCCTAAACGTTGGACATGCCGAAGTAAGCTTTTCGCAAACTGCTCAAGACGTTCAGCCAGTTTCTTGTCCTTGATTTGGCCATTCTCGTCGAAAGCGTTCCAGGCTTGACCAATGGCTACTTGCTCAGGAATGACCCAAGCATGGACCCAGCGCATGATAATTCGCAGGTCATTAAGGGCATTGCTATTACTCTGTCCACCTAGGACACTGATCAGCCCTGTAACTTTGTCTGAAAGGTGGTCAAAGCTCATCAAATCAAGAGCGTTTTTAAGAACGCCACTGGCGCTACCGTGATACTCAGGGGTTGCCAGAATGAGACCATCAGCTGACTGCACTTGGCTCCTCAGAACCTCGACGTCGGGATAGTCTGGATAAGCATTCTCCCCATTACAAAAGGGCAGCTTCATCTGCCGTAAATCAAGAATTTCGACCTCAGCTCCTAGTTCTCTCAGTCGCTGGGCCACGTCTTGTAAGGCCAGATAGCTGTAGGAGCCTTCTCGCAAGCTTCCTGAAATTCCAACGATTTTCACCATAATGAGTTCTCCATTTAAGGGGCAATAACAAGTTGAAAATAGGGCGTACGCCAATCACTAGATAACTCTTTCTGTAAGAAGCTCTTAGCAAAAGAGCCTTCTGCTTAATTGCTTCAGCCTAAAACTTGAGCACAAATTCAATACGAACTCGTAATGACTACATATAAGATAGCGTGAATTACTCTATTTGCCCAGAGCCACCGGGCTCAAGAAGAGCCGGATAGAAGCAGCCACTTTTGTAAACCTTTGCAAATTAGTGGGGCAAGTTTATGAGTGAGGCGTAACGTGATTTGAGATAATTATTAAAAACATTGCTGATTGTTGATATTCAGGTTGGGAGTAAAGCGGCATGGGTCTCATTAAGAATATCTTTGGTGCCATCTTTGGAGTGATCGGTGGAGTTTTTGGCGCGATCGCAGGTATCTTCGGGATCGGCAAGAAGTCGGAGTTCTTCCTAGAATTGGACGACTCAGGTAAGGGGGCTCCGGCCATTGAACCCGCTAAACCTGAGACAGCAAAATCGGCTGACAAGGTAGTGCCCGCAGCTATTGAAAAGGGTGCAACGGTTAAACCTGCTGCCGCAGCAAAGAAGCCTGAGCCCGCGAAGCCGGTTGCGGCTCCTGTAACTGCACCTGCCACGGCTGCTTTTGCAAGCGAGTATCTGGTTAATCCAAACCTGTCAAGCAACACGCGTCGCCGTCCCGGTCCTAGCTTATCGCCATTCCTGGATCTGGCCCGCCAAGTCAAAGCACCTGCTAAGTAGTCTATTGGTTCATTCAGTGAAAGCGAATCCTTTATTGGAATTTCTGCAACCCACTGAGCGA
The DNA here is from genome assembly GCA_036702855.1 of Trichocoleus sp. Taxonomy (GTDB): domain Bacteria; phylum Cyanobacteriota; class Cyanobacteriia; order Phormidesmidales; family Phormidesmidaceae; genus JACVSF01. Next base: position 26,698 of record DATNQF010000075.1, on the reverse strand, counting down.
TAAAGATAATCCTGCTGTTTCAAAGCTTGTGCTTCACAAATCCCTCCTACTACGGTAGAAGGGATTTGTTGCATTTAAGTGGAGCAGCGTAAGAAATGCAGGCTGCTATAGAGGTGAAAAGCCTGATCCCACGGCGAGGGAGCTCTGCGCATGAGATCTAGGTGAGTTGGAATTGATGGTAGGAGGGTAATGAATTCCAACGCAGTTTTGCCAAAACCGCTGAAGTCAGACCAGGGAGAACGGCTAACCTTTTGACTAAGCAGTTGCTTTAGAGAATCCCAGACGACCCGAGAAATAATCTGAGCAGACGGATCTTCCGCCTCTTCTGATGTAAAAGAAACACTTTCACGGTAGGTATAGGTGCGATCGCACAGCCGCAGTACACAGTTTCGCGTGTGCAGATGCAGGTCAATAATTTCAGCGTAGTCCTGGGTGACCTCCTTACGCTTGAGGTGCCCCCGAGGCCCCAAATCTACCACTGATTCAAATACGGGAACTTGCCCGATCACCCACTGGCTGATTTCAGCCCAGTCAAAAGTAATGCTGCCCAATTGACCTGCGCCGTTCTGGCAGACAATACTGATCTGCGGCTCAAGCGTTTGTACATACTGCACCCGAAAGACTGACAGCTCAACAAGGGGAGAAACAGGAAGACAAAACGCAGGGGTTTGATGATCCATCAGGGTTTGGCAGAAGTATTGCAGCTCCCCAATAGGTCCAACTCGATAAAGCCGCCAGTACTGACCAGGTAACAGCAAGCGAGCTGTGTAGGGATCAATCCGCATCACTTGAGCCAGGCCTGTAGCTGCTGCTTCCCGCACCTCCCCTTGAACAGGTTCTAGAACCAGCAGACCCGGTGCCTCGGCTCCAGGCTGGGCTCTAGCCACATCAAGCAAATGCTCACGTTGACGGGCCTGCTCATCCTGAACGCGCTGGATGCCCTGCCGAGCTTGGGTCATCAGTTTAGCATTTGTCACTTGCTGCAAAAGACGGCGGTAGGCCCCTTCAGCTTTCTCAAACTCGTGGGTTGCTTCCCAATAGCGAGCGAGCGCCAACTGCAACCAAGGATCTTGGGGTGCTTCCTCTTTCCATGCCTTGAGCAAGCGGGCTCCCCTCGCGAACTCCCCTTGCTCTAGAGCGGTGATGATTTGATCAAACATGGTAGTAAGCCTTCTCCTAGATCCTATAGGAGCCTTAACTGCCGCGAGTCGTCTTCCTCCGGTGGGCAGGACGGTGCTACATCTCCAGCATCCAGAGCCCAAAGGTCATCAACATTTTCTGTCAAAAGGCTTTGGGTTGCCTCTACTAGGGCATCAGCAATATCTGATAGATCGGATCGGGTACTCAAGTACACCCGAAGGGCAGACAGGGGTTCCAGGGTGTTCTCAGTTCCCAGTTCCGGCAGGCGAGGCCGAGATAGCTGGCTGACTAACTCAGGGTGCAGGGTGTAGGTGTGAGCCTTTGCTAACGCTGCATCAAGGGGAGAACTCTCAATTTGATCGATCTGGTCAGGGCGAAGCTTATAGACCACTCGAACAACGGCTTCGGTCAAGTCAGCCTGTGCGATCGCAGTCAACAAAGTCTCTTGTGGATTTTCTGCTGTCGATAGATCCACAGAGAGTGTCCGGAAAGGACGCACAGGCAACGGGCAGAACTCAGCTTCAGTCTTTCCTCGGCTAACTTGAGCTAGAACATACCCCTTATCCTCGCGTTCCTCACTGAAGTCTACCCGCTCAATGCTGCCGGGATACAGCGTCAACGGTTGCTCACACAGTACCTGGTATCGGTGGACATGCCCCAACGCTACGTAGTCAAAGCAGGGCCGAGCCAGCAGCGCCATTGGGACCGTAAATCCTCGTCCCGCCGCCAAAAAGCGCTCCGCCCCAAAGTTGGCAGTATCAGTCATGACATGAGCCAACAAAACCGCTGGAATTTCTGGAGCCAGCCGTCGAACTTCGCCCTCTAGCGCCACCCGCAAGCGATCAAGCAGCAGTTGGTTAACTTCGGCCATAGAGAGCCCTTCGGTTTCTGGGCGTGTGAGCAGGGTAGAGCGTGTCAACCAAGGCAAAGTTACGATTTGTACCGGCCCGTTCACCGTCTCAATCACATGAGTTTCTAAGCGATCTCCAACAATGATGCCGGGAACCCCTAGCGTTCGATATATACATAGACTGGCCCCACCTTGGCCCTGAGCATGCTGGTCATGGTTGCCGACTAGCAGTACAGTCGGAATTTGAGCATCAGCAAGACGACGAAATTGACTCGCGAAGGCTTGCTGAACCAAGGGCGGTGGCGTAGCATCCGGAAAAGCGTCTCCACCGAAAAGCACCAGATCAACGGGTTCCTCAATCGCCCGATCAATGCAGCGACCTAAGGTAGCAACGAAATCCTCTAACCGAGTATTAAGGCCCGTTTCCGGGTTTAGCCGTCCGTGGGAGAAGCCGCTGCCCATGTGAATGTCTGACAGGTGTAACAGCTTGATCATGGGACTCCTCAACCTTGGCTTAACCCCCGTGAGTTGCTCTCACCGTATCACTTTTACAGCTTACAGGCAGAAAATCGGTTCAAGCAGATCAAGCATCCCTGCCTATGGCTTCTCCTAAACCTCCCTACGTTCCCGTCTCTACTCTTTCGGCATAAGAAAGCTGGATTCATTGGTCAGACGGGGGGACGTTCAGCTGCTCTAGGAGCCTGGGTAAGTCTTCCTTGAGAAAAACTGCCATACGCCCAGAATAAGCGATTCCGAACTCATCGGAGGCAATCTCTAGCCAGTATGCATACAGCTCGCCCTCGCGCACCTCTCCTTGAAGCAGAACGTCTGGGTTGACGGACGTTGTACCGTTGGGGTTGGGGTAGCTATAAAGCGGTAAAGCTCGACGGTAGTCGGAATAGATTGCGGGGCCATAAATTTCCCGCAACGATTCCTCCATCCGGTTGCCATTAACGCCGTTAATTAAATCAAAGAAGCTAAAGCGCTCGGTGCGAATAATGCTGGTTCCCCTAATTGGAGTAATCCCACTCACCGGAAAAATAGAGGCCTGGAAAGTAAACCGCAGTGCCGGACTATCTGTACGGTTCACCACAAGCCGCTCTCCAGGTCGAGGCCGTAGGGTGGGGTTACCCTGGATCCAGGCTTCAACCGTAGGGACGAGTTCACCCGGCAAGGCGTAGCTTGGAGAGCTGCCCACCAGCCAGGCTCCAACACACGAGCAAAGGCCTGTCCAGAAAGTCTTTTGCATGGTTCTATAACGGCTTTATTCCGCTCTGTCTGTGAATGCCCCTTAATTAATGCCACGTCTGACGAAAATTGTCATGAGTTGACATGGGTTGATACAAAAAAGGTGCATCCGATTGAAACCGGATGCACCTACAGATCGCCTTACGGGATATTTTCGAGCCTTTTTCCAGCTAAGTTTTTAGCTTAAGTACTCAAGGCGGAAAAGCAAGCTTCAATATTCGGGGACAGAGGGGTCTACTTCCCGGCTCCAAGCGGTAATACCACCTTTGACATTGGTGCCTGTAATGCCCGCTTCCTTGAGAATACCCAAAGCTTTGGCCGATCGACCTCCCATCTTGCAATGAGCAATCAGACGATGGCCATTGAGCAGTTGCTTCACTTTCTCTACCCCACTGCCATTTTCGATATCGGGTAAGGGAATTAACACAGCTCCCGGAATCTGAGCAATTTCATACTCGTTCGGGTTCCGAACATCAATTAGCAGAATGTCATCTGCGCCGCTGTCTAAAATTTGCTTCAGCTCTGTGACAGTCATTTCAACCATTTCGGCTTGCTGTTTCTGCTCTTCCATACGAGCTTGGGGAATGCCACAGAACTCTTCGTAATCAATCAGCTTTTCAATCACGGGGCGCACCGGATTAGGCCGCAGCTTTAACTCCCGGAAGGTCATATCTAGGGCGTTGTAGAGCAGTAGACGACCGCTTAAGGTGTTGCCTTGGCCGAGGATAATCTTCACTGTCTCCGTTGCCTGGATTACACCGATGATTCCCGGCAGAATACCGAGCACACCACCTTCAGCACAGGAGGGCACCAGTCCTGGAGGTGGGGGTTCGGGATATAGATCGCGGTAGTTAGGCCCACCCTCGTAGTTAAAGACGGTTGCCTGTCCTTCAAAACGGAAAATAGAGCCGTAGACATTGGGCTTGTCTAGTAGCACGCAGGCATCGTTGACCAGATAGCGGGTCGGGAAATTATCAGTGCCATCCACCACAATGTCGTAGGGTGCAAAGATATCCATCACGTTCTCAGAACTGAGACGGACTTCATAAAGATCGACCTGGCAGTAAGGATTGATTTCTAAAATGCGGTTTTTGGCAGACTCGATCTTGGGCTTGCCGACCCAAGCAGTGCCATGAATCACTTGACGCTGAAGGTTTGAGTGATCCACCACATCAAAATCTACAATGCCGATGCGGCCAATACCGGCGGCGGCTAGATAGAGCAGCAGGGGAGACCCCAAACCACCAGTGCCCACGCAGAGCACACTGGCAGCTTTGAGCTTCTTCTGCCCTTCCAGACCAACCTCTGGCAGGATCAAGTGCCGGGAGTAGCGTTCATACTCCTCTTTGGTCAGTTGGATAGTGTCAAGATTGGGATTGAGCATGATAATCCACAGGAGATGGATAAAAGTGAGTTGCGGTTAGAGAATGAACAGTTAGTAAGCTGGGTTATTGGGGAGAAATTTTCTGTGGAGGCTGGGCCTCCATTCGCATAGCCTCAGCCTGAAACTGATGGTTCTCGTCTAAGCACCAGCTGCGAACATCGGCAGCCTGACCTTGGGCAACGGAAACGATTATGTAGGAGTAACCCGACCAGGCCAAGGTGCGATCGCATTCTGAGGGCACCGCCGGATGGTCTGGATGAGAGTGGTAAATCCCAATGATATCAAGGGCGCGAGCGCGAGCAGTGCGTTGGGCGGTAAGTAAGGCTTGGGGGTCAATCCAGTAGCGGCGGCGTTTAGTGTTCGCCGTCTCAGAAAACTCAGCACCCATTAGCGAATTTACAATAGCGGTTGCCTCTGCATCCCAACCGTTATCAACCGGGGTCGCCTCGACAACCGAACGACATTCAATGCCCTCAGGGTGACAGGAACCGCGCCCGATCAGGATACCGCAGCACTCCTCCGGGTAAGTCTGCTCGGCGTGTGTGCGTATTCTTTGTAGCGTGTCAGTATCAAGAATGAGTACCACGACCCACTGTTAACCCCCTTGAGCCAGACTCTCTATTCTATGCCAGGATGGCTCTGGTTAAGCAGGTGCCTTTAGTGAACTGGTACCTGTTCTTGCACCAAAGCATCAACGACTTTATCCAAAGCCACAGCTCTAGATGCTTTGAACAAAATGCGATCGCTGGGTTGTATTAGCGCCTTTAAGTGAGTAATTAGAGCAGCTTGGTCTGAAAACTGTAGAGTAGGCACCGTGGAAGCCCCAGATGCCAGGGCATCGGATTCGGCGGGATCTGCCAAAATCAACAGGCAATCTAGGCCAAGTTGGCTCACGACTTGACCAACTTGATGATGAAACTCCACCGAGCGATCGCCCAACTCTTTCATCGTACCGAGCACGGCAATACGTCGCTTTCCTGGGGTGGCAGCTAGCAGGTGCAGTGCCGCGATCATAGATTCCAGCCCAGCATTATACGTTTCGTCCAAGACCATCACATCTTGGGGTAAGACCAATCGTTTAGCGCGACCCGAGGGCAACTGGACTGTAAGGCCCTGAGCTAACCTCGTCCAGTCCAAGTTAAACGCCTGCATAACGGCTATAGCGGCGAGATAATTCAAGGCATTGTGGTGTCCGGGTAGAGGCAGGGGCAGCCGGACTCCCTCGACCTCTAGCGTTTCTGTGTCTATTAGTCGCCCCTGTACATCACCGCCCCCCAATCCATACGTAAGGCATTTGCCCGCCCAAACTTTCTCTGCCGTATGCAGAAGTCGTGCGTTGTCATGGTTGAGAATAGCAATGCCGCTAGAGGGCATTTCAGCCAGAAGCTCACACTTGGCATCAGCAATCGCCTGCTCCGAGCCCAATCGGCCAATATGGGCCGTTCCGACATTTGTGATAACCGCCACATCGGGTTGGGTAATCTGAGTTAACAGAGCAATTTCTCCTGGCCCTCGCATGCCCATTTCAACTACGCCATAAGCGTGCTGATGCTCCAGTTGCAACAGTGTTTTGGGCACACCAATTTCGTTGTTGTAGTTCGCCTGAGTCTTGAGAACAGGGCCTTGCGTGGATAGAGCTGCTGCGATCAACTCCTTGGTTGTGGTTTTTCCCACCGATCCTGTAACCGCGACAATGGGCGTCTTCAGTTGCTCACGCCACCAACGCCCTAAAGTTTGATAAGCCGCTAGGGTATTGGGCACCTGCAACAGGGGATAAGGGGCTTCTGATAGGCTCTGATCCACAATGGCGGCACTAGCTCCTTGTGCGATCGCATCGGCTACAAACTGGTGCCCATCGAAAGTAGTGCCTCGTAGCGCCAGGAACACATCTCCTGCCCTTAAAAACCGAGTATCAGTTGTAATGTTTTCAACAAGAATATTGGCAGCGTCTAGGGGGAAAGCCTGAGATTTTGCTTGCAAGAGCTGAGCTAATTGCTGCAATGTAACCTGAAAAACCATGCGTGACCCCTAGTTCCAAAAATATAGTTTGATCTCTTGCCCTTCCCTTATGAGCCTATAGCTCAGTGGTATAGCAAGAAACACTTGAATTGCATCTAAGATTATCGACTGTGTGAAATGTAAAACGAGAAAAACCTCCTGGAATTTTCTAAGAAGACTGCCATTTACCACTTTGAGCAGACCGAGCTAATTCTCGGTTCACAGTGTACTTACATCTTCTCGTGAAGGTTCATCAGATCTTTCATCCAAGTATCGATCGATGCCACTCAGCTGGGGTTTTCACGTAGTAGCGTAGAGGAACCTAACCCACTGATCTGGTGTAAAGACTGACGTTTTTTCAAACCTTTAATCCTTAAATATAAGAAAGCGGTTGGTGGGCTAAAGGTATATCTCTCCATCAACCAGTCTTTAGTGTTCCAAACCTTATGTCCACTTTTTCTGGTTAACCCTATTTAGCAGCCTTCGAACACGGGCAAGGGCGGTAGACACTGTGAACTCCTGGTCTGACTATCACAACCGAAACACTACACCAGATGAGCAGCGTCTCTATGACCATCTACTGGGTTGTGTTGCCATGATGACTCCGGAGGAACTCATTCCCCGGTTTCAAGCCCTTTTTGTAGATGGCGTTGGCTATCCAGATAGGGACATTGCCTTAGCTTTAGATGAAATTTTGGCAGGGCCAGAGGTCGATCAATATTTTCGTTATGTTCTCAATCGAGCCTGTCACATCCTAATTAACCGTTGGCAAGCTCAAATTCAGCACCAATCGGCTATCCCTGCTTTAGTAGCCCTCTTTGAACAAACTCCCACCAGTCGTGTTACTGAGTACTCTAGAAGCCGCCCGGTTCGTAAGCTGCGACAGATCAATCGAGAATTTTTAGAGACGGAGCAATATTTAACCCTAAAACGGTTGGCCCGAGTAATCGAAGCGCGGGCGCAGCGTCGCATTCCCCGAGAGGAAAACGCGGGATCAAAGCCTTTAGGGACTCTTATTAATCGATATCCGTACCTCTATGAGTACTGTTTAGTAACTGAAGACAGTGATCTAGAGCATCAGCAGCACATTCGCCGTATGCAGGCAGAGGTGCAGCGTCGGTTTGAGATGGATTTGTTTCATTACGTCAATTATCGGGTGCGCCATTCTCGGTTATCACGTCAAGGGGCAAATCAGTCAGTTGAGCAGTTAAGACCCATAGATAATCCCACCTTGTTAACAGACCGGGATTTAGTGGCCTCTCTCAATCAGTTCTCTGGCAAAGTTGGGGATGGCCGCAGCTATCGGGATGTTGCTCAGCGCTTTATGTCCCATAGTTGCCAGGGTATGTCTTACAAAGATTTCAAGCAGAACTTGTATGACTACATCATTGCTGGCGTTGATCCGAGCTATGGTCGCCGCCAGTTTAATCGATTGCTCAGCGACCAGTTAATGCGTACCTATACTGACAGTGATAGCAAGCCCCTCGATGATTTTCTGCTTGTACGCACCTGTAGTCAGCTCTGTAACTTTTTGGTAGTAGATAGCAATAGCGGTAGCCAACACTTTGTCTTTGTAGACCTGATCAACAATCTAGGCCCTATTTGGACAACAGGGCTTTTACTGAGGATTTTGCTCATTTGCCGGAAGGTTAAACCCTATCTAGAGCGCCGCTTCTCCACCCTGTTTAATCACTACGAATCAGCAACCCGCGACACGGTTGCCTGGTTAGTTAGCGTTTTGGAGAATTTGAACGTCGCCCTAAGTCTCAACTTTGGCACTCTGGATCTTTCCCATGTGATGTCCAAATAGTTTCTACTGGACTGACAAGACTCAAAGAAGGCATTAAGTCTGTGTCATTGCGAGCTTGCGCATAGCCCAAGGGCATTCAAGAAAAGTGCAGCCATACCCTTGCCTATAGCAATCTCCGCCCAAGATCTGCTGTACCGGGATTGCTATAGCCCTACGGGCATAGCTGCGCCAGCGCTCTGCACTCTGCGAGAAGCAAGCTACGCAATGACAATGCACAGCTTTAGGCTTGTCAGTCCACTACGAGTCTCGTTCACCTAGTACCGAAAGCTACCAACCGGCGTATAGGGATCCGGCATAAACAATGCTGGCACCCACAGGCTCATCCGAAGCTTCCGTTTTCAGCCTCGAGCTTTGCGGATAAGAGTCACCCTTTACAGGTGGGGCAAAGTCAATCGGGTCGGGCTGGAAAGTTGGTGCAGGCGCTAACGGTGCTGGAGGTTGAACATCTATGGGAGCTGGTTCAGCCAATGGGGCTGGTGCACCCCCTGACTCTACTATGGGTACTTGAGGGCGCTGTTGGACAGGAGCGGTTTCAATTGGCGGTAGTACTTCTGCAGGGACAGTTTCAATTCGGGTTGGCAAACGCCCCGTATCAGTATCCTCCTCATTTGAATACGGCTCAGACCACTGAGGAGCGGGATCTGACTCTGGCGCTAGGGTAGAGGTGGGGGCAACTTCTGGAGACGCTGAAGTTTTAGTCTCAGGCTTAGGGGATCGTTCTTTAGGTTGGAGGGCCTCTCGCTCTGCTTGACGGGCTCGTATTTGAGCCAGTTCGAGAGCCCGGATGCGGGATTGCCAAGCCCAGATCTCGGATTGGGCAGACTCAAACAGAGGGCGGTCAGCACGGATTAAACGAGCCTCGGCAATAGCTTGTACCAGATTGCCTTCAGCCGCAAAAGCCCGAGCGCGATTAAGGATAGGCTGATCTTGTAGAGTTTCAACTTGATGATTCCAGACATAAATCCAGTTTTGGGCATCTGGGCGGAGGGCTCGGCCCAATTGAATCTGGCTAGCTGTCGAAATTGCAGCTTTCAAACCGCCGATACTCCCCGCTTGAGCAAGTTGTTCGGCCTGAACTAGGTAGGGGCGGTCTTCAATACGTTGAATTTCTCTAGCCCAATGGGAGACTAAAGTTTGGGCTTGCTGACGTCGAGGGTGATCGGGTGGAACAGCACTTGCACTTGCGATCGCAACTTTTAGCACTTCTCGATTTTGGAAGCGGCCTATCGTTTGAGCTACCTGAATTTGGCTTAAGTCTTGAAGATGTACCTTCCAGGTGTTCAAACTGGATTGGGCCTGGGGGTGAAAGCGGCTTTCTGGGCCAACTTGATTGGCTAAAAGCATAGCCTGGTAAAGCCCCATGATCTGCTCGGGAGAGGTTCGCCAATCAGAGACGCTTTTTAGAGCTAGCTTTCGGGCTTGGCTGAGCCAAATCAGGTCCTGGGCAACTTGCTCACGCTTCGGGTTGAGAGCGGCACGGCGGCTAAGGGAAACAGCTTCATCCAGTTGGGCTGCATACCATTTGTCGGTTGCGACCGACAACAGTTGGTCGCTCCAGTTGTCCATGAAGGGTTGAGCTTCTTTCCATGTATAGGTATCCCGCTCGATCTGGCTCGCGGCTCGAAGAGCTCCACTCAAGCGATCAATACCACCGGGAGCAGCAGTGGCTACAGCCTGGGCCAGCAAGCGCTGAGCTTGTTTCTCCTGTCGAACTTGTCGGGAGAGGCTCTGAACCTTCTCGGTGACCCAAGGGCCGTTGCTGACCTCCGCTAGGGCCAATATTTGATTAGAGACGGTACCCCAATCCTTCTTCTTCAGGGCTTCCTGCCCCTTGGCGTAGATCGCCTCACCCCTCTGCCAATCCTGACGCCACTCTGCCAATTCAGCTTGAGCTAGGTCATAACTAGGGCTGGAGCGGGGAATGTGATTAATAAGTGCGATCGCACCGTTAAGGTCACTTTGGTCTAATTTCTCTCGGGCCGCGGCCAGAGTTGTTTCCGACCATTGATTCACTAAAGGCTGAACTTCACTGTAGAGAGGATGATCGGGTGTCCATTGCCCCAGTAACTCTAAGCTAGCAACGATATCAGAAAGCTCGCCTGATTCTGCAGCAACTTGAGCGCAATATAGCTGAGCTCGTTCAGTAGACGAGGTGGAGGGATTCTCGCAGTCTACGTTAGGAGGCAGGTTGATTAACCAGAGAAAGGCACCAATCGCGATACCACCTGCGGCACAGGAACTTGCAAACGCTATTAGTAGCCAACGCCAAGAAGGCGTAGTCTTGGCGTGCGGTGGGTAGAGAATCGTATCTGGAAAAGGCACTGCAGCATCACTCCCTTCAACCAGACCTGCTAAATCAGGCAGAGGCTGAAACTGGCCGGACACTTCCTGATCCAAGGAAGAATTGATTCGGGGAATAAGATGCCGCTTCTTAAACATGTCTGTTGCAGACTCCTCATACCTAACTTTAAGGTATCTAACAATTGCTCTAATTAGGAAGCTCCCCAGGACAAATGTTTGAGCTTTTAGGAAATACCTTGGCCTTAAACCCCAGGGGGATGCGCTATCAGATGGGTGGAACCAAGAACCTAATTGTCCTGATGCTGTTAGATTTGGGCCATTAGTTACCTAGCTGCGGCTGGGAAACTGATCACAAAATGACAACTTCATTAGAGGTGTTCAATCTGAGACAGAACAAGCCTTAAACAACTGGTTTCTCAATTTCTATATTCCGTTACGGAAAGGTTTGATCAGCCAAATCAGCAACTGAGGGGAGAGTAACCCAGTAGAGACCCGTCTTTGTAATCTTAAAGTTCTACAAAGCGTAGTTCACTATACGGAGCCAAGAGCTTACTAACCGGACGCTTTTAGTGAAATCTGAGCTTGACTTGCCCGTAGCTTACTGACATATTAGGTTCTGAGTTTTTAGCATTAAAGTAATAACTTCTGGGGCATAAAGCATGGGTTTTTTAATCTCTTTCTTAGTGGTTGCTGTCGTCACAGCGATTAGCCTAGTAATTCTTTCCAAGATTCCGCCTTTAGGAGTTGAAGTTAGTAGCTTTGGGAAAGCATTACAGTCAGGCATTGTTTTTGGAATTCTTAATGGTCTAGCAGGGCTTATTTTTGGTTTTTTGAGGATGCCACTTTTCGTGGTTTTAAGCCTTGGTGTTTCTTATCTCATTCTTTGGATAATCAACGCTCTTGTCTTTGGGGCAACGGCTAAGCTAGTTGACGGTTTTAGCTTGAGACATGGTATTTGGAGCGCAATCTTAGGTGCGATCGCACTTAGCATTGTCAACGGCGTGCTTCTTTGGCTGTTAGCCCGCTTTGGCGTTGTTGTTGGTTAGGCTTGATTTAGCTCCAAATTTTTATAGGCGTTCCCAAAGTTGTCCCCCTGGTCAGCAGAAGGACCAAAAAGCATTAGGCCATTCTCAAGATCAGGGGTTCGCAACATCAAAGGTGTTGCACTGCTCAATCTGACCTGTTTGAATACCCTGCTGGAACCAGCGAACACGCTGCTCCGAACTGCCGTGGGTAAACGAATCAGGGGCGACATAGCCGCGAGATTCCATCTGGAGCCGATCATCACCAATCTGACTAGCGGCATTCAGCGCTTCTTGAACGTCGCCCTGCTCAAGGATTTGCCGCGCTTCTTGGGCATGGTTAGCCCAAACCCCAGCAAAGCAATCTGCCTGTAGTTCTAGCCGCACGGAAAGTTGGTTAGCATCGGTCTTACTGGCGCGTTGCTGAAGCCGATGAACTTGATCGGAAATGCCCAGTAGATTCTGAACGTGGTGCCCCACTTCATGGGAAATGACATAGGCTTGGGCAAAATCGCCAGGAGCTTGATGGCGCGTTCTTAGGTCTTCATAGAAGCTCAGATCAATGTAAATCTTTTGATCAGCAGGGCAGTAAAACGGACCCATCGCCGCTTGGGCGAACCCGCAGGCAGAATCCACAGAACCTGAGAACAGAACTAAACTGGGTTCTTGGTAGGGTTGCCCAATCTGCTCCTGGAAAATCTGATTCCAAGTATCTTCGGTATCGCCCAGGACAACGCTCACAAACTCGACAAGTTGCTCTTCTTCGGGCGAGGTCGCACCGGAGGGAATTTGGGAGTAGTCCCCCCCAGCAGGAGCGCCCCCTGTCAGCACAGCAATGGGATCGCCGCCGAGAAACGCCACGATTAGCGCCAGAACCACGGTACCCAAACCGCCACCAACGGCCATACCTCGCCCCCCGCCCCCCGCCCCTCGACGGTCTTCAATGTTGACGCTGCGTCGTCCAGTTTCCCATCTCATCGCGGGGTCTCCTATGCCTTTTTGCCCTAGCGGAATAGATCTGGATTGAGTGGTCTTCCCGCTGGGGCATTACTAGGGGCTAAGCGAGTTCCCGTCCCCCCATCCGAGGGCGCGAGAAAGGGTTTAAGGTTAATGCCAGCAAGGCCACTTGCTGGATTTGCACGACCTGAACCAGGCAAGTTAAGGATATTACCAAGCTGATCGAGAATAGGGCTGCCGCCTTCAGTAAAGGTGTTGACTCCCTGAGTTGCATCTCCCCGGTCAGCGATAGTCAAGTTGTTAAAAACGCGATCGCGAGTTGCCCTTGGATCCTGACCCGGAGGTACTGTAAATACAATCCGGCAGCCTGGTACTTTTTCTGTAGTCACACAGACGGTGTTGTAGCCATTTTCTACGCCCGTTTGCATTTCAACCAGGCCATCTGGGCGGTAGGTTTCTAAACGCCTACTGATTTCCTGACATCGGCGTTCGGCAGGCCAAGCACTTCCCATATCTTCAGGAATGGCCCAAGGGTAGCCTGAATCAGGCTGACTTTGTGGCAGGTACATCACTGTGTGTTGCCCGTTTTGCACTTGGCAAGCAAAGCGGCGATCAGACGTTGCAGTGTTAGATCCAGAGTCGGAGGATTGACCTTCACCAGAAGAGGTAGGGGTACTGGTGGATGCTGGCGCTTCAGAGGAAGTTGGGGTTGATGATTGAGCTAGACCTGGCAACCCTGAAAGGGGAATAGTCAGCAGCCCAAGACCACCGACTAGAGCAAAATAGCCGACGATACGAATACTAGACACCATGCTGCCTGACCTCCAGCAACTGATTAAAAACACAGTTTTTCTGACTCTACGCGGTAATCTCACCCTATGGCTTCTACCCAAAGATGTTTGCAAGGAGTTCTAAGGAGATCACTAGAGTCTAGAAATCTTAGACGAGAATTTGATGTAAAAAGTTTCTTGCAGAAGGTTTTGAGCGGCTAAGGCTGATGGCTTTAGCACTGAAGTCCACTGGGCACTCATCACCACTAGTTTGACCAGACTTGTCAGACGTAACTGAGCGGCCCAACCTGACAACCCTATTAAGGGTATTTTCTACCTGGCTGATAGTGCTGTTTTCAAGAGCGCAGTTAGGAAAAACCCAAAAATTTCTAGAGAAAATCTAGCAAAGGGGTTCCGTCCCATTTACCCCACGGCAAATATTTGCGACTATGGGGTTGCTTATAGCATCTACTTTGATTCCCTGTATGATTTGTACCGAAATTGTTGATTATCGGATCTATAAAGAAACAATCCATTACATTCGCCACGAAGTCTTTGTGCAGGAACAGCACGTCCCGGCAGAAATAGAGATTGATCGATGGGATCCTCTATGCATTCACGTTTTGGCTTATTACCAAGGGCAAGCAGTGGGCACAGGACGGTTATTGCCCAATGGTCACATTGGCCGGGTAGCGGTGCGTCGTCCAATGCGCCATCAAGGCATCGGTAAGCTAATTATGGGACAACTGCTGCAAGCAGCTACCGAGAAGGGACACGCCCAAGTGCGCCTCTCAGCTCAGTGCCACGCTATCAACTTCTATCAAAAGCTTGGCTTTCAAGAGGAGGGCGAGGTCTATTTAGAAGCAGGAATTGACCATATTAAGATGGTCAAGGCCTTAGGGTTCCAATCCTGTTTACCCCAACGCACTTCACTCTCGCGAAAGTTGCTCTATCCAGTGGCGTAACCGGATTTTGGCAGAAACATACAGGGGTGCTTGATAGTACTCCGCTAGCAGCCAGAGAACCATCAGCAGATGAATAATGAGCGTGCCAGCAGCCCAATACAGCGGTAGCTGTTCTCCTGGGCTGCCTTCTAGAGGCGGAAACACATAAGCAGATGTCGCCACTAGCCCGGCTGGCACAATAACAAGCGCAACTACGACAACCCAGAGCATCAAGGTCATGTCCCATTGACCCTGGTAAACACTTTGCCAACGATTTCCAATCCAGCGCCAGGTCATTGGCTGGCTGCTGTCTACAACATGAACTGTTTGCTGCTCTAGATTCGCTTCAAAGATATGACGGCAGAAGTTACAAGCAAAGGCATCCATAAGGGCCATTGCTTCAATTTCACCGTGGCGGCAAACTGGACAGAGATAGGTGCTGCTGTTATCTAGACGCAGCACCTGGCGAGGCTCAGCCGAACGACCCGACTGTCCTTTGGGATCGAGAAAGCGCATGGTTCACTGAAATTCAATACCCTTGCAATTCAAGACCCGACAAATCGGCTCTTTCGTCTACCCTACATCAGCCCTGCTAAAGTGGCACTGCCTACAGAGCGATAAAATTCTTTGCCATTGTATTCCAGCACGATTTGAGGTTCGGCGCTAGACATATCAATGCGCTTGACTCTCACCTGCCCCCCTGCGATCGCATCTCCGGCCCGGACATAGCGGCTGACGGAGGAACCTGGTTCCTTCACAATCACGTTTACCTGGCTACCAACTTGAGCCACACCACTAATCTCAATGCGATCCACCAAGCTTAAAGCTGGAGAAGTCGCACTATCCGTACCGACCATCCCAAGGGGTTGTACTACCGCCACTGGCCCTAAGCTCGGTAAGGGAGGCGGTACCACGTTTGGTAGGGGTGGCAAGGTTTGAGTAGCCGTCACCGGAATGACCGGCAAGGTCTGCGTTGGAACCTGCTTTGGTGTCGGAGAAGGGGGTGTCACGTTAGTCGATGCCCCAGCAGGCTGAGGCCTTTTAGGGGTCAAACTAGGCTGCACAATAGAGGCAAATGGGTCAGGGCGGCCCGTTGCAATTGTTTGTATGCGGGCTTCCTGAGGAGTCGAGCGGAGCAGTCCTGGATCAGCAAGTCTCAAGGACTGAGTGGAAGGTACAAATGCCCCCCCCTGAAACACTGGAGTCGATGAATCAGGCTCAGAATTCGCTACCAAGGGTGTTTCCTTGGGGGACGATTCCGTGTTTGATGCCGTAAGTAATCGAATTCCACTGCCTATCCCCAAGGCCAGCAACACGCTTCCTGCCAGGACTAGACCAATTTGGCGATTTGAAAGCTTCCGTGACATAGCAACTCCCCACATCTTCCCAGTAGGATAGCGAATCCTGGGAGAAGTAGCGCATTGGTAGCCCTAGCTTTAGCGATTACTTTTTGAGCTCTCTAACGTCAATCTTTTTTGGCTTACGGCTTGTAACTGCAGCAACAAGGCATCTGCTTCTGCCTGTAGATGCAGTAACTCTACTTGATGGTCTGGTTGGTAAGGATACTGTTTAACCTCAATCCAGCAAATTCGGCTGTCTGCTGCGGGAGCTGTTTCTGCTGGGGAAGAATCCTGTCTAGCCGCGATCTCGTTATCAGATGACCCAACATTGGGTAGATCAACTTGAGCGTTCATTGCCACTCACACCAATAGAGAAATGTGCTTACCAGGGAACGTTAAGGTATTTTAACCTCAATGTCTAGATTCGATAGTATCGATTTGTCGATCGATTTGGCTGAACTGCCTGTGTCGGTTCGCCAACTGGCTTAACCGCTCGGATCCAGTGCCGACTCGCTCAAGGCTCAGGGTAGACTGAGAAATGCAGAACTTCGGTCATGGCCGGGAACCTTTCGACCGATGGCTGAGTACCGTTGTGTAATTGAGTCTGAAGACACCGTGACCCTAAGCTTGAATTCCTTAACTGCCAGTGGGAACACTCCATCGCTTGCCCAGAATGCCCAGGTCAATTTTTGGCCTGGACTGATTGAGGCCTATCGTCCCTACCTTCCCGTTTCCGAGAACACGCCTGTCGTGACTCTCTGTGAGGGGAATACCCCGCTCATTCCGGCCCCTGCTCTAATGGAGCGCATTGGGCGCTCTGTACGAGTTCTGGTTAAGTACGACGGCCTTAATCCCACTGGAAGTTTCAAGGATCGGGGGATGACTATGGCCATCTCTAAAGCTAAGGAGGAGGGAGCTGAGGCGGTCATCTGCGCCAGTACAGGGAATACCTCTGCTGCTGCTGCTGCTTATGCCCGGCGGGGGGGAATGCGAGCTTTTGTGCTGATCCCCGACGGTTATGTGGCATTGGGTAAGCTAGCTCAAGCGCTGCTATACGGGGCAGAAGTGTTAGCTATTAAGGGCAACTTTGACGCAGCTCTCACTATGGTGCAAGAACTGTCCAAAAGCTATCCGGTCACCCTCGTTAATTCTGTCAACCCCTACCGATTGGAGGGACAGAAAACAGGTGCCTTTGAAGTGGTTGATATGCTGGGGGATGCTCCTGACTGGTTGTGTATTCCTGTGGGCAATGCAGGTAACATCACGGCCTATTGGATGGGATTTTGTGAGTATCATCAGCGAGGTAAGTGCAGCCGCCTCCCCCGTATGATGGGTTTCCAGGCAGCAGGTGCCGCTCCTCTCGTCTCAGGTCATGCCGTTGCTGATCCCCATACGCTTGCAACCGCAATTCGCATTGGTAATCCAGCCAGTTGGAGCAAGGCTGTGGCGGCAAAGGAAGCCAGCCAGGGCCAGTTTAATGCAGTCACCGATGAAGAAATTCTCGATGCTTACCGAATTTTGGCAGCGGAAGAAGGCATTTTCTGTGAACCTGCCAGTGCGGCTTCGGTAGCGGGACTATTGAAGGTTAAAGATCAAATCCCTACAGGCGCGACCGTCGTCTGTGTGCTCACAGGTAACGGCTTGAAAGATCCCGATACTGCCATTAACCACAGCCAAAATCAGGTCAAAGCAGGTTTAGAGGCTGACCCGATTACTTTAGCTAAAGCGATGGGATTTTAGGCGAACCATTTATAGGCCAGTCACTCAGCTTACATCTCTGCTTAGCCTGTAGAGGCTAAGCAGATTCTGTTTTGGGGGACTGGCCAACCTTAAGCAGGGTCGAAGAGCCCTGCTCGGGTTTGAGCATGTCAAAGGTGTCACCCAGGGCCGTAGTTAGGGTTTGCCGGGTCATGGCATGAGCGTTTTTTTCAGACTCTAGCTGCTGAGCCAATGTCTGACATAGGCGCACGGTTTCTTGCAGTTTGGCTTCTAGGGATTCTGCGGGATCCCCGTAGGCATCCTGCTCTAAAGCCGCTAAGTTAAGACGGGGATCATTATTTTGAGCAGCTTTCAGGTCGGCTTCTAGAGATTTCAGTTGCGATCGCATCGCTTCAGCTTCAGCACGACGCTGACGAGCCTCCGTCTCATAAAGCTTGCGCCAATTCGCCGCACTGGTATAAGCCTGGTCGCGCTCTTTCTGCGTATCAGCGAGTTGGCGCTGCAAAGTTCGAATCTCTGCTAGCCATTGGGTAACATCATGGGACATGACCCTTTCTACCTCTTCCTCTATGCCAGTTCAGGGTACTTTAACAGGACTTGTTTGCTGAAAACAGCTGCTTCTTAAAAAAGCAACCGAGTCAGCAGAGGCGGGGCTGGTAGCACAATCATGACCAGCAGCGCCAAAGCCGCCAGCCCTAATGCATCCCGCCGATTGTCTAGTTCACTTACATCATTCAAAGCAGGTTCATCTACTGCCGGAATAAAAAATAACAAAATTGCCCACAATAGAAACTCAGAATGGACGGCGACCAACACCAACATCAAAATCCGGGTCACCTGCCCAATCAAAGCACCCGTTCGCTGGCCGTACATAGCATGGACAATGTGGCCACCGTCGAGCTGGCCTACAGGCATCAAGTTTAAAGCTGTGACCACCAACCCCAAGCAACCCGAAACTGCGATGGGATGAAGGTGAATAGCCTGGTTTGCTGTAAGGGCACCTCCAAGTGCCAACTTACTCAACAGGGCAAGTAAAAATGATGCCTGTGGGTTAACTGCCTCAAAGTTAAGGAGGCTGGCTTCCTCAGGAAGGGGTACAATCTCGGATTGGGAAAGCCCCCAGAGCAACAGTGGCACCGCAACAACCAAGCCACTTAGAGGACCTGCAATCCCTACATCAAACAGAGCTCGCCGATTAGGAACTGGCGATCGCATTTGGATAAATGCCCCCAATGTTCCTAGAAAGAAAGGAACTGGAATGAAATAGGGCAAAGTAGCACGAATCTTGTGACGACGGGCAATCCAATAGTGACCAAACTCATGACACCCTAGGATCAGCAGCAAGGAGAGGGCATAGGGCAAGCCTCTGAAAAAAAGGCTTGGCGTTGCTTGCAACTGCTCCTCTGTAATGCCAGCCATCAAAACTCCCACTGCTGTTGTTGTAAATAGAGTAATTACCAACAAACCAGCAGCAATGCCAGGACGAGTTAAGGATTTTCCTGGCTGATCTCCAGTACTGTGCACCTGGGGATTTGGCACCAAGGCAAAAAACGGTTTACCCTGCATTCCCTCTTGAAACACAACCAAAAAGCGGTCGCCAAACCGCTCTTTGATATTTCCTTGAATGGTTTCGTAAGCTACGGTAGGAGAAGTACGCAACTGACCTCGACAGATCATTGCCTGAGGGCGGTACTCAATGTTTTGTAAATAGTAGACTGACCAAGGAAAGCAATGTTGTAGAGCCGCTTCTTCTTCTTTGTTGATGGGACGAAGCAGCGCTTTGGCAGGCTCTGTTGATGCGTTAGGGGTTGGAGTTTCTATTGGCGGAGCAGCCGATTTAGGTGTAGGCAGCCGACCCAACTGGATCAGAAACCAGTAGAGCAGAGGACACACCACAAATAGGGTAATTAAAAGTCCCGGTGGCGCAGGCTTATCTGTCCCTTGAACCATAATCCAACCGACCAGGGTAAAGGCAGGTAGCATCATCACTAGCCACAGCAGCCAGGTTGGTGTGCGTGTGATGTTAGCGACGCTGCGCTTAATCACAAAATAAGTAAAAGCACTTAGCAGAATCAGCCAAAGAAACAACATTAGGAAGTTTGTTTAAGCAAGGGTACGCAGATCAGAAGCCTCAGTCTCCCATGATGCCTCATCTTTCTATAAAGCAGAAAGCATCGGGGGTCGCAATTCCACCTATGATCCCTATTGCTAGGCGCTATAGCCACTCCCGGTTAAATTGGCTCAGAGAGTGGTGCACTTGTCTGTCTCAAAACTTAACTTTTTTCTAGGGAACCTGACATAATCTCGCATGGCCTTCCTTACTCACCCCAAGCCCCCCCGTTCCGTCTTTGAGACCGTTTTTGCCTTTTCCCCTAATCGGGATACTTTGGGAGGAACTAGTTATCTCATCGTAGAGAAGGATGCTAACGGTCAAGCTGCCAATTTGCTAGTGGATGCCCCTGCTTGGGAGGATTCAACTCAGGAATTTTTAAGCAATCAGGGAGGAGTCCGGTGGCTATTTTTGACACACCGGGGAGCTATCGGCAAAGCTCGGGAGATACATCAAGCTCTGGGATGTGAACTGGTCATTCAAGAACAAGAAGCTTACTTGCTACCAGAGACGCCAATCACCGCGTTCTCAAAGGAATTCGTTTTTAAAGACGGTTGCCGTGCCCTCTGGACACCGGGTCATTCCCCTGGTTCGGCCTGTCTTTATTACCCAGCTTATGGAGGAGTGCTGTTTACAGGGCGGCATTTGCTCCCCGACCGCCAAGGTCACCCAGTACCGCTACGGTTCTCTAAAACCTTTCACTGGCCACGGCAGTTACAGCAGGTCGAGCGGCTGCGAACGGAATTTTCAGCAGAAACGCTCTCGTATCTCTGCCCAGGAGCGAACACCGGCGCTCTTCGGGGAGAGCGAAGCATTGCCAATGCCCATGCTGAACTCAAGGCTCTCGATCTAGCTACCTTGGGTCAAGCTGAGCCACTACTATAGAGGGTCCACTGCTGCTGCACCCAGTCCTTGATTTCTCGGGGGTATAGCAGCCAGACTCGCTCTGAGGGCTGGGTCAGCGTCTGGACTAATGGCGATACTTGGTTGATATCTTGCAACCTATCGTCGCGATGCAGTTTGATACCCCGTTGATAGAGGGTATATCCTTTGCTCCAAATATGGCGCAGGCTGCTATAGCGAGCGCCATCAATGCCAAGGTTTAGCAAATGGTGGCGAGTCTCCGCTAAGAACTGTTCCTGTACCGTCGGCAGAAGGGCGGTCACCTCCAATGATTTCAGCAAGTCTCGGTTCAGGAAACGGCGGCAAAAGTCAGCAAGCAAGCAGTCTGTGTGCCCTTGCCACTGCTGTAAGTGGTAGCCAAATACCAAGTCATTTCCAGCAAGGTAAGTCTCTAACGCTAGCTTGTCCTGAGCTTGTGTTAACCAAGCTCGTACTGTGGCGTCAGCCTCCAAGGCTCCTTGAGCTAGAAGTTCGCGGGCACGACCAAAAGCCTGCTCCAAAATCCAGGTGGCCGACAGATTCTTGGGGTGATTATAGACTTGGGCATACATGAAGTAGCGTACTACTAAATAGTGTTCAATCGCTGCTAGGCCTTTGTGAGCAACGACGAGCTGTTGACTGTTGGGATCATATTCCATCGCCATCAAAATCCGATCAAGATCCAGATGCCCATAGCTGGCCCCTGTGAAATAGCTATCTCGCAGAAGATAGTCGAGGCGATCGCAATCCAATTGACTGGAAATTAGTTGCCAGACAAACGGAACACTATGCTCATGAGTATAAATTTGCTCAATAGTCTGCCAGAACTGAGAGGAAACTCCATCTAGCAGAGTTCGAATTGCAGGCACATCTCGAACAATGCGGCGTGTCCAATACTCATGATGAATCCCAAAAATTTCCTCAGCGGTGTGACTGAAAGGGCCATGGCCAATGTCATGCAACAGTGCAGCACACAGAACAGCCGTGCGGTGCGGTTGCAACTCAGGAAACTGCTGAGCTAGTCTGTCAAAGGCGCGCCGGGTGAGCGCCATCACGCCCAAAGAATGGGTAAACCGAGAGCTTTCTGCCCCATGAAACGTGAGGCTAGCTGGCCCCAACTGTCGAATCCGCCGTAACCGCTGAAAGGGAGGCGTATCAATCAGTTGAATGAGCAGCGCTTCAGTGGGATCACTAGCATCGAGAGTAATGGCCCCATACAAGGGATCGTGGTAAGAACGGGCTGTTTTAGGAGACACCAGCTAGGAGACACCAGCAATGACAGAAGATGCGCTTAATACATCCAGCGCCGCCTGATATTGGGGATCATGGTTGGTCCCAAATACATCACGAGCGAGGGGTTTAACGTCTACAACACGATCAGGAGTAATGCCCAAGCGATTGATATCGTGATGATTTGGGGTTTCATATTTAGCCACAGTTACTGCTAGCCCCGCTCCATCCGACAGGTCAAAGAGAGACTGAATTAGGCCTTTGCCAAAGGTGACTGTGCCTACCAATTGAGCCCGACCATTATCTTGCAAAGCCCCTGCCAGAATTTCGCTAGCACTAGCAGTTCCCTCATTCACAAGAACGACCAAAGGGTCTTTAGTTAAGGCAGGGCCGTGAGCCTCAAAACTGTCTAGAATCCCTTGACGGCTGACGGTATAGACAATGGTGCCCTCATCCAACCAGAGCCGAGCAATTTCAATCCCTGCTTGAAGAAGTCCCCCTGGATTGTTTCGCAGGTCCAGCACATACGCCTCAGCACCTTGAGCTTCCATTCGTGTGATGGCTGTTGCTAACTCTGCACTAGCATTCGCATTGAACTGGCTTAACCGTAAGTAACCCACCTTCATACCATTGGGGGTTGTCTGTAGGTCAGCAGACACCGGGTTGAGGGTAATATGATCTCGCACCAGCGTCACGTCAAAAGCCTCACTCTCGTTGGGACGCTGCAAAGTGAGTGTTACCTTACTGCCTGCTGGTCCACGCATACGACTGGCAGCCTCATCCAGGGTCAAGTTAGGGGTAGCTGTACCCTCAATTTTCAGAACCTGATCCTTAGGCTGAATGCCTGCCTTCTCTGCTGGAGAACCCTCGATGGGTGCAATTACCCGAAGAAATTTGTCTTGCTCGTCCTTAGTGATTTGCAGCCCGACCCCAGTTAGCTCCCCAGACGTGCTGGTTTGAAGGCTTCGGTACTGCTCTGGTCGCAATAGCCTAGTGTAGGGATCGTCTAGGGCTGCCAGCATGCCCTGAATTGCAGTGTAGGTAGTCTCTCTGTCGTTGAGGGACTGTTTCAAGACTCGCTGGCGAAGAAACCACCAATTTTGGTGATTGAACGTCTCATCCAAGTAAGCACGGTTAACGATCCGCCAGACTTCGGCCACCAGGTTTTGTTCATCCGACAAGGCGTAGGCAGGGCCATGCCCAATGCCAAGCCACAGGAGCCCCAGCAAGACCAAGCCAAAGATAACAGTTCGTAAACGTGTTCTCATATGTTCTTATGATAAATCCCTGTTCTAGAGAGTGTCTGCTATAGGCCGAAAGCTCAGATGAAGTGCTCATCAGTGAGGCATACGGGCAAATCTGAAAACGGGTTCTCATCTTGGGTTTTTATCTTATTAGGTATTTAAGCATTCGCGTTGAGTGAGCTAAGTAAACTGATATGCCACAGGCCAACCGTCAAAATCCTTAGCACGAGGGCGGTACGAGAGCCTAAGCCGGGAAAGGGGCAGCGGTGTAGCAGAGGCACTAAATACGAAAAATGTAAAGTTATATTTCAAGCCTGATAAAGAATCCAAGTTTCCACGCCACCAACCTAAAGTCGCTCAGATGGCGTATGGGATGGCAAATGGGAGTTAAAAAGGAGCACTTCACCCTTGTGAAGCCGTTGAAATCAGGGTATTTCGATCACCTTGACAGGGGTGACTATGTTACATTTTTTATTGACGGCAATTCATTGATTTATCGGGCTTCCCGCTTCATGTTTACTAAGCAAGTTACAGACTCTAAAGCCTATAAGTGGTTTGACGAGCGGCTGGAAATTCAGGCCCTGGCTGACGATATCTCCAGCAAGTACGTGCCGCCTCACGTCAACATTTTTTACTGTCTGGGCGGTATCACCCTGACCTGCTTCCTAATCCAGTTCGCGACTGGATTCGCAATGACCTTCTATTACAAGCCGACTGTAACCGAAGCCTTCAGCTCGGTTCAGTACCTGATGAATGAGGTTAACTTCGGCTGGCTCATCCGCTCCATTCACCGCTGGTCTGCCAGCATGATGGTGCTGATGATGATTCTCCACGTCTTCCGTGTTTACCTGACGGGTGGCTTCAAGAAGCCCCGTGAATTGACTTGGGTAACTGGCGTTACCTTGGCTGTGATTACTGTTACGTTTGGTGTGACCGGCTACTCCCTTCCCTGGGATCAAGTGGGATACTGGGCCGTAAAGATCGTCTCTGGTGTACCTGGTGCCATCCCCGTAGTGGGCACTACCATTGTTGAACTAATGCGTGGTGGCGATGCTGTGGGCCAAGCGACCTTAACTCGTTTCTACAGCCTTCACACCTTTGTTCTGCCCTGGGCAATTGCGGTCTTCATGCTGCTGCACTTCCTGATGATTCGTAAGCAGGGTATTTCTGGTCCTTTGTAAGTCGCTTCTCTAAGCAAGGCGCTTTTGACTAGGACTTTGACCGCAGCAATAAACACTGCTAAAACTGTACCTACTTGGAGAAAACGGTTTAGACATGGCCACAATTAAGAAGCCGGATCTAAGCGATCCTCAGCTAAGAGAGAAGTTAATGAAGGGCATGGGCCATAACTATTATGGTGAGCCTGCCTGGCCAAATGACCTTCTCTACATCTTCCCTGTCGTGATTCTGGGCACGATTGCCTGCTGTGTTGGATTGGCAGTTCTAGATCCTGCTTTGGTAGGAGAGCCTGCTGACCCCTTCGCAACTCCCCTAGAAATTTTGCCCGAGTGGTATTTGTACCCCACCTTCCAAATTTTGCGGATTGTACCTAACAAACTGTTGGGTATTGGGGCAATGACCGCAATTCCCTTGGGATTGATGCTGGTTCCCTTCATTGAAAGTGTGAACAAGTTTCAAAACCCCTTCCGCCGTCCAGTGGCTACCACCTTTTTCATGATTGGGACACTAGTCACCCTCTGGTTAGGTATTGGCGCGACCTTTCCCATTAGCAAGTCATTGACTTTGGGATTGTTCTAGACCTCGTTGAATTTTGTATCGATGCAAAGCCTGTGCTGGGTTAAAGCCCCTGGCACAGGCTTGTTCTTTGATGCTTTCAATGTCCTAATATGAGGGTGGGGGTGCATCCGGTAAGCAGCGTTCATTCCTTATTCAAGTCCACAACTAAAGTTTTGTCTGAAGAAAATTTTCTGTTCTTGAAGTGGACTTGGTAATTTGTGGCAATCTCTATGTAGCGTTGGCTAGAGAAAACCGGGGGAAAGGTGAAGCAAGAACATCTCGTGGTTTCAAGTCGTTTGGATGTCCTTACTCAGGTTCAGTACTGGTTTAAGGACGTTTGTCGGTCCTGGGATGCTGATACAACCTGGGTTAGTAAGTATGTGGATCGCCTGTCGATTGCGTTGACGGAAGGATTCACCAATGCGGTGCGTCATGCTCATGCTGAGTTGCCACCCGACACAAAGATCAACATTGATTTGGCGCTCGGGCGCGATCGCATTGAAATTCGCATTTGGGATCACGGTCAACCTTTTGATCCCGAAGCACTCCAGGAACCGGAACCCGGAGCCTTACTCGAAGGGGGATATGGCTGGTTTTTGTTGCGACGATTAGCTGATCGGGTGACATACCAGCGGGTTAAAGATGGCCGCAACTGCCTTTCGATTGTTCAGTCGGCTCCTGAACCGCAGTTTACTTAAGGGTTTGAATTGCCTTTTCCGCTGCGTCTCTGTTTAATGAGGGTGCTGAGTTCTTGCAGCATCACAGCCCTTTTTTAGATACAGCGTATTAAGAGGAAGTCTGTTTGCTCAGAATGTCTGTTGAGCCTGCTCATGCCCAATCAGTTACAGGTCGGCAGTCAGCCTATACCTTTGTGTTTCTGGAAGTCTTTAGCCGCGAAGGGGGTATTCAGTCCTATGTGAAGGATGTGCTGCAGGCTTATCTGTCTCATCCTGATTCGCCGCCAGCCGACGTATTTTTGTTACGAGATGGGCCGGAGGTTGACAACCCTCTAGTAGGAAAAGCTCTTCAATTTCACTATTTAGCCACTCCCATCGCTCAGCTAGGCCGTTTAAAGTTGGCAGTTGCCCTGGCCTTTCACTTGTTGCAGCATCGTCCCCAGCGAGTCATTTGCGGGCACATAAGACTAGCTCCCCTCATCCGCCAATTGTGCAGCTGGCTCCAGATTCCCTATACAGTGATGACCTACGGCAAGGAAGTCTGGTTCCCCCTCCCAATGGGAGAGCGTACTGCTTTGCAACAAGCCCATAGCATTTGGACCATCAGCCGTTACAGCCGAGATTTAGCCAGCTCAGCTAATGATTTACCCCTGGCTAAGCTGGCCTTGCTGCCCTGCGTTGTAAACAGCCAGCAGTTTCAGCCAGGAGAGCCTAATCTGGAACTGATTCAACGGTATGGTTTGCAGGGGTCTCGGGTTTTGATGACTGTGGCTCGTCTTTGGCCTGGAGATATTTACAAAGGCGTTGATGTCACCATTCGCGCGTTGCCTGCGATCGCAACTGTCTTTCCTAATGTCAAATATTTGGTAATTGGTCGAGGCGATGATCAGCCTCGCTTGGCCCAATTGGCTCAGGATTTGGGTGTTGCTGATCGTGTTGTTTTTGCTGGCTTCGTCCCAACTGAGCAACTGGTTGAGCACTACCGGATTGCCGATGCCTATGTCATGCCTTCGCAGGAAGGCTTTGGTATTGTTTACCTAGAAGCAATGGCTTGCGGCATCCCTGTACTTTCTGGAGATGCAGATGGTTCAGCTGACCCACTTCAGGATGGTCGTCTGGGGTGGCGTGTACCCCATCGAGATCCAGAAGCTGTTGCGGCTGCTTGTCTGGAAATCTTAAAAGGAGAAGATCCTCGTTGTCAGGGAGCTTGGCTGCGCCAAGAAGTGCTGGTTCACTTTAGTCCAGAAGCACTAGCAGCACAGCTTCATCGCCTTTTAGAACTCCCATCAGTATCCGGGGAAGAACAGGGTCCAGCGCTACAATAGAACTCTTGAG
>DATNQF010000085.1:0-12823 GCA_036702855.1 Trichocoleus sp. | reverse complement strand
GGATGGGTGGATGGTGGATTAATGCGTTTGACAGATCTGTTTCTGTCGTTGCCTCAACTGCCACTTGTGCTTTTGGTGATTTACCTGTTTGGTGAGCCTGTTCGTAAAGCGGTAGGCCCTGAACTGGGCGTCTTCCTGCTGATTGTTGGTGTGCTTGGTGGCTTGAACTGGATGTCCGTTGCTCGGCTGGTACGAGCAGGCTTCCTTAGTTTGAAGGGGAGAAACTTTGTGCAAGCGGCAGTTGCGCTCGGAGCGAGCCCCTGGCGTTTGGTGCGAGACCACCTAATTCCTAATGTCCTTGGCCCAGTGATTGTAGCGGCAACGCTGGCTGTAGGAAATGCAATTTTGGCGGAATCCACCTTGAGCTTTTTGGGCTTGGGCTTTTCTCCCGATATCCCAACCTGGGGTCGAATGTTGTTCGATGCTCAAAACTATATGGAGAGCGCTCCCCATGTGGTTATTTTTCCTGGCCTGGCGGTATTCCTAACTGTTTTGAGTATTAACACGTTAGGGGATGCCCTTCGGGACGGTCTAGATCCCCAGTCAAAACCCTAAAATGGCTTCAATCCTAGCAATTCAGGCCGTAGAAATTCAGAGTGTAGAAACTCAGGACGGTAAGTGGCTTTTGCTTTTAGTCGCTTTCTGCTTCTGCCTTGGAAATATCAGTTGGAGGAGCAATGGATGGAGCCTCAATCGAGTCAGGAACTTGCTCGATCGGTGGCAGTTCTAATTCCAGCTCTAGGGTCAATTGCTCAGAATCTTCTGTCTCTGCCTCTGGTTCTTGCACTTCAGATTCAGCTTCCTCTGTAGTGGCCTCTTCCCGCTCCAACCAGGGTGAATCAAAGTGATGCCAGGGTAAAATCGGTTCGTTTGGCAGACTTTTCGTCAGAACCGTGATGTTTTCTATATCCGGTTCAGGTAAGCTAATGCGCTTATCTAGCACGGTTTCGGCCTGTTCGCCATCCATACGCCAAATTTTCGCTAGTACTTTAGAGGATGCTAAGAGTTGATGCAGTCAGCAATCCATGGGATCGAGCCTATTGGCTAACCTGGAAATAGGTCATCAGAGTATGTACCAGCATAATAGCAGCTGTGCTCCAGGTGGTGTAAGCGGCATATTTTAAGCTTTGAGAAACGTCCTCCAGCCGTTGCTTGTTAGCGTTGTAGGTTTCTGCTAGGTTTACCAGCATTT
This sequence comes from Trichocoleus sp., assembly GCA_036702855.1. Taxonomy (GTDB): domain Bacteria; phylum Cyanobacteriota; class Cyanobacteriia; order Phormidesmidales; family Phormidesmidaceae; genus JACVSF01. Next base: position 11,631 of record DATNQF010000085.1, on the reverse strand, counting down.
GAAGCTGGTAATCGCGGTAGGAGAGAGCTAAATAAGTTTCGAGAAATTTACGATCTTCCAGGTTGGGGGTAACGGCAACCTGCCGGGGTAGAAAGGCCCGCACCAGCAGCGTAAAGCTCAGCAAAAAGCCAAAAGCCTCAGCCAAACTAAAAGGGCTGCCCGTTACCAACAATCGGGAAATGCTCAGGCTAGTCAGCAGTGCGCCATTGGCAACAAACAGAATATTGAGCTTAGTTGTCAGCATTTGGTTCTGCTCACTCTGTTCACGCAAAACCATCCGCACATCCCGCGCTGCCAAATCTAGAGTCTCTAGCTGTAGGGGGGCCGTTTGCTGAGGAGCCTCTTCTACCGGAGGATCCGGGGGGGCAACAGGGATGTTTTCAACGGGAATATCTTCAATCGATGCCGGGAATGGAGCTGCCTTCGCCATGCCTTCACAGTCCGCTAAACCGCCTCTAGCTCAATGTTAGCCAGGGGATCGCAGGACGGGCAGGAAAGCTGTGACGGTGTTTCACCCAATTATGAAGCTTGGGCAACGGCAGCTTGCCGTAGGGCAGCTAACACTGTTTCATGAATATCTCCATTACTCACAACCACGCCTTGGTTATCAACCAAGCGGGCTTCTTTGGAGAAGTCTAAGGGATGGCCATGCATATCTGTGACACGTCCGCCCGCTTCCTCAACGACAATTACACCCGCTGCATGGTCCCAGATCTTTTCACGATAATCGGGGGTTTTGGGTGAAGGCAGGCGGAGGTAAAGTACGGCTTGTCCTGCCGCTACGGCTGCATATTTGGCCTGGCTATCCATCCGGATGGAAGGTTGAGTGATACCTGCTGCTTGGGCAACTGCGGATTGCTGAGTTTGGTTGCCATGCCCTGTCTCAACACTTTCCACAAATCGAAACTGTTCAGCCTCTGTTGTAGTTGTGACTTGAATAGGTCGAGGTGTCTGAGCAGACAGCGCCATCATCTGGGCACCTTCCCCCCGTACTGCAACGAGTAGCAACCCTGCTTCGGTATCACTGAACTGTAGAGCGGGGCAAGCTAGAACGCCAACTTTGATGTCACCGTCTTCAATAAGGGCTAGTGCGATCGCATACTGGTCGCCTCGCAAAAACCCCTTGGTTCCATCAATCGGGTCTAGGGTCCAGTAGCGTTTGCCCACCGCACCGTTGCCGTGGTCGATCCAATCCACTACTGTTTCTGGTGTAGCTTCTGGAATTAGCCGCTGGATTTGTTCTGTTGCCTGGGCCAACGCAGCAGCCATCTCAGGTTTTCTGAGTTCTACCGCATCTTCCTCAGCCACCACTGGATCTTCAGGAAAAGTCTCGGCCAAGGCTTTACAGATAATGGCTTGAGACCCAAAGTCAGCAATGGTGACGGGGCTGCGATCGTTCTTTGCGATCGCGTCCGGCACAATTTCCCGGCGAATGTTTTCGCACAGTTGAGCTGCTAGAGTGGCTGCGGTAATCGCCAGAGTCTTTTCTTGGTCGTAAGCCATGGTGGTTGGGAAAATCAATCTTTTCTAGTCTAAGGGGCAATGCCGCTCCCTTTTTCCTGGCAGGAAAACTTAGTAGAGGGTTGTGGTGAATGGGATAGAAGTCAGGTGAGTTCGCCCTGCTGCATCCAAGTTCGGGTTCCAAACGACTGGCAGCTTTGAGCTGCGATCGCAGCGGCCCGAATTAAGGCTTCTTCAAAAGGGTGCTGTAAACAGTAGTGGCAAAAAGCGCCGTGAAAAATGTCCCCGGCACCCAACGTGTCTTTCACCGGGACGGTTGGCACTGGTAAGGTAGCCCGAAGCTGGCCCCGACCGTATAAAATTGGCTGCTGCCCCTGCGTAATGGCTACCGCTGGCACTCCTAGCTGGATCAAATAATCCAGCACCCTTGCCTGAGTTGAACAGTGCGGGGGAAAAAAACGAGCAGATGCAATGACATAAGTTGCTAGCGGCAGCATCTCCTCAAAACCAAGCTTCCAACTGCCTGCATCGATAATGATTGGAATGTTTCGAGAGCTTGCCCAACGAGCGATTTGAACCCCTATTGCCATCTGGTGGCCATCTAACAAGACGACGTCAACATCTTCTAGGCAAGATTCAGAAACGGAGTGACTTGAGGCCTGGCAGTTAACCGCATTGCGAGATACCACAGCCCGCTCACCTGTCGATGTGGTTACTAAAATAGTTGATAGTGGGGGAGGATCAACCCGATTCGGCATTAAATCATGAAGGATGACCTTCTGCTCAGTCAAGTCTGCTCGAATTAGGCTGCCTACTGCATGCTGCCCTAGGACACCCATGACTGCTGCCGAGTTACCCAAGTATCGAAAGGCAACCGCTGCGTTGGTCGCTGGGCCTCCTGCAACTAACAAGGAATCACTCGCCACCAATTTCTCATCGCTGGCGGGTACATGCTCCACCTGGTAAATGCAATCCAGAGTAACTAGGCCAACAAATAACCCACGCCCCATACCGTCTGCCCCGCCTCATAGGATTCCGCTATTCTGAACCCAGTGGCCTAATTCAAAGGGCCGTCTTCCTAATTCTTTCGAACTTTGTAAGTTCAATCCTTTCTAAATTTAATGATGGACGCACTTCCCGGACACCTTTACTTAGTCGGTACGCCGATCGGCAATTTAGAAGACATGACCTTTCGGGCGGTGCGAATTTTACAATCTGTGGATTTAATCGCGGCGGAAGACACGCGCCACACAGGCAAACTGCTTCAGCACTTTCAAATCCAAACCCCTCAAATTAGCTACCACGAGCACAATCGTCAAAGTCGAATTGCTGAGCTGATAACTCGCCTGCGTCAGGAAAAAGCGATCGCACTTGTAACCGATGCAGGCATGCCAGGGGTATCTGATCCGGGCTATGAACTGGTGTGTGCTTGTCTAGAAGACGGTATTCCTGTAACCCCCATCCCTGGCCCAACTGCTGCAGTTACGGCTCTTTGTGTTTCTGGGTTGCCCACTGACCGATTTATTTTTGAAGGCTTTTTACCGTTGAAAAACACGGCTCGGCAGGAGCGCTTAGCGTCCCTTCAAAAGGAATCTCGCACAGCCATTCTCTACGAAGCGCCCCATCGGTTGTTGAAAACCCTAACAGATTTAGCGGAGACGTTAGGAGGCAATCGCCGCATCACCTTAGGCCGTGAACTGACCAAACGATTTGAGGAATTTTGGCGAGGCACGCTAGAAGAAGCTTGCCAACATTATTCGGTAGATGCCCCGAAAGGTGAGTTTACGCTGGTAATCGAAGGGGCGGAAGACAGCCCACAGGTTTTTTCAGAAGACGCCCTTAAGACTGAACTGATTCAGTTGTTGGAAAACGGTGTTTCTCGGGCAGAGGCTAGCCGTCAATTAGCTGCTACAACTGGGCTTTCTAAAAAGCAAATCTATCAGCTTTCCTTGACCTTGGATGAGGAGACGTAACGGGTTGCTTTGATTCAGGCTCTACAGGGTAAAGGTCGAGCCATGTTCCAGAGCGCGCTAGGGAAGACAGCTATGACCAAGCGCACCCGGCTACATGAAAAAAAAGGACAGACAAACGTCTGTCCTTTTATTACATCAAGACCTGACTGTAACTGAGAACTGGAATTAACCCAGTGCCTCTGCACCCGAAACAACTTCCAGAAGTTCCTGGGTAATGGCTGCTTGCCGTGCCTTGTTGTAGGACAAAGTCAAGGTTTTAGCCAGTTCCTTCGCGTTGTCGCTGGCGTTGTTCATGGCCGTCATCCGAGCAGCCAGTTCACTAGCAGCAGACTCTTGCAGTGCCCGCAAAATCTGGTTGTTCAGATAGAGGGGTAGCAGCGCATCTAGAATCTGCACAGGATCTTGCTCGAAAATCATGTCCTGAGGGAAGGACTGCTGCTGTACTTGAGACGCTACCTTAGAGCGTTCTACCTCGAAGGCTCCGCCCCGAGTTGTCAGCCTAAAGATCTCATCATCTGCAGCTTCTAGACCCTGCGGATCGAGAGGCAACAGCGTTTGAATGACTGGGCGAGAACTCACCAGGGAAACGAACCGGGTGTATACCAATTCAACCCGGTCTACCGTGTCAGATAGAAACAGAGACAGCAGTTCGTCTGCAATGCGGGAAGCTTCGTCTGCGGTAGGAATCTGTTCTAACCCAGTGAAGGTCGCATCAATCGGCTGGTTACGGCGCTGGAAATACTGGGTGGCCTTACGACCCACCAAAACGTATTTGTAGTTAACGCCTTCTGCTGCCAATTCCTTGGCCCGCATTTCAGCCCGACGAATGACGTTGGTGTTATATCCTCCGCACAAACCCCGGTCGCCCGAGATTACCAGCAGACCAACGCTTTGAACGTCACGCTTTCTTAGAAGTGGCAGATCAGCATCTTCAAACCGCAGACGAGTTTGAAGCCCGTAGAGCACTTGAGCCAAACGATCCGCAAAGGGACGGGTCGCAATCACTTGCTCCTGTGCCCGACGAACTTTAGCTGCCGCCACAAGCCGCATCGCTTCGGTGATCTTTCGCGTGTTTTTAACTGACTGAATGCGATCGCGAATCGATTTTAAGTTTGGCATAGCTTCTTTTCACCAATCGGGTTGTTGGTAGGTAGGTTTGATGGCCTACCTACCAGGGCAGTGTTTAGACTGCGGCCAAGAAGGCTTGCTTGGCTTCGTTGATGCCTTCCTTCAGCAGGGCTTCGCTTTCATCCGACAGCTTCTTCTCGCTGCGAATCAGCTCAGCAAACTTGGGCTTGTTGTTCCGCAGATAGTCCCGCAGTTCTTTAGCGAATGTGGTGACTTTGTCTACGGGAACTTCATCCATATAGCCGTTAATACCGGCATAGATGATAGCAACTTGCTCTTCTACGGGCAGGGGCGAGTACTGAGGTTGCTTCAGCAGCTCACGCAGACGCTGACCCCGGGCCAACTGCTTTTGGGTTGCGGGATCTAGGTCAGAAGCGAACTGGGAGAAGGCTTGCAGTTCATCGAACTGAGCCAATTCCAGCTTCACTTTACCGGCTACCTGCTTCATCGCCTTGATCTGAGCTGCAGAGCCTACCCGAGATACCGAGATACCTGCGTTAATAGCAGGGCGTAGACCGGAGTTGAACAAGTCAGAAGACAAGAAGATTTGACCGTCGGTGATGGAAATTACGTTAGTGGGAATGTAAGCAGACACGTCACCTGCCTGGGTCTCAATGATCGGCAGGGCAGTCATGCTGCCTTCACCCAACTCAGGGCTAAGCTTAGCAGCCCGCTCCAGCAAGCGAGAGTGCAAGTAGAACACGTCTCCAGGATACGCTTCCCGACCGGGCGGACGGCGCAGCAGCAGAGACATCTGACGATAGGCAACCGCTTGCTTGGAAAGATCATCGTAGATGACCAGAGTCGGACGACCTTGGTACATGAAGTACTCTGCCAGAGCAGCTCCGGTGTAAGGAGCTAGGTACTGCAGAGGCGCGGGGTCGTTGGCGTTAGCTGCAACCACAATGGTGTATTCCATCGCGCCACGCTCTTCTAGAACGTTGACGATCTGAGCGACGGAAGACGCTTTTTGACCAATGGCGACGTAAACACAAACAACGTTCTCAGTCTTCTGGTTAAGAATGGTGTCGATTGCGATCGCAGTCTTACCTGTTTGACGGTCACCAATGATCAGTTCCCGCTGGCCTCGGCCAATGGGAATCATGGCATCGATAGCGGTAATTCCGGTTTGTAGCGGTTCGTATACGGACTTCCGCTGAATGATGCCAGGAGCAGGAGATTCAATTAGACGGGTCTCGCTGGTTTGAACATCGCCCTTACCATCAAGGGGACGAGCCAAAGCGTCTACAACCCGGCCCAGCATCGCGTCGCCCACTGGGATAGACGCAATTTTGCCAGTGGCGCTCACGGAGCTGCCTTCCTGAATATTGACGCCGTCGCCCATCAATACGGCTCCGACGTTATCTTCCTCCAGGTTCAAAGCGATACCAACGGTACCGTCTTCAAACTGGAGCAGTTCGCTGGCCATGACGTTCTCAAGGCCGTAGATACGAGCAATACCATCACCCACCTGGAGAACTGTTCCCACATTGGAAACTTTTACATCCTGGTTGTACTGCTCAATTTGCTGCCGAATAATACTGCTAATTTCGTCAGGTCTGATGCTAACCATGGGAGTTGCTCTGCTAAACCTATATGAAAACTAAAGAACCTAAGTCGCCCTGATTAGACAGGCGCACCCAATTCAATGCCAATACGCCGGATTTGTCCCCGCAAGCTGGCATCAACGACTTGAGAGCCAACTTTGATAATCAGTCCACCCAGCAAAGCCGGGTCAACCTGAATAGACAGGTCTACTTGTCGAGCTCCCGTCATGTCTTTGACGCGCTGCTGAATCGCTTCCCGCTGCTCGTCCGTCAGGTCAACCGCTGCAGTGACGTCTGCTAAAACCGTTTGATTGAGCTCTCTCAGCAGCGTCTTGTACTGACGCAAAATATCGCCCAAGTACATGACTCTGCCCCGATCAACAACGATCATCAGAAAGTTGCTGACAAAAGGACTAACCTGATCTGTGGTGACCTGGCTCAAGACGCCCTTTTTAGCCTCAGGGTTGACGAGAGGACTGGCCAAGAATTGGGCCAATTCTTCAGAAGAGTCTAAAAGCTCTAGAATACGGTCGGCTTCTTCTCCAACCTGATCAGCCAGATTGTTGTCCTTAGCAATTGACATCAACGCCTTGGCATAAGGCTCAGTCAGTTCGGATGTAACGGTGCTATCGTTCACTAGCGGCTTCCTCCTAGCATAGCAATGCTTGCATCAACCAGACGGTGTTGAATGTCGTCATTGAGACGACCGGGCAACTCAGCCTCAGCCCGCTGAACGGCGGTTGCTGCAATTTGCTGCCGAAGTTCGCGAATAATTCGCTCTTGCTGAGAAGTTAAATCCTGGGCAGCATTGGCTCTTAATCGCTCAACATCTGTTTGTGCTTGCGCCAGAATAGATTCTCTTGCCCGAACCGCAGATTGCTCAGCGTTCGCCAGAATTTTCTGGGCCTCGTCCTTAGCGAGAGCCAGCTTCTGCTGCTGCTCTGCTAACGCAGAGGCAGCTTCCTCTTTGCGGCGCTCAGCCTCCCGAATGGCTTCTTCAATTGCAGCCCTGCGAGCCGACAGTGTGTTGCCGAGAAATTTGCTGCCGAAGTAAACGAGAATGCCAATTACAAGCGATAAGTTAATGAGGTTGGTCTCAAGAATGTCAATGTTAAGACCAAACCCCCCTTCTTCTGTAGCTAGAAACCAACCGATATCCATACCTTTCATCCGTCAACGGCGCAGTCTGTAGACTGATTAGTCAAAAGAAATTTAGCCAGCTAAAGAGGACTGAGTCAGCAACCTAATCAAGCCAAACTCAAGCAGTGACGGAACCCAGTAGCTTATTCAAAATCTGGCTACTTAAGTCGTCAACCTGCTGCTGCAATGTATTAAGTGCAGCCTGCTTTTGTTCGTCTAGTTCCCGCTGAACCTGCTCTCGCTGAGCCTGAGCTTCCTGCTGGGCCTCAGCAACGCTTTTAGCAGCCATCTTTTGAGCGGCTTCTTGAGCCTCGGCGATGATGGATTGTGCTTTGCGACGAGTCTCTGCTAGCTCTTGCTCGTATTGCTTTGCTAACTGTTCAGCTTTCTCTAGACGTTCCTTCGCATCAACCTTGTTGGTACGAACGTAAGCATCTCGTTCGTCCAGTGCTTTACCCAAGGGTTTGTAAAGAAGGGCGTTCAGTATGACAGCCAGCAAAATGAATTGCAGGGCCATCAGCGGTAAAGTGGCATCAAAATCAAACAGACCGCCGCCTTCCTCTGCCGCTGCTTCTACTGCCAATAAAGTAATCCAGTCGATCATGCTTTGGGACCCTCAAATATTGGGGAGGGAGTCTTACAGTTAGAGCGTTTGACCAAGGGGGTTACCTCGGATCGGTCAGACGGAGGGAAAAAGCTTCCCCTCCGTCTGACGTGAATTAGTTATGCGAAGGGGTTAGCGAACAGAAGAACCAGCGCAACTACGAGACCGTAGATGGTTAGGGACTCCATGAATGCCAGGGTCAGCAACAGGGTGCCGCGAATTTTGCCTTCTGCTTCGGGCTGGCGGGCAATACCCTCAACAGCCTGACCGGATGCATTACCTTGACCAATACCAGGGCCAATTGCTGCTAGACCAATTGCCAGAGCAGCAGCGAGAACAGAAGCAGCAGCAACTAAAGGATCCATGATGATTTTCCCTTTCGTAAACAAACTATTTTGGACAACACGTAGACTTTGGATATTTGGTCTGTCAGGGCTTGATGGTTAGGGCCAATCTCACCCATCCCGCCAGACATCCAAAAGACTGACTTAGCTGAGGACGTTATGCATGTTCCTCATGCTCTTCCCCATGACCTTCCAAGGCCTCATGGATGTAGGCACCAGCCAGAGTCGCAAACACCAAGGCTTGAATAGCGCTGGTAAATAGACCCAATAACATGACTGGTAGGGGTACAAACAGAGGCACTAGAAGGACCAGTACCGCAACCACCAACTCGTCCGCCAGAATGTTGCCAAAAAGACGGAAGCTAAGTGAGAGAGGCTTGGTGAAGTCTTCCAGGATTGCGATGGGCAGCAAAACCGGGGTGGGTTGAACATACTTAGCAAAATACCCCAACCCTTTCTTGCTCAGCCCCGCATAAAAGTAGGCCAACGATACCAGCAAAGCCAAAGCTACTGTTGTATTGATATCGTTAGTGGGTGCTGCAAGTTCACCGACGGGTAGGCGAATTAGCCTCCAAGGCACTAGAGCTCCTGACCAGTTTGAAACAAAGATAAATAGAAACAGTGTTCCAATGAAGGGCACCCAAGGACGATATTCCTTTTCTCCCAATTGATTCTTTGCTAGGTCACGGATAAACTCCAGAGCATACTCCATCAGGTTTTGAAAGCCTGATGGAATCTTTTGAATGCTCCGAGTTGCCAATAGGGAGGCGGTAATTAAGAGGGCAAATACGAACCAGGTGGTTAGAAGCACCTGACCATGAACCCTCAAATTGCCGATGTGCCAGTAAAAGTGCTGACCCACCTCAAGTGAGGCCAACGGTAACGGAAAGAGAGAAGAAAAAAGGTTTAACATTTCCGCTAACTTAAAACTTTCCGTAGGAATCTACAGAGAAAGATAATGTGGCTGCTAAAATCTACCTTCATTTAGGCAGAACAGAAGTCCAGAGGGTGAAAGCAATCACAGCTGCTTTGTAGGTTAGAAACCCTAGGAAAACGGGTAGAACCTCAAGTTGCTGCCATTGAGTAGCGCCCACAATAAGGAGAATAAAAAGGGCTAAACGACCAGTGCCTAGCTTCTTCTTTTCTCTGCCCAGTTCGGCGACGTTTTTAGCCAACATTTTCAAGTAAACCACACCTGTGCACGCCCCAATCAGATAATTCAGGGCAATGTGCAAGGAGTAAAACCCCCATACAAAGAAAAAGATGAAGCCCGTAAAAATCAGCGTCCAAACCAACAGATTTTGCTCAAGCTGACGGTATTCAGCCATTGCAGAGTCCGAGGCTTGAGGCAGCGTTTGGGCGATATCAGAAGCTGAATTCTGACCGTCCGGTTCTTCGTCGAGCGGGGTTCTTGATACGGTCACCGAATCTCTGAATTCCTAGCACTGCAAGGTCTGCCGCGTTTGCAACAGGCCACAGAAGATCATATCACGGCAATAATACTTAATGTTCAGACCTCGCGGAATCTATGTACATTCCCGGCTGACGTAATGGGTTGCCTACTGATATAGCGTGATCTAGAGCACGGTTCGGGGCCAAGTTTTACCCAGGGTTAATGCTGTCTTGTTTTTCCTTAAACTGACCAAGTACTTAAGGCTTGAGCAGAATCAGCTGCCGCTGCTGGAGCTGGTGAACATCTTCTGAGGTGAGCGCTACGATTTGCAAAAGATCTTGAACAGTTGCGCCCTCATCAGCACTGTCGCAAGCTTGTAAGAAGGCGAATTCTGCCTCAGTTAAGGTGATGAATTGATAATCGTAGTCAAAGATATTACAGCTAGGCCAGCCTTCCATACAGGGATTGCGCTGGGGCTTGGCCTTTAAAAGGGCAGCGCGATCGGACCAGTCCTGTCGAGCAAAAGGCGGTTTGGCTAAGAAAAACTCAAAGTGGGTGATTTCTGGATCTAGTAATTCAATTAGACGGTAGCGCTCTTGTTCTGTGAGCTGGCTAGCACGGGATAAAAGCTCAGGGTTTTGCCCTAGTAACCGTTCTAGTTCCCACACGCGGGGATTTGAGAACCCTAAAAATTCCAGTCCAGAGGCATTAATTAAGTCGAAGAGCGTATCGAGGGTGTAATCGATCTCTTGGGGATGAACATACATGTCAGCAAAGCATTCGTCCCTTTGATTTTCGAGAGCCCAGCGGTTCTGTTCTCGCTGCTTGAGGCGATTGCTCTCAGGTAATGCTGCAAAAATCTGTCGGCCTACCTGAACACCATCTGTATAGTCACCACGCTGATTTCCTTGAACTAGAGCAATGGCCTTTTGCATCAGGGCAATTTCCCAGCGGCCAATGGCGGCATAGACAAAGATGTGAAAGATACCCCCTGGAGCCAATTTGTTCGCTAGGGCTTGGATTCCACGTTTGGGATCCGGCATGTGATGCAGAACGCCGACGCAGTTAATCCAATCAAACTGATCGGGCAACTGGTCGGCGTCATAGATACTGAGGTTTTGAAAAGTAACGCGATCTGCACCCGATCTTCGGCAGCGCTCTTGGGCCGTTGCGATCGCTCTTTCACTCAAGTCAATTCCCAACACCTGAGCTTGGGGATTGAGATGCACCAGGTACTCTGTTCCGACTCCCGTGCCACAGCCTGCATCTAAAATGCGAATGTCTTCCCGCTCAGGACGGCGTCCTGCACAAAAGCTATAAGCAGCTTGCCAGTGCCACCGCCAGTTATAACCGGGTGGTGGCTCATCTAGCAGAGGTTCAGGTGGAAAAGGATAGGTGTTATAGAGCTTGGCAACTGCTTCGCTGACTGACCGAGTCGTGTCCATTGTTTTAGCTTGCTTAAAACGAACTGTTGCGTGATCCGATGGCTTGGTTCTACGACCTGTCCTGAATCAGGACGCCAAATCTTTTGCCAAATCTCCTGTATGAGTTTGGCTTTATTGAGTTATCGCTCTGAAAAGTGCTTTCACGCCTTTACAAATCTTAGGGAAGGACTGGGAAAGTCCTAAACACCTTATGCAGCATGGCAGGTTTAGATCATACCCAGCCGAGTTTCCCCAAAAAATCTCCGTAATTATTACGAGATGCGTTACAAAACTTATCTCCCTTCTCAGGCGGATTCCTCAATCCCCTATGATCTCAAAGGAAGTAGGCCGAACCAGATGTTACACAGTTTTTAATAAAGTCGTGTTACATCCCTGAAACGGTTTAATCTGAATCCTAGCCAATTAAAGGCTAGTCTCCACAGTCCTGTCAGTTCTGAGCGTCTACCTATTGGGTGTACGCCTGAGCTATCGAGAACTGGCCTGGGACATACCAAGTCGATGCAGTCATTAGTCCGAGTAGGGAGCCTTTGAGAACGCATGAGTGTTAAAGCAAGTGGTGGAAGCTCAGTTGCGCGGCCACAGCTCTACCAAACTCT
>DATNQF010000067.1:0-35817 GCA_036702855.1 Trichocoleus sp. | reverse complement strand
CCAATCGGCTTATTTTGGTCGATCAAGGTAGCGAGGATACGTTTCTAGATCACCAACTTATGCCCCAGGTTTTTGAGATTGCCTGTCGAGAAGCGGGGCAACCTTTGGTAATGCGATCGCACCCTGGTTATGACCACAGCTATTTCTTCATTGCCACTTTTATGGAGGATCACATCCGTCACCATGCGGCAGTGCTGTGCCATTCAAAGGAAGGCTAAATCGGTTGCAGTGAGACTAGAGGAGAGGGTTTCTGGTCAAAAGTTTAAGCTTGCTAAACGCCGATTGACGCCCTCTAAATCGAACTTTTCTGGGTCAAAGCTCTGGCCCGCCTGCTGCCAAAGCACGTCATAGTCAGGATCTTCTGGGTCATTGAGGCGTTCTAGAAACTCTTCGTAGCCCCAGACACCACCGCTTTTTTCCGGCGGACAGGCTCTTTCGCCATCGGTACAACAGGGGTACGTTTGGTCAGATTGGGCAGTACTGATCTCATCTAGTTCAATCTGATGGAGCCAACCTTCACTAGGGTCATAGGTGTAAAAACACGACTGATTTTCAGTGGAGAAAATGTCGGTGAGTGAGATTGCTCCCTCATCCCCTAATTCACTTTCTGGCGCATCCTCTAACGGCTGACCATACTGCTGACCATTCACCTTAAAAAAATGGGGGTACACGCTGCTCCAGCCCATCGTCTCCTGTAGCACCCTGTGAAGCTGAGCCAAGGTAAGGCTGGCTGGCACCTGTAGGCAACGCCAAATGGGGGGATAACTGTCTACCAACTCTACGTAAAGCTGATAAATCGTATTGTTAGGGGAAGGGTTCATGTGCTCGTCGGAGCCTGAATGGGTGAGTCTTTAATCCTAACGCTCAATGACACGCCAGAAGATGGGGCAGAAACGCCGCAAGGATGCTATCAATAGCATCCTTACGCGTTGCCAAAATTATGGCAGTCTCTGCAATAACTGGGTCAAAAAAGAGTCTTCCTGTACCCAGACAGAAACGGAGCCTCCATTACACCGAAACTCGGCCCAACCATCATTGTTTGTGACAACCGGAGTTTTGACATGTCCAGTGATGTCTACAAATTGGGTGTTGCGTTTGCCCACCTCCATCCATTTCGAGCCTTCTGGGCCATCGCTCATTAGCACGGCCATGGCTCTGGGATTAGCAGCATTGCCCAAGCGAGTCCAGCCAATGGTGTTGAAGTGGTCAAAGTAGTCGTACTGTGGCCCATAAGCGTAGTGTTTGCGCGCATAGAGCAGCTTGTCGAGAATGCCTTTAAATGACGGCATATGAATGGAATAGTCCTGACCGTTGCGCCCTCGATCTGTGTAATCAGCGCCGTAGTAGTCGGCATAGAAAATACAGGGGTACCCTTCCTGGCGCAGCAGAATCAGGGCATAAGCTAGGGGTTTGAACCAGGGTTCAACGGGAGATTCCAGAGCTTGCAAGGGCTGGGAGTCGTGGTTTTCGACAAAGGTGACAGCGTGGGTAGGACGGTGCTGCATGACAGTGCCATCCAAAATCTTTCGCATGTCGTAGTGGCCGCTTGCTTTACTGGCGTAGTGGAAGTTGTAGTGGAGGCTAACATCGAAAACCGACATTCTGCCGCCGACTGCATCAATGTACCAAAGTAGGGTGTTGAGATCAGGCACCCAGTATTCGCCCACTACAAACAGGTCTTTGCCAGCGTGTTTTTCTAGGGTATCGAGCCATTCTGGGAAGAACCAGGCAGAAATGTGCTTGATAGCGTCGAGCCGGAAGCCATCTACGCCTGTTGTGTTGAGATACCACTTTCCCCAGTGAGTCGTTTCGCCCCGAACCCACTCGTTCTGAAAATCCAGATCGCAGCCCATCAAGTAGGAGAAGTTGCCTTTTTCCAACGCCACGTAATCGTCAAATTGACGCCCCTCCACCAGGTAAATAGTATTGCGATCGCTTGGGTTGCGATCGTTATAGTCCACCCCATCAAAGTGGTACCAGTGCCATTCAAAGCTGGAGTACTTGCCTTGCCTGCCGGGAAAGTGAAAGTGGGTGTAGCTTTCGATTTCCTGGAGGTCGCCCTTGGGATTGAGTCGGTCGTCCTGGGAGAAAGGGATAGCCTTAAAGGTTTCCTTGCTATCTCCGCCAATTTTGTGGTTAAGCACTGCGTCGGCATAAACGTGAACGCCGTTACTTTGCAAAGCTTTGATGGCATCGAGATACTGGTCACGGGTGCCGTATTTGGTGCGAATGCTCCCCCTTTGGTCAAATTCGCCTAGGTCAAACATGTCGTAGACGCCGTAGCCGACATCGTATCCACCGCTAATGCCCTTGTAGGCTGGGGGTAACCAAAGGGCTGTAAACCCTACTGCTGCTAAATCTTTGGCATTCTTGCTGACTTCGTCCCACAGAGTTCCATTGGCGGGGTTATACCAATGGAAACACTGCATCATGACGCCGTTGATTTCTGTCACGACTTCCCTACCTCTGTCTAAGAATGAATGGGGGCGAACATCGTTGGGATGATTGCTTGATATTCCCCCCAGGCAGAGCCGATTCCAGAATATTTTCCGGCTTCGCTCAAGATTCCGTGTTTAGCTTGGCCGTGATGGTAGCCAATTTTGCACCGAGACCTGCGATCTCACCTTTCAAGTTTCCATCTACCAGGTTGCCGCTATCATCGAAAGCTTGCATTGCCCCCGGTACAGCTTTTTGGTCGGGAATTACCAGTACGCCAACCCCTTCGAGAATGATTCGTAGATGGCCTAACCCCCGCAACCCACCTAATCCACCGGGGGAAGTGGCCATAATCGCTGCCGTTTTATCCCTAAAAGCGGTTAATGCCAAAGGCGGCTCTCCTCCAGTAGGACGTGACACCCAGTCAATCATGTTCTTCAGGGCAGCGGTTAGGGAGCCGTTGTACTCTGGTGAGGCAATCAAAAAGCCGTGGTGCGACTGCATCAATTCCTTCAGCTTGAGCGCATTTTCAGGAATGCCGCTCTGGGCTTCTAGGTCCTGATCGTAAATGGGTAGAGGGTAGTCTTTGAGATCAATATAGGTTACCTCTGCCCCAGCATTGCTTGCGCCTTCGGCAGCGATTTTAACCAGCTTTTTGTTGAAAGAATCCTGCCGTAGGCTACCAGCAAAGGCCAAAAGTTTAGGCATTGTCATCGGTTCCTTATCAGAATACTCGGTTGGAGTCTACACTTTTTCAGTTCTAATTTGGGGCGTACGCCGCCATAGATCAAGCACCACTTGGAAGGCGCATATGGCTGACAGAATTGCAACTAGACTGAGCGAAGAGAGCTGGTCTCCCCAGGCTGCAATCAACAAGAGTCCGCCAGCAGCAGCTAAACGATAAGTGCTTAAAACCTTACGGAAACGCGGTGTTCCTAGGGTACAAGTCATCCAGTGAATTCCGGCTAGGGCAGTTAGGGAAAGTGCGATCGCACCACACATCAGCCACCGTTCTGCGCTCTCTGGCGGTATACCTGGTGTAGTTTCAATCATGTGCCCCATGCCGACCCCCGCTGCAATCAACCCCGCTGCTAAAGGGAGGTGAGCATAGAGCCAAGCCAGACCAATGTGCATTTTGCCCCTCTGCATTGAGCGCAGCGGTGAACCGTCAGCAGAATCAAAGTAGAGCCACCATAAGCTAAAGGCAATGCTTAACCCTAAAAAAGCGGTCAGCATTGTCGTTAAGCCCCATTCCAGTTCTGAGAGACCATTGACCACCGCAATAATGGCTTCCCCTAAAACGATGATGGTAAAGAGTCCAATTCGTTCTGGGATGTGAGTCAGACTAGGGGGTATTAGCGCCACCAACCGCCCAGCCGTAAGAGGCGTTCCCAGATCTACCAGCAACCCCAAAGCCCACAAACCATACCGCCAAGGTATGGGTACAAAGACCGAGAGCAGCCACAGTGCCACACTACTGCCAAAACCAAGAGCGTAATGAGTTGTTAAACCGCGTGCTACAGAAATATAATGCCCTGCAACTAGGTACTGCACTACCAATAGCCCGCGAAATAGGACATAGCAGATCGCAAACCCGGTGGAACCGATCGCTAGACCGTGGTGCGTATTAACGGCCATTGCTGCCACAATACCCATCTGGATGAATGTGACTAGCCGATCAGGGATGGCATCGTTGTCAAATCGAGTGGCATAGAAGGTTGCGCCTACCCAACACCACCAGATCGCGATAAAGAACAGCCCAAAACTAGCAAGACCTACTCCAGAGAGATGGCTGCTTAAGTAGTGAGCCAGCTGACCAATCGCCGCAACAAACACTAAATCGTAGAAGAGTTCTAACCAGGTTGCTCGCCGTTCCGAAGGGCTTTCTCCATCCCGTCGTAGGCTCGGAGGTTGCCAGAGCGCCATGATCATTGATTCACCTCACATTGATTCCCTTGCAATGGGAGCCTCCTCGACTGATTGCCCTAGCCAGGAAGATATTGGTGTGATCTGGTTAGGAGTGCGAATTGACTCCTCAGTTCACACTCCCAATATTGCCTTACTTGCTGCCCTTGCTATGCAGCCATATCAAATAACAGCACTTCAGCCTCATTGGAGACTGCACTTAGGGTTAAGGCCTCCACATCGGTTATAGCAGCACCGTCCCCTGCCGTTAGCGTATGACCGTTCAGGTCAATGCCACCCTGCGCCACCTGAATCCAGGCAGCTCGGCCCTGCCTCAGGGTATGGTTGACAGACTCGCCTTCCTTCAAGGCAGTGGCATAAAGATTCACATCTTGATGAATGGTGACGGAACCTTCACGACCATCAGGAGAACCGACCAGGCGCAGCTTACCGCGCTTCTCTTCTTCCGGGAAGTGGGTTTGCTCATAGCTAGGCTCAATTCCCTTCTGGCCCGGCAGAATCCAAATTTGCAGAAGGTGAACGGGTTCAGTATCTGATGCGTTGAACTCGCTGTGGAGAATGCCAGTACCGGCTGACATGCGCTGCACATCGCCATGCCGCATTACAGAGCCGTTGCCAATACTATCTTTGTGCTCCAGTGCCCCTTCTAAGACATAGGTAATGATTTCCATGTCCCGGTGGCCATGGGTCGAGAACCCTTGGGCTGGAGCCACTTTGTCCTCATTGATGACCCGTAGAGTGGCAAAGCCCATGTGGTCAGGGTCGTAGTAGTTGCCAAAGGAAAACGAGTGATGACTGTCTAACCAACCGAAATTTGCTGCGCCACGTTCATTTGCTGGACGAATTGTAATCATGGGACACCTCCTAGGGGCCGATGAATAGATGTTGGTAAGAGAATGTCAATCAGTTGGAAACATTTGCATAGTTTTAGGATAGATTGAATCTAATAAAAAGACAATAGCCTATTTTGGAAGCAGATTGTATCGATTTGGGACGCAATGGATAAATTTGAAAGTCTCCGTGCCTTTACCCAGGTAGTTGATGCTGGGGGGTTTGCAGCGGCAGCTCGACAAATGGGACTCACCCGATCGGCAGTCAATAAGCTAGTGATGAATTTGGAAGATCAATTAGGGGTGCAACTGTTGCACCGCACTACCCGCAAAGTTACCCCCACTAATACGGGGTTAGCGTTTTACGAACGCTGCATCACTATCTTGGCGGATCTAGAAGAAGCTGAACTGGCAGTTACCCGGCTGCATGAGGAACCCAAAGGTACCCTGCGCATTAATGCACCTATGAGTTTCGGTACGCTGCATTTGGCTCCTCTAGTGGCTGATTTTTTGGTGCAGTATCCTGATTTGAAAATAGAGTTGGCGCTGAGCGATCGCATTATCGACCCAATTGAAGAGGGCTTTGATATTACCGTTCGCATTGCCCAACCACCCGTCTCTCCCAGCCTGATTGTGCATGAATTGGGAGAAGTTCCTATGGTGATTTGTGCCTCGCCTAGTTACCTAGAGAAGCATGGCTCTCCTATGCATCCGCAAGATCTCAGAAATCATGCCTGTCTGCATTACGGCCACATTGCCTCAACGAGCTACTGGCAACTCACTGGCCCGGATGGTGAACACCAGGCTAAGATTAACGGCCCCCTCTGTTCCAACAACGGAGAAGTTTTGCGAGATGCCGCTATCGAGGGGCTCGGCTTGACTTTACTGCCTAAATTTATTGTTGGAGAAGATATCAAGCACAAAACTCTTCTACCGGTGTTGAAGGATTACCGCCCACCCGGAATGTCAATCTGCATTCTCTACCCGGTTAATCGCCATCTCTCAGCCAAAATAATGCTGTTTACTGAGTTTTTAGGTCAGCGGGTAAGAAGTACTTGTGTTTGATGAGTTTGTTGGTTCAGGGCCAATCGTCATTCTGGGCGATAGAGTGTGCGCTTAAAGTTTCTTGCCATGCTCTTCAACCCAATCTTGGCCAAGCTGAATAGTGACATCAGAGTCGAGTACGCCTGTACTTTCAACTCGCACTTCTCCGACACCTAACAATCGGTGAATCATTTCTGCACTAGCCACATCTCCCTGTTGAGCAATGATGCGGGTAATGGCTAGTTCCTCAGACCAATTTTCTGCTTGAGAAATACTGTCGTAACCGCTCTCAGACAGACTATCAAGCAAAGATTGCACTGCTATTGAGTTTTCAGTGCTGTCTTGTACAGCAATGCGTAAATACCTCGGGTTGTCGGCATTAGCAGTAGAAGCTTCTCCACCTTTTCGTTCAAAATATTGAGCGACTATCCTGTCGATGCCATCGTAATTAGGCAACCAGTAACTTAGTTCAAATTCACCAGGATGGCTGAAGTTTCCTGGGAGCATTAGCATTTGTACATTGGAGCGGTTAGTTTGGGCCGCATATCCCACTAGCGCCAACAGTTCTTCAACGCTGAGATTAGTATCTACATGCTCCTGAATGACTGAGAGAATCTTCGGCATTCGACCAATAGTTGTTGGGTTTAATGCCTGCTCTACGATCGCTCGCATCATCATCTGCTGGCGCTGAATGCGGCCAATATCCCCTTTATCGTCGTAACGAAACCGAAGAAACTGGAGTGATTGATCTCCGTTTAAGTGCTGCTCTCCAGCTTTTAAGTTGATGTAGAGATGTTGGCTGTCATCCTGATATTTCATGTCCTGAGGGACGTTAACCGTGACTCCTCCCAAAGAATCGATCAGCTTTTCGACCCCCTGCACATTAATCCGAACGTAGCGGTCAATGGCAACCCCTCCTAGTAAATCGCTCACCGATTGAGCTGCTACTGCCGGTCCACCATAGCGGTTTGCCTCATTGAGCTTGGTTAAACTGCCGCCTACGTAGGTGCGAGTGTCTCGCGGAAGGGAAAGAACCACTACTTGCTCAGTTTCTGGGTCAAACCGCAGCAGCAACATGGTGTCAGCCAACCCATCGAAGGAGTTGACGAGCGCATGGTATCCCAAATCTTGAACCTCAGGAGGAGCCTCTTCAAGATCTGTACTGAGTACCTTAATACCAAGTACCAAAATGTTGACTGGACGGGTGAGCCGGGGAAGTCGTAGGTTACCACCGCTCAAAATAGGGTCGTCTTGACTGAAAACCTTAGCTTCCTCCGCGCTGAGCTTCTCTTGCATGAGCGGGGTCGTGGATAAAGACACTGCTAAAAATGCGCCTGCAGTTGCTGAAATGCTAGCAACCCCCAACAAAGCAATACCCACCCCTGCTAACCGAGGAATGCGAATGGGCTTCTTCTTAGCAGGGGGGGTGGGCGGAATAGGACGCATCGCTTTGTGAGTGGACACCAGGTAACCTCAGTTGGAATCAGTCAGTGGCATTTGATGGAACTGCTCAGGCGTTCACCCAGATACCGCCTTAGTATTGCAAGCCGCATGAATTATGGGCCATATCGGCAAAGCGGTCAATTGCCAAGAATTTTAAGCAGCAGTGTAGCAGCTAATCCCAGAAGTGGATGAGGGACAATCTAGCTTACTGATAAATTTACGTTAATTAGAACAAATCTCCGGATTAAGGGATCAAGGCAGACGCTTGCTCATCTGGCTAAATCCGGGTAGACGTACAGACTTACCTTGCAGCAGCCGGATCATAAGCCAGAGATTGGTTGTGAAGTATCCGGTAGTCAGTAGGGTACTACTGACCAATAGCCTGAGTGATAGAGAAGGTGCAAGCTGTCCACCCATGCTAAAGAGTCCATAGGCCAACAACCAACCTAGGGCTAGGGTAACGACCAAGCGGCTCACATCTTTTTCCTGCTTACTGCTGTCAGGCTTTAAGTACAGGCTCCAAAGTGCTGGGACAAGACCAAAGATGGGCACCAAGTGAACAACGAGTTGGAGCCGCTCGACAGTTTGACTGCGATCGCGATCAGAAGTCATGGGAGTGAGAGAAATTACGCTCTGAGCGTACCCTAGCGCCCTGCAAAAATTAAGGCAAGGCGCTTTTGGGAGGTTTCTAGGGCTGATTCTGGCGATTCTCCCAGTAAGCTGGCTTCAATGGCACGGCCAAAGTTTTCGGACAGATAAGGGTAGCCAGGGATGATGGGTCTGGACTTGGCCCACTGCATTTGATCAAGGAATACGGTGAGGGCAGGATTTTGCCGAATAAAATCTTGATAGGCTTGGCTGTCTCGGACCCTAAGGTTAACGGGGAGGTAGCCCGTTTCCAACGCCCAAGCTTTCTGGAATTCTTCACCCAGGACATACTCAAAAAAGGTGAGGGCAGCGCGGGTCTTTTCCGGCGTCGTTTTGCAGAGGAAAAAGTTCTCACCGCCGACTACGGCAGCGGGTTGCTTGTTGGCAGGAAAGGGAAATACACCAAAGTCGATGTTAGCAGCCTGCATTTGAGGAAGGTTCCAAGGGCCAGTCACCTGCATGGCGACTTTTCCCGCGATAAAGTTGTCGGTTTCATAGCCGCGTTCTGGAGCAGAAAGAATGGCAGAACCGTCTTTAACTAAATCTTGCGCAAATTGGAGGGCTGCGATCGCACCTTCATTGACCAGATCTGGTTTACCCTCCCGGCTAATCCAGCCTCCTGCACTGTAGACCCAGGGTAGCCAGGCAAAGACGGCCCATTCTCCTTTACCCAAAGACAAAAACAAACCATGCTGATCGGCTCGACCATCGCCGTTAGTATCTTTTGTGAGTTTATGGGCCGCTTCCCGTAGCTCATCCCAGGTTTTAGGCGGTTCAGTGATGCCTGCTGCTTCAAATAAACTGGGCCGATAAAAGATAGCAGTATTGTTTGTGCCAAAGGGAATCGACCAGAGGTGATTCTCCAGGGTCATCGTATCCAGCATCGCTGGGTCAATCTGGTCTTTGATCGGAGACTGGTTCAGCCACTCATCCAACGGTTGAATGGCCTCTAGCTCGACCAACTGCCCGGTCAACTGAGGTACGTACCAGAGAATGTCAGGAGCCGCATCTCCGACGATGGCTGTCAGGATTTTAGGAATCTGCTGATCGGGCTGTCCCACATAAAGCGACTCCACCTGGATATCGGGATGAGTCGCGTTAAATTTGGCTACCAATGACTGAAACACCTCACGATTAGGTGGGGGACTAATCCCCTGCCAAAGGGTAAGATGCACCACATTAGAGTTCGCCGGGTTTGCCTGACACCCCGACAGCAGCAGCAAAACACAGGTCAGTCCCGACAAGAGCCAGTAACGCCACCTACGCATCTCAGTGATCCTTGATCCTTAATTTGTCCTGATAAATACTGATCTAATGAAACTCTAATGGTTAGAGTCTGATTGAGGGCTTTCTGAACTGTATCAGTCGGGACAGGCTTAACGGCTGAAATTGTTTCTAGAATCAGTCCGTGTACTGGCCATCCCATAGATTCAACCCAAGAAGCTCAACATGAGTTCCGCCCAACCACTACGGCAGATTACGCTTCAGGTCCGTGATGATGAGAAGGCCATTTTGAAGGATCTCTCAGCGGTACGCTGTATTGGTGAGTTCGTCTGGTTTGGTGCCGATGAAGGCTGTGCTCTAGAGCGGTTGACGCTGAACCATGACACGGCAAGTGACCATCAAACTTTCCCGGTTATTGATTATCTTGATCTGCCCAATCCAGAGGGTGAGGAAATTGATATTGAGGGATTGGCCTACGCCGACTATTACCTATGGGTCGTTGGTTCCCACAGCTTGAAGCGCAAAAAGCCAAAGCCTAATGCTTCCCACAAGGACACAGAGAATCAGTTGGGAACAATCACTTGCGAGGAGAACCGCTACCTGATCGGCCGTATTCCCCTAGTAAATGGGCAATTGTTTCGCGAGTGCCCTCATCCTGAGGATGCCACCCAGACCCTGACAGCAGCTCAGATCAAGCGTAAGAAAACGGGCAATCAGCTCACCCATGCTCTGCGAAATGACCCCCATTTAGGCCCATATATCACGGCGAAAATCCCTGGTAAGGAAAACGGTTTTGACATCGAGGGAATTGCAGTCACTGGAGATCGCGTCTTTCTGGGGCTGCGCGGACCAGTGCTGCGGGGCTGGGCAGTGCTTTTGGAATTAACACCTAAGCAAAAGAAAAAGGAAAAAAAGCCCGGCATTTTGGAGCTTAAAGCGCTAGAGGATGGATTTTGCTACCGCAAGCATTTTCTTGATCTAGCAGGTATGGGCATTCGTGATCTGTGCTGGGACGGAGAAGATTTGCTGATTTTGGCAGGGCCCACAATGGATATCTCAGGGCTAGCGTCAATCTACCGGATTCCCAATGCGGTACAGACATTGACTAATCACGCTTGCCTCAAACCAGACTCTATCTTGGAGATACTGGACAACAAAGACAGCGATAAAGCTGAAGGGGTAAGCCTACTGTCCTCTCAATCAAAGGGGTTGATGGTGGTTTATGATGCCCCCTCAGCTGAGCGATTAAGCCACGACGGTGTTAAAGCTGACGTGTTTACATTGCCGTAGTGTTCTCTGGGTAACTGGTTAAATCGGCGGCTAAATTAGATGATCTGGTTCTAGGGCACAAGCTTCATCCGTATCGCCCAGTTCCACTTGAATGGTGGCGTGGTCAATGCCAAAGTGCTGACGCAATTCCTGGCAAATCTGGCGGAGAAAGGCATCGCCCGGATGCTCATTAGGCATGACTAGATGTACGGTCAGGGCAATTTCTGTTGTGCTCATAGCCCAGATATGGAAATCGTGCAGGGCCTTTACCCCGGGTTGCTCTTTGAGAAACAGTTGAACGGCAGCGGGTTCGATTTGGGGGGGCACTGCGTCCATTGCCAAGTTCAGCGAGTCTTTCAGCAGTTGCCAGGTGCCCGTGGTCACGATTACCACAATCACCAGGCTAATAATCGGGTCAAACCAAGTCCACCCTGTTGTCAGGATCGCAATACCTGTCAGCACGACTCCTAAAGACACTAGGGCATCAGCAGCCATATGCAAAAAAGCACCTCGGATGTTGAGGTCGCGATCGCGGCCTGACATAAAGAGCAAAGCAGTGAGGCCATTAATCAGCACGCCAATCCCGGCTACCCAGATTAGGGCCGAGCCATTGACTAAGCCTGGATCCCGAAGACGGCGGAGGGCTTCCCATGCGATCGCACCCATCGCCAACATGAGCAGCACAGCGTTAATCAAGGCTGCCAGAATTGAGGTGCGGCGCAGACCGTAAGTGTAACGTTGACTAGGAGGCTGCTTTGAAAGATGACTTGCCCCCCAAGCAAGCAGCAGACCCAATACATCGCTGAGGTTGTGCAGGGCGTCGGCTAGGAGCGCTAGGGATTGAGTCAACAGCCCAATCATTACTTCAACAGCAACGAAGCCTACGTTTAGGCCAATGCCCAAAATAAAAGCGCGGTTAAAGTCTCTTGGGGCATGAGAATGACCGTGGCTGCCGTGACTATGACCACCGTGACTATGGCCGTCATGACTGTGCCTGTCATGACTATGACCAGAATGGCCATGACTGTGATCATGGCCAGAAGGATGATGATGACCGTGCATGGAAGATTGCTAGGGCTGGCAGGACTCGCACACCCCATGCACTGTGACCTCGTAGCGCTCTGGCTTTAGCCCAGAGCGAACCTGATCCAGGGTTAAGGGGGGAAACGTATCCCAGAGAATATCCTCAATATAGCCGCACTGCCGACAACGAAAGTGGTGGTGTGGCTCGACGTTGGCGTCATAACGTGAAATGCCCTCCTCTAGCAGAACCTCACGAATTAGGCCCACCTCTTGTAGCGCCTTGAGGGAACTGTAGACCGTGGCTTGAGAGGACACGGGAAAATCCTTGTTGAGATCGATCACCAGTTGTTCCACAGTCGGGTGATCACAGCGATTGAGCAGATTGGCATACACCGCATACCGCTGAGGCGTTACTCGCAGCCCTCTAAGCTTCAGCGTTTGAACAATTGCATCTGCGGTTTGGCCAGCCATTACACTTGCATCTCTATTTAAGTTTGACGCTTTCGATCGTAAAAATTGATCTCTACTTATACAATAGCGTTTCTTACCTGAGAGTAGTTTCTTGTTAGAACTTCATA
The DNA here is from genome assembly GCA_036702855.1 of Trichocoleus sp. Classification (GTDB taxonomy): domain Bacteria; phylum Cyanobacteriota; class Cyanobacteriia; order Phormidesmidales; family Phormidesmidaceae; genus JACVSF01. The sequence goes on along the minus strand of DATNQF010000067.1, from coordinate 23,396 downwards.
TAAAAAAGTAGTAATTCTACTTATTGAACAATTATTAAGTTAGAATTATTCTTAGTTACGTGACGGGTTCAAAAAGCAATACAAAAACTAGACTCGTCAGCACTGTTCACCCACGAGGATTCCAGCATGCATATTCAACGCGTACCCAACGTTGTTTTCAAAACCCGTGTCCGGGATGAGTCCGTTGAAGGGCCTAACCCCTTCCGCTGGCAAGATCGCACCACTACAGAGATCTTTAGCGGTAAGCGTGTCGTGTTGTTTGCGTTGCCTGGTGCATTCACTCCCACCTGCTCCTCCACCCATCTGCCCCGCTATGAAGCGCTGTATGACGAAATGAAGGCGCTTGGCGTTGATGAAGTCATCTGCCTGTCAGTTAACGATGCCTTTGTCATGTTCCAGTGGGGTAAGCAACAGGGCGCTGAGAAAGTATTCTTGCTGCCCGACGGCAACGGCGAATTTACCCGCAAGATGGGGATGCTGGTGGACAAGTCCAACCTAGGGTTTGGAATGCGCTCCTGGCGATATTCGATGGTGGTCGATGACTGCAAGATTGAAAAGATGTTCGTTGAGTCTGAATTCGACGACAATTGCCCAACTGACCCCTTCGAAGTGTCTGATGCCGACACCATGCTGGCTTACCTGAAAGAGGCCAAGAAGCCTGAGGCTGTTGGTGTTTGATTGAATCGGGTTAACACGCCATTGGGTTAACACTGAATCGATAGGGTGTGTTTGGGTGAAGCCCAGCACACCCGCTTGTCAACTTTAAGGTGCCAATTTTAAGGTGCCAAGTTGCGAATTGGCGGGAGAGGCAGGATCAAACCACCTCGCTAGACTTTAGTTAATGAGGCTTTTGGATAAGGCTATGAGCTACGACTTTGACCTATTTGTCATCGGGGCCGGTTCGGGGGGCATTGCTGCGGCTCGCCGGGCTGCGGAGTACGGTGCTAAGGTCGGATTGGCCGAAGTGGGCCGACTAGGAGGCACCTGCGTTAACCGTGGCTGTGTGCCCAAAAAGCTAATGGTCTATGCCTCCCATTTTCCCGAGCAGTTTGAAGCGGCAGTTGGCTACGGCTGGAGCCCTGTAGAAAGCACCTTTGACTGGCCTAAACTGATCGACGCGGTTGATGCAGAGGTGACACGCCTTAATGGCATTTACCAGCGCATGATCGACAACAGTGGTGTACAGCTCTTTCGAGCGTATGCCAGCTTTATCGATGAGCACACTCTTCAGGTGGGCGAGGAAAAGGTCACGGCAGACAAAATCTTGGTTGCGGTTGGCGGCAGGCCCGTTCGCCCAGATATCCCAGGGGTAGAGCACACCCTGACCTCGGATGATCTGTTTTTGTTGAGAGACAAGCCCAAGCGGCTCGTTATTTTGGGTGGCGGCTACATCGGCTGTGAATTTGCTGGTGTCTTGCACCGTTTAGGATCAGAAGTTACTCAGATTATCCGCACGGATAAGATCTTGCGGGGCTTTGACGAGGAACTGCGCACTGAAGTTCAAAATGCCATGGTGCAGTCTGGCATTCACCTCATGACCAAGGCCAATGTTCTGTCTATCAAGAAGACCGACAGTGGCGTGGATGTGACAGTATTAACCGAGCATGGCAAAGAGCACGTTTTTGCCGACGCAGTGAGTTTAGCCGCTGTAGGCCGTAAGCCCAACATCGACAAGCTCTCGCTGGAGAATACGGGAGTCGAGCTGAATCAAGGTGCGATCGCAGTCGATGAGCACAACGCTACCAGCGTTGCCAATATCTTTGCTGTAGGAGATTGCACCAATCGCATCAACCTCACTCCGGTTGCCATTAAAGAGGGCCGTATCTTTGCCGATACTTACTTTGGCAACAAGCCTGCTGTCATGAACTATGACAGTGTGCCTACCGCTGTTTTCACCATCCCAGAAATTGGTACCGTCGGGCTGACCGAGGAGCAGGCTAAGGCTGAGTATGGAGAAGAGGCCATTAAGGTGTACCGCTCTCGCTTCCGACCCATGTTCTACACCCTGCCGAATATCGAGTCCAAGACTCTGATGAAGTTAATCGTGCACGAACCTAGCGACAAAGTGTTGGGGGCGCACATGGTGGGCGATCACGCGGCTGAAATTATTCAGGGAGTTGCGATCGCAGTCAAGATGGGCGCAACCAAGGCCCAGTTTGATGCTACCGTCGCCATTCACCCGAGTTCTGCCGAGGAGTTTGTGACCATGCGTTAGGGGAAGGGAATTGCCCAGCCCGCTTGCAATTAACTCGATAAAGCTTGAAGAAAGGGACAGAGGAAGCTTCTGTCCCTTTCTTATTGGTGCTTGAGCAATTCATTGAAGCCTTTCCATTAAAACTTGCAGATAGTTTTTTAATAATTTCAGTATAAATACCAACAATTCGCCTCTTTTTCGGCTTGTTGATTGACAGATTTCAATTTAGGATTACTGACTAATTTGCTTTATTTAATGGCCTGTCCTTGGGACGATGTAGAAAGTGTCTCAAGCCAATGCAAAAAATAAATTTTCTCTCCACAATAGTTATGTATGAACTTTCCGGGGGCCTGTGAACCGCTACGATGCCTTCCGATCCCAGGAAAGTTAGCTTCACGGGAGCTTTAGCAAAAGGCCAAAACCTTTTGCGGAGCCTTTACCTGATCTTGGTAGGTGAACTTTAGGTTGGAGTGGGAACGCTATCTAAAGCTTAAGTTTGCCTTTCGCTCAATTAAGTTGGTGTGCAATGAACAGTTCCAGTCTTCATGCTTCTGGCTCCTTTAAGTCGGCACAACAAACCTTCAGTCTTGACTTATTCCAACCGCTACGAAAACTAATTCACCATACCGAAGTCAAGAACTCCAGAGTTGCCCGTCGTATTGCCCGCCTCATTCCTGCTCAGTGTCCTTTTGAGCGTGATGTTGTTCTGTTTGGTCGGCATGTGGCTCATATTCCCCCGTTGTGTAAATTGAACCCGCTCTACGAAGAACTGGTTGAGCTCCGGTTTAAGGCCTTGTGCTACTTGGCAGATGAATGTGGTGAAGATATTTCTGCCTACATTTAGTCAGTTAAGTGTCAGCTACGTGAATAGTTGCTTAAGCAAGCTTTGAACAGGCAAGCTCCTCAATCAAATAACTAACAGCAAGCGCTTCCGTGGTTAGTATTTTGATTGATCAGCTTGACTACGATTACGGCTCTTTAAAAATACGCTTTTCTTTCCCAGACAGGCTGCAATTTCAGGTACGGGTTTAATCTGTGCGCTGCTTCTACAAACCGTTCTGGCAGAACGCCCTTCCATGTGCCTGTGGTCTACAAAACGTATTGGATAGAAAGATTACAAATCAGTCACCTCCCTTTAGGTAGAGGCTAGGATGCGGTCATCTAATTGGGAGAACCTACGGTGACCGTTCGAGATTTTGTTCGTCCTTCGGGGATTATGCTAACTACCTTAGAAGGGGTACCTGGCAAAACCATCACGCAACATTTGGGGTTGGTGCAGGGTAGTACCGTGCGAGCTAAGCATTTGGGCCGAGATATTGCGGCGGGTCTAAAAAACTTGGTGGGAGGTGAGCTCAAAGGCTACACTGAACTGCTCCAAGAAGCTCGTCAGGAAGCGACCGACCGCATGGTGCAACAGGCCTTGCAGTTGGGAGCGAATGCAGTGATTAATGTTCGTTACAGCACGTCCTCACTGACAGCAGGCGCAGCAGAACTCTTTGCCTACGGCACTGCAGTCAGGGTGGAGTAGACAATGGACAGTTTAATTATTTTCGCGGTGCTACTGGGGGTTGGCTACTTTTTCGGTAAAAGCCAGGAGCGTCAGCATTTTGCTTCTCTACGGCTGCGAGAGAGCAATACTCATCAAGTGGCGCTCACCAATGTAGGACGGCTGCAGCCCCTTCCCAAGGCGAGCGATGCTCAGATGGTAACAGGCAGCGTTGTCATCTCCTCCGACTATTTCAAGACCTTTATTGCTGGGGTGATGAGCATATTTGGGGGACGGCTGACGGTTTACGAAACGCTGCTAGAGCGAGGACGGCGTGAGGCAATCGTGCGGATGAAAGAAGATGCGATCGCATGGGGTGCTGACCGTATCATCAACGTACGGCTGGAAAGTGCAGACCTGAGCAGCCAAGGCAGCAGTAATGGCCTAGTGTCGGTTGAGGTGATTGCCTACGGCACAGCCTTGAAATAACTTGAGTTCAAACTTGGCAGATTAAATGGGGCAGGCAACATTTCGAAGCAATGTTAGCGGCCCCATTTCTTTTAATAGAGCCATTTGTTCAGCATTTTTTACCAGTAAAGATCCGGCAAACCCTAAGGAGTTGACCGGAATTGCCTGATAGCTGTCTTGGCAGCGGGGCACGGCCAGCATCCACTGCCGGGTGATGAGCAGATTGTACGGTTTGTCAGGGATAGAAGCTTGCAGATTGAGCCCAATTCCCCGCATTACCTTCTGATAGCAGTCCAACAGATACCTTCCAGGTAGCATAGCCGTTAACCAATCGCGCGACAGCCGCACAATGCTGTGAAGGTAGGGCAAATTGGGAATGCTGCCGTGGTGTCCCTGAAAAGGGGCGGATTGGACTAAGCCGTCCAGCGGAAGTGCAGACCCATCAGGGGCCATTGGCAGAGGCACAAGCTGCAAGTGCTTATGACGTTGACTCGCGCCTGCCAAGGTGCCGCCATTGTAAAAAGCCAGCCCCTCAATTTCGGCCATACAAGCCCACAATGCCTCAAAGTCCTCTGCCCTTAGCCAGCTATCCTGCTCTTCAAAGGCGCGAGTCACAATCAGAATGTGATTGTCCACCACGTTGTACTTGTTGAGTAGGCAGAGGTGGGTGTCGGTAATGTGGGTAACGAAGAGTTCTTCATCGTAGGGTAGGAAGGGATTGATTTCTTTTCCCGTCGCTTTAGAGGCTGTATCTTGGGCCTGTTTCGCTCTTTCCTTACGACCAATATTCGCTAGGATTCGCACCAAAAAACGAATTTCGTCCTGTTCTATAAATTCGTATTGAGTTTCGATGGGCTGTAGCGCTCCACAGGCCAAGGCTGTTTCGGTTTTAGCACGAACTTTTGCCAACAGCGTTCCCGGCTCAAAGTCAGACCCAAATGAATGCTGCATAATCAGGCTTTCCTCGTCTAAATCCCCTCTGAACTCTAACAAAAGGTGAGTCTGCATAGGCTATCTCATTTAGCCCAACTAAATCTGCCAACTAAGTCTGCACCGCTGACCTAGTTTGGAATTGTCGAGAAGCGCAGGTAAAAAACCGTCTCCCCCAGCAGAAAACTACAAGCCAGGTGAGGTTTATTGAGGAGGGTCTATGGTAGGCTGCTTTCGGTTAGGCTTTGGTGGGTGAGGAGTCGCGAGTGTCGTTGAAGAGTCATGGGCGCTATCCCTATTCCGCTATTACGGAACGGCCAAACTATAGCTGGCCAGGGGGCAAGCGTTTGGCTGTTTATGTGGCGCTGAACTTAGAGCATTTCGCCTTTGGGGAGGGGTTGGGGGCAGCACTGGTACCCAACGTGCCACAACCGGATGTGCTCAACTACGCTTGGCGCGACTATGGCAATCGAGTGGGTGTTTGGCGATTACTGGAATTGTTTAATGAGTTAGAGCTGCCAGTAGCTCTGCTGGTCAACTCATCGATCTACGACTACTGTCCGAAGGTGGTGGAGGCATTTCGCGATCGCAACACCGAAATTGTTGCTCACGGTCGCACTAACGCTGAAGCGCAAGGAACGTTGCCAGAACCCGAGGAAAAAGAACTGATTCAAGCGACAACGCAGGCGATTACTCGACATGAGGGGGTAACGCCCCAAGGCTGGCTTGGTCCTTGGATTTCCCAAAGCCACACGACGCCCGATTTATTGCAAGAAGCAGGGTACACCTACCTGCTGGATTGGTGCTGTGACGATCAGCCGATTTGGTTTAAGACTCGACAGGGGCGTATCTTATCGGTTCCTTACCCTCAGGAATTGAATGATATTCCAGCGATTGTAGGGCGACGAGCCACTGCCTCAGAATTTGCCGACATGATCATTGATAGTTTCGACGAAATGGTCGAGCAATCGGTACAGCAACCTTTGGTGATGGGCATTGCGCTACACGCCTACATTGTGGGACAGCCCTTTCGACTGCGGCATCTGCGCTGGGCATTGCGCCACATTGTCACCCAAGCCACAGCTACAAACGGCCAAGTGTGGCTAACAACGCCAGGTGCGATCGCAAACTACATTCTCACACTTCCCGAAGGGACTGTTCCCTAGAGGCCGCCTGACTAACTATCTTGCGGAACCGGAGACTGATGCAGTGGAATGGCTACGCAAAATTCCGTTCCTTCTCCTGGAACCGAGTGACAGATCAAGCGCCCGCCGTGGGTTTCTACCACAATTTGGTGACTAATTGCTAGTCCCAAACCTGTACCCTTGCCAACAGGTTTGGTGGTGAAGAAAGGGTCAAAAAGCCGGGCCTGAATTTCTGGAGGAATTCCACCGCCATTATCTTTGATGTGAACAAGAACCCAATCTTCTTGGAGTTCAGTGGTGATGGTGATTTCCGGTGTGAACTTGTTGGCTGCTATCTCAGACGGTTGAGCGAGCGCTTTGTCTAGCTTCTCCTCCACCGCGTCAAGCGCATTGCTCAGCAGGTTCATAAAGACCTGATTGAGCTGGCTAGGGTGACACTCTACCAAGGGGAGATCACCGTAACACTTTCTCAGGTTAACTGGAGAGCGATCTGTACTGTCGCGCAGCCGATGCTGGAGCAGCAGCAGCGTGCTGTCAATCCCCTCATGAAGATCGGCAGTCTTCATTTGTGCTTCGTCGAGTCGGGAGAAGTTTCGTAACGACAAGACGATATTCTGAATCCGTTCTGACCCTACCTTGAAGGACCGTAGGATGTTCGGTAGGTCTTCTAGCACAAAATCTAGCTCGATGTCCTCAATGTAGCTAGCAACGGCTGGGTCAGGTTGCGGGTAGTGGGTCTGATATAGCTGAATCAGCTGAGTCAGATCTTGGACGTGTGACCTAATGTAATGAAGATTGCCGTAAATAAAATTGATCGGGTTATTGATCTCGTGGGCAATTCCAGCAACAAGCTGGCCCAAACTAGACATTTTTTCGCTTTGCACCAGTTGGGCTTGGGTGTTCTTCAGCTTTTTTAGCGCCTGTTCTAGTTGTGCCGCCTTTTGGGTTGCCTCTTGAGCACTAGCTTGAGCCTGCTCGTATAACTCGGCCTGTCGAATGGCTACCCCGACCTGAGCTGCTAGCGCTTGGAGCAGATCAAGATCAGTTGTACGCCATTTCCGAGGCGCAACACAGTCGTGGGCAATGAGCAAACCCCAAAGCTTATCCTGCACCAGAATAGGCACAATTAAGTTCGAGCGTACCTGCAATCCCCTAAGGTAGTTGACGTGGCACTCATCGAGACCTGCCGTCTCAATATCCTCAATCGCCCGTACTCGTCCGCTCTGATAAAGATCCGCAAATTGTTGTGGGAAACAGCTATCAGCTCCCATCTGGCCTAAAATAGACTGCCAAGGCGGGAGAACGTCTTCGATGACTACCTGGCCTTGCCAGTCGGCTCCAAATTGGTAAATAAGTACTCGGTCAGTTTCTAGAAACTGACGAATCTCTTGCACGGTTGTCTGCAAAATCTGATCAAGCTCAAGCGATTGCCGGATTTGCTGTGAGATCTGGTTAATGATCGCCTGCTGTTGAGCTAGTTCTCGGTGTCTAGCCTCCGACTGTTTGAGCAAGTCTAGGTCGCGCTCTCCATCAGCAATTTCTTCAATGGTGCCTAGTAAGCCAATTACGTTACCCATCGCATCATGTATGGGAAATTTGCTTGTTTTGCGCGAAGTAGGCTGACCATCGGTCTGACGGCGTGATTTGTAAATCCGCATTAGATATGTAGTGTGTGTCGGTGACCTAAAGATTGCAGTAGATGTAGAATGCGTTGTTCCTCAGGTCAGAGGAAGTTAGCAGCCATTAACTCTATGACAGTTGTCTATGACGGTTTCAGGATTCTCAATTCCAGCAACTTGAGGCTGACAGCAATTGCAATAACCGTAATTTGAATGGCAGTTTTTCCAGAAAACCTATTTTAGGTTGGAGATACGGTCCAAAGCCTGATGGACGAGCTCGGTGTTGCCGAAAGCGTCTTCGATCACACAAGGTTTGGCAAGGGTGCCAAAAGCTAGGTCGGGGGCCATTGACAGGTGGCATGGGTTGGGGAGCAACACCATAATTCATGGAACACACTGAAAATGGTCATTAGAACCAGCTCTCCCGACTCTGCAAAACAGCACATGTCTGGATTAAAAAGAGCCCCCTGATTGTGGGATTTAAGCAACCCTTTTCAACTATAGGTGTGGAGGTAAAGCCTATTTATCTGTCTAAAGAAATACTTGTCAGTTAAGACAACAGCGGTGGAGGTTACTTTCTACTCATGATAGTTCTGCTAGCCTGTCTAATGAAGTCTGTCCTTGTTTCAACAAGGTTTCTTCACCATTATGAAGGAAAAGGAACTGTAAGTCAGCATGAGTCAAGGGATACAGAAGTGGTGCCAGCGCCAAACTGCCCGCTATCGCTATCGTCAAGGGTTGGACGCCGTTCGAAAAGGCTCCTACGAGACTGCGATCGCACGCTTTACCCAGGCGCTGTCACACCATCCCGATCCTGCTGAAGTGTATACCCAGCGGGGCCTAATGCATTGGCAGCACAATGAGGTGCAAAAGGCTCTCGATGACTTTACCTTAGCTGCTCAGCAGATAACGCCATCTGCTAATGCCTACGGCAACCGTGCTCTGCTGCGCTACCAAATGGGCGATGAAGCAGGGGCACTAGCTGACTGGCAACAAGCGCTCGACCTCTGCCCGACTGATGCCCGTGTGCGTTTCAATCGAGGGCTACTTTTCTTTCAAAAGCAGGACTACCCATCTGCCTTGGAAGACTTTACCCAAGCACTTGCCAGCAATCCTAACTTGGCAGAGGCATACTACCACCGAGGTAACACTCGCTACGAACTCAGCGATATTGCTGGGGCTGTCGAGGATTGGGAACTGGCTCTGTGCAACGATCTCCGTCTCGATCAAGCTCGGGATCGATTGCAGCAAGTCCAGCGGCACAGCCTGGATGGCGAACTAAGCCAGAAGCTTCAAGCCGTCTTGCCCAATCCGCAGATGAGACTGACTGCCCATCAATTAGGCGATCGCCTTGAAATTGACCTGTATCGCCCTAAGGGCTTGGGCATCAATTACTTCACCCTGCCAAAGTTGATCCGCCGTCACCTGATCGATTGGCCCATTCCTGGGATTCGGCGGTTTCGGCTAACAGGGCAGGTGACAGGGCAGTCGCCCCCGGAGTGGCAGCAGACCTACACGCTTTACCAAAATGAACCTTGCCCCCCTGCCCACTGGCGGTTGGCTGGCATCGCCTTATTGGCGTTTCCCCCCTTGGGCGTTGCTGCCTTGGTCTACGCTTACCGGGTCGGAATAACCTATCGTGAAGGGGACTATCCGCTGGCACTGCAAGCTTCAAAAGCCGTAAAACGGCTGTCTATGTTGGGTATTGGTTTTACAGTCTCAATTGGTCTAACTGCGCTGGGTTATCTGGGATTTACTCGCCTCAAATCTCGGTTGCCCTATCGACGTCCGAGCGCCGCGCTACTGCCAAATGCTAGGCCAGAGTTTGAGGGGGCTGCTGATGCAGAGCAACTAGATCGGGCAGGCTCATCTCTTCGTACTTCTCAAAGGGCTGGTGAATCCAGGGGTTATCGTCTAGGTGAACGACCTGGTAATCGGGCTTAAAGATGGAGCAGCCTTTAGCCCACAAGACAGCGGTACGGAGTTCATCGATGTAATAGCCGTACTTGTGCTCTAGCCAGGAAAGGGAACGTTTCATACTCTGGCCGGAGTCTACCAAGTCATCTACCACCAACACATGACTCCCTAGGTTAGCGGTGGTCATGCTGAGGTCGCGCGAGAAGGTGATCGCCCCCCGCATGCGGTTATCGACACCGCCATAGGATGCGGTGGAAAGAATGGCTAGCGGGACGTCAAACAAGCGGCAAAGGGTATCGCCAATACGGAGACCGCCCTTGGCGAGGCAAACGATCTGGTTAAATTGCCAGCCCGACTCGTGGATTTGAATGGCTAACCGCTCGATATCCCGGTGATAGTCATCCCAGGTGACGTAAAAATCAGACATGTCTACCGCAACCAATCGCAATATATGGACGTTCTTGGATGGGGCAATAATACACTGAGGACGCGATGACAGAGATATTTAGCGCCATAGACAGTTAGTCAAATTTGAATAGCCACAAAGTGTATGACCCAGGACTCCTCTATACCCCCGCTCTCGACTGCTAAGCCTCCCGAAAAGCTAACCTTTTGGACTAAATTGGCCTTCGGTGCGGGAGACATGGGTTCAGGAATCACCTCAAACCTGATTGCCTTTTCCTTTTTGATTTTCTTGACGAACGCGGCAGGACTGAATCCGCTGGCCGCAGGGACGGTGCTGCTGATCGGCAAAATTTGGGACGCGGTGAACGATCCTTTTATCGGGTATCTGAGCGATCGCACTAACTCCCGCTGGGGCCGTCGCTATCCCTGGATGTTTTTAGGGGCCATTCCCTTTGGAATCACCTTCTTTCTCATGTGGCTGGTGCCTGATTGGGGCGAGACGGGTAAGTTTTGGTACTACGTTGTCACCTCGGCTCTGTTTCAGGTGTTTTTCACGGTGGTGAACCTGCCCTACACTACCCTTACTGCTGAGCTTACTCAGGATTACGACGAGCGAACAGAACTGACAGCATTTCGGTTGGCTTCTTCGGTAACAGGGGCAATTGGGGCGCTGGTGTTGGGGCTGCTGGTGACTCAGGCCATTTCTGAGCAGAGGCAGCTTTACCTAGTGCTGGGGGGAATTTGCGCGGCACTCTCCGTGTTGCCGCAGTTTTGGTGCATCTTTGGCACCTATCCCTACGCTAAACGGCAACAAGAAGCGCACCCTGAGTTGGTTGAAGATGCTAGCACTGCCCTACCGTTCTTTGAACAGCTCAAGATCGTCTTTAGCAATCGAGCTTTTCTCTTTATCGTGGGCATCTATATGTTCTCCTGGTTGGCCCTGCAAGCCACCGCCAGCATCATCCCTTACTACGTTACGTTCTGGATGAAGCAGGATACCTACTTCCTGGCTGCGCTCTTGGTGCAAGGGCCGTCTATTGCCATGATGTTTGCGGTCAATCTGATCAGTAAGCGGGTCGGGAAACAGGGCGCTTTTTACATTGGAGTTGGCTCTTGGCTGGTGGTACAAGTTGCGCTCTTTTTCCTGCAACCGGGTCAGACCAGTGCGCTGTATTTGCTTTGTCTTGTGGCTAGCTTTGGCGTTGCGACGGCCTATGTTGTGCCTTGGGCCATGTTACCCGATGTGATTGAACTTGATGAACTGCAAACAGGTCAGCGGCGGGAAGGGATTTTCTATGCCTTTATGACCCTGCTGCAAAAGATTGGCTTGGCCGGAGGGTTGTTTTTGGTGGGGGTAGCGTTGCAGTCTTCTGGCTTTGTCGCAGCCAATATTGAGCAGCCCGAGTCGGCGCTGACTGCGATTCGCTTTTTTATGGGGCCTGTGCCAATGTTGCTGCTAATCGGGTCGCTGGTGCTGACCTGGTTTTATCCCATCACCCGCGAGATTCATGCTGAGGTTTTGCTGAAGTTGGCTGAGCGCAAGCGAGGTGAGATGACTTCGGAGGGTACCCTGGAAGGGTGAGTTAGCTTACAAATTTTCGAACTCATGAACCGGGTTTCTTTACAAGGAGAAACCCGGTTTTTCTTTATACTGTCGGGGATACGCTGGAAAAGGTGCTAGGCAGGCTAGGGGATGAAGAAAACAGTTCCCTCCTAGAAGGGGAGAGTGCGGAAATTTGGGTGCAGGATCTGCCCCTTTGCGGGAGTTCAAGATGATGAGATGGTCTTGGGGAAAAGGTCATCGCGACGGGTAACTGTTTCGATCGCGGGGAAGGTTCTGGCGGGTTTGCCGGCGATAGAGAATTTCAAGTTTGCCGCCGACTTCTTGGATGAACGCCCGCTGCCGCTGGTACAACCCTTGAAACAGATTAGCGAAGAGCAATGTTGCGATCGCAATGACCAGCCCAGCCGCAGTCGAGATCAAAGCCTCCCCAATACCAAAGGTGACTCCCTGAGTCCCCTGTGAGACAGCATCTCCCAGCCGCAGTGCCGACAAAGCCCGAATCAAGCCCAGCACGGTTCCCAGCAAACCTAATAAGGGTGCAACCCCTGTAATTGTTTCAAAGACTGTCTGGAACCGCTTAAGTAGAGGGAGTTCTGCCTGAGCTGCACTTTCTAGCGCTAGGGTGAACTCCTCTGGGGTTGCCTCTCCCAGCGTCAGCGCTGCTAGACAAATACGGGCGACAGGTAAATGGCTATGCTGCTTGAGCTTAGCCAATGCCGCTTGAGGGTTTTGTGGATAGGTTTCGAGAAACTGCTGTGCAATGACTCGCTGGTCACGCACAATCTTGGCCCAAAAACGACACCGCTCAAAAACGAGAGCCGTTGCCAAAATCGAAAAAAACAGCAGCGGCCACATGACAATGCCGCCAGCGGCAAAAAACTCAGGCATGGATTCAGACGAGAGAAAGGGATAGGGAAGGGATAAGGCAAGTCAAAGATACCAAAACATCACCCCATTCCCCATGACCCGACACCCATCACTTCATTTCACCTAACCCATGCCGGGGAAACGGTCGATCTGGGCATAGCCACTGAAAACTAGGCGATTGCCGTTCGTCTCCAGACGGTTGACCCTGAGCATAACGCCATCGAGGTTGAACTTATCCAAGTCAACCATTTGATTAAGCACGCCAGCAAAAGCCATCGTTAGCGCCTTGGAAAGGGGTTGGAGCGCTTCGTCAATGCCCTCCGGTTGAAACTGCGGGTTAGCAAAAAGCACGCGCCGCCGCTTTTCTACCTGAAGGGTAGCCGTCATTTGCAGAGGCACGTTCTTCCGGTTGGGCAAATCAGTCTTGGCTGCGATCGCAACTTGCTGGTTGGGTTGCAGCTTAATCATCACCTCTCGAAAGGCCACAGGCTCCCCCCCAGAAAGCTGGGTAATGTCGGGGTGATCCACCCCTTGGAGCTTCTGCTTTACCAAATCCGCCTCGAAGGCCCGATTAATGGCATCTTCTTCCAAAGTGACTTGGGCAATAGCCTGAGTAGGCTGGCGCAGACGAATCTTGCCACTAAGCAGGGCAGCCGCATCTAGCGATACAGCATCCGTCTCAAACATCATCTCCGCAGCTTCAAACTGCTTGCGGATCACTAATCCTCGTCCTTCCATACGGAAGCTATCAATCGTCCCTTGCAACATTTTGCTAGGGGGGGAGCACCGCAGAACGACATCGAGCCAATCACAACGCGTGAATAGATGCCGAATAGACTGTGTTGCGACCGAATTGATCATCCGTTCACCAAAATCATTGGCCCCAGGTGGCTTAAATCCGGTCAGACCGCCGAGCATGAAAGTCAGCACCTTACTCGCTTCCCCCTAGTTGTAACAAAATGTGAAGCAAATCGCCAAAAACTTCTGGCAAAAAAAATTAGATTGCTTCCAAACAGGGTCTTTGAGTCCAGTTGCTTTCATTCGCCAAAACGCCCGTGTACGGGGCATTTTGAGCATTCTACGGATGAACCAACCCCGATCTACTCTATGGGGGAAATTGCTGTGGCAAGGGAACCGATTTGTTATGTAACCTATTAGCTGAGGTTATAGGGCGTGAGGTGCGATCGCAGAAGCCTAACAGCTAAAAAAGCTATATTTGACAAGGATTACAGGATTGAAAGCCAAGTTGCTCAACGTCTGCAATCTATAGGTCCATATTATAAATTCTGCTTCAGTTGGACCTAATTCGCGAGCCTTTACATAAACATTCGGATTTCTAGCTAGGTACACGTCAAGAAATTTTTGAAGAATCTCTTGAAAAACTCTTTGAAAAGGTCATTTAAGAGGCTTTTTTCAGGCAATAGCCTCATGTGCAACACAAAAAACTCTCCAAAGCAAAGTATTTCTATTCATTTCGACAGTATTAAAACATGTCTAAGAGAATGTACATCTGAAACCAAGTTGCCTTTTCTGCATAAAAAATCGTGTTTTATGGAATTACCCTTAGCAAGGTAGTTGACAAAGAAACCGACATTAAAGGAAAGCTTTATCTTCCCATTCTGGGAACGCAAAAACGCCTACTAGAGGCTGCTGAAGACGCCCGCTTACTCCCGATGACCCTTCTAGTAAGCGGTTTTTAGGAGCCTGGGCCGTTTTGGGTAGCTACAGGTTGATTTTCCCTCATGTATGATTAAGCCAGCACTGGGAGGCTGTTTCCCTTTCATTTTCTATGAATTTAAGTACCGGCGATAAAAACCACTTTTCGATTACAACTCCGCTTTACTACGTTAATGATTTGCCCCATATTGGCAGTGCTTATACAACCATTGCCGCAGATGTCATTGCTCGTTTTCACCGATTACTTGGTGAAGACGTTTTGATGATCACCGGCACGGATGAGCATGGGCAGAAGATTCAGCGAACTGCTCAAGACCGGGGCCGTTCACCGCAGGATCACTGTGATGAAGTAGCAGCAGGGTTCGATCGACTGTGGCAACAGCTTAATATCGCCTACGACCGTTTTAGCCGGACGACAGCCCCCCGGCATGAAGTCGTTGTGCGGGAGTTTTTCGATCGAGTCTGGCAGAAAGGAGACATTTATCTGGGCCGCCAGCAGGGTTGGTACTGCGTCTCGTGCGAGGAATTTAAAGAGGAGCGAGATCTTCTGCCGGAAAAGCTCTGCCCAATTCACACTAATAAAACAGTAGAGTGGCGCGATGAGCAAAACTATTTTTTCCGGCTCTCCCAATACCAGGAGGCTTTAGAAACCCTCTACGCGGAGCGCCCCGACTTCATTCAACCCGAAACTCGGCGAAATGAAGTGTTGAGCTTTGTTCGTCAAGGCTTGCAAGACTTCTCTATATCTAGGGTCAATTTGGACTGGGGCTTCCCAGTTCCTGCTGATCCTGACCACACGCTCTATGTTTGGTTTGACGCTCTACTAGGGTATGTGACTGCGCTACTTGATCCGGAGGAAGAACCAAGCCTAGATGCTGCGATCGCACGCTGGTGGCCCATCAACATTCATCTCATTGGCAAGGACATTTTGCGGTTTCACGCGGTTTATTGGCCTGCCATGTTGATGTCTGCTGGGTTACCCGTATCTGGGCAGGTCTTCGGTCATGGCTTTTTGACCAAGGACGGCCAGAAAATGGGCAAAAGTTTGGGCAATACGCTCGATCCGGTCGCTTTGGTCGAAAAGTATGGAGCGGATGCGGTGCGCTACTATTTCCTCCGGGAAATTGAGTTTGGCAAGGATGGCGACTTCAACGAACAGCGGTTCATTAATGTTCTCAATGCCAACCTAGCTAACGATCTGGGCAACTTGCTCAACCGAACCCTAAAAATGGCCGTGCGCTACTGTGACGGCAAAGTTCCTGATGTTCACTCCGCAGATATTCCTGCTGATAATCTGCTCAAATCAAAAGGTTTACTGCTGACCCAAACGGTTGAGTCCGCCTATCAAGCCCTGCAATTTAGCCAGGTTTGCGAAGGGGTTCTCAGTCTCATTGGAGCCAGCAACAAATTTATTGACGAGCAGGCCCCCTGGACGTTGTACAAAAACGGTCAACAGGCAGAAACAGAAGCGGTTCTCTATACCGTTCTAGAAACGGTTCGACTGGCAGCCTATCTGCTATCGCCCATCATTCCGTCCATTAGCACTGCGATCTATAGCCAATTAGGATTTTCGGCTGATTTTGATCGCCGGGATGTAGGGGCATCTTCTCCTTATAAAGAACATGGCCATTGGGGACTACTACCCGCAGGACAACTGCTGGGTACCCCCTCACCCGTTTTTCAGCGTCTTGAACTGCCTACCGAAGACGCCAATTAATCGGCTAGAGCCGTTTATAGGCCCCTATTCAACGGCAAATTACCTTTTGGAATATCAACATCTACATAAAACATAAAAAGACAAGGGAGATCCATTAAAAACATGCTTGATCATCATTCCGTCTTAAATAATGAAGACGCAATTTTCACACCGGAGCAAATTTTAGACAACCGGGGCCGAGTTGCCATTTTTATCGATGGCTCTAACCTTTTCTATGCGGCGCTTCAGTTGGGTATTGAGATTGACTACACCAAGCTGCTGTGCAAGCTCACCTCTGGATCCCGCCTATTTCGCTCCTTTTTCTACACGGGAGTAGACCGCACAAACGAGAAACAGCAAGGATTTCTGCTGTGGATGCGGCGAAATGGCTATCGGGTCATTGCCAAAGATCTAGTGCAACTGCCCGATGGGTCTAAAAAAGCCAATTTAGATGTCGAAATTGCTGTCGATATGATGGCGCTAGTAGGGTACTACGACACCGCTGTACTGGTCAGTGGCGACGGTGATTTGGCTTATGCTGCCGATGCCGCTAGTTACCGGGGAGCCCGGATTGAAGTCGTGAGCCTGCGATCTATGACCAGCGACAGCCTGATCAATGTTTCAGATCGCTACATCGATCTAGAAATGATCAAGGAAGATATCAAGAAAACGCCTCGCTCTGGTGGCAACTACACCTATCGACCTCTGTCTCCCCTAGGCAGTGTCCCTGATGGCATTCAGGAAGAAACCCTGTAGACAGATCTGAGGGAGGCTACTGGGTTGCACCCTTAGCCCTCCCATTTGGGCCAAAATCCGCTACGATTGGCTGGAAATAACTGGCTGACGTCATGGGGAAGTGGTATCGCATCGCCGGAGTATTGTTAACGCTGGCGGTCATCCTGGGATCTCTTCGAGCCTGTCTACTGATCAATCAGCCTAATGATCGACTTGGCAGCGGAAACGAAAGCATTGATCCTAGCCAGGTTGGGCTGACCTTGCGCGATGTCACGCTAGAGCAGCCCGATGAGGATGGCAAACTTCTCTGGCGGGTTAAGGGAAAAGAGGTCACCTACAGTCCCGACAAGCAGCAGGCTCAGATTAAGCAGCCTGACGGGGAACTGTTTCAGGATGGGGAGTTTATCTACCGCGTTAAAGCAGATCGGGGCGAAATTGGCGAAAACGGCAAGGTTATCTTCCTGAAGGGCAACATTGTTGCGACCGGAATTAAAAACAAAGCTGTTTTGCGGGGCAACGAAGCAGAGTGGCGACCTGACCAAGCTGTGCTGATTATGCGCGATCGCATTACTGGAACCCATCCCCAACTGCGAGCCGCAGCCCGAGAAGCGCGGGTTTACAACAAGGAAAACCGCATGGAGCTTGAGGGTGAGGTGGTAGCCAATACCGTTGTCCAAGACCCTAAAACAAACCCCTGGCTCAAGCTCAAGGCGGATAAACTGGCCTGGTTTTGGGAGAAGGAACGCATTGAGACAGATCGACCGCTGCGGGTGGAACAGTTCAAAGCCAACAAAATTTCAGACGTGGTTACGGGTGACCGAGCTACGGTTGATTTGACCAAAAAGATTGTAACCCTGACCCAAAACGCAGCCCTGCAAATGTTGGAGTTTCCGCTCCAGGTCACGAGCAGCCAAGCCGTTTGGGATGTGGGTCAACAGAAAGTGGAGGTCAACACACCGCTACGCTTGGTTAACCCTAAAGAAAAAGTGGTCGCAACGGCTGATCAGGGTCGCTTTGACCTGAGCCAGCAGACCATTTACCTAACCCAAAATGTTCGTGCCCAAGGTGAGCGCAATCAGTCTCAGCTCAACACCAGCAGCCTGACCTGGAACCTTAAAGATGAGACTGTCTTGGCCGAAGGGAATGTGGACTATCGGCAATCCGACCCTGCTGTTCGGGTGATTGGACCTCGCGCTGTGGGGCAGCTCAAGAATCAAACTCTGGTCGTCAGCGGAGGTCGCGTGGAGACTCAGATTGTGCCAAATCTTGGGCAGTAAGGAGCGCGGGAGAGGCGTGAGCCTAGGTCGGTTTCTTTGGAAGATCGCGTAACAACTCCTGTTCAGAAGACTGTCATCACTGCTAGTAGGAGTGTTTCGGTCCATTCGACGACAGCACCGTAGGTATCTCCGGTGTGGCCCCCTAGTTGGCGTTGGATCCAGTCTCCGGTAAAGAGTGCGATCGCAACGCCTCCCAGCATCGTTCCGATCCCCATTGCCCAGAGATTAGGATTGCTCAGCAGAAACAGGCCGCATAGGAGCAACAGGGCTAGGCCTCCGGGCACCAAATCCCAAGGAGGACGGATGTGGGCTTTGTGAAAGGCTCCTTTGCCCTCTGCTTTTAGGTAGGGGTAGCGGGCAATAGCAACCACCTGACCCCAGCGCCCCCAACCTGCTGCTGCCATCAGCGCAAACCAATGACCTTGGCCGATTTCCGCCAGCGCTAGAATCTTGATCCCCAAAATCAGAACGGCTGCCATCGTGCCAAAAGCCCCGGTGCGGCTGTCGGCCATGACTGTGAGCCGCTGTTTAGGATCGAGTACGGCTAGGCCATCGGCCATGTCCATTGCCCCATCTAAATGCAGCCCCCCGGTTAGGGCTACCCACCCCGCCACAATTAGGGCACTGCGCGTGAGGACAGGCATCCCAACTTGGGCCAAGACTGCATCGCCGCAAGCCAGTAATGCCCCAATCAATACACCCACCAACGGAGCATACTGAGCAATTCTACGGAAGTCCAAGGGCCAGCGATGGGGCACAGGTAGGCAAGTATAAAATGCGATCGCAGCAACCCCTTGAGCCAAAAATCTAGGCCATTTTGGGGATCGATTGCTTTTAGTAGAGTCCGGTAAGTTCATCATTCAACTAATTGAATATCTTCGCAGCCCTGTTTAATTTTTAAGCAGGATTACTCGTTACTCTGTATCCTGTCGGAACTCGCTCCACATCAATCTTTGCCAGAATTAGGCTGTATTCCAGTAGACAAAAAACCCCCATCATATCGGATCAAACCAAGAATTATCGAGTATCGTGGGGAAAGAGCCTGTTGGGGACAGCCCATCACCTGTCCACTATCTGACGTTATCTGGCTAGAGACCCATGAACCACGAGCGACCCGGAAATTTCAGCTTGCCTGCTCCTTGTTTGGTGGACGTGGGCACGGTTATTAACAAAACCGATATGCTCAGACTCTTGCAAGATCTCGGCCAAGTGCGCTACACCCACACTCAAGATGAACGAATCATTAGTGAAGGGGAAGGCTATGTGATGGAGGTTTTCGCTGACCCACAACAGTCTACTCTAGTAGCAAACCGGACTCTCTATCTCAACGTTCAAAGCTTTGACTGCTTAGAAATGGGGCAACTGGAAAATGACCAGACCCACTTCGACTTGGTGCAAGACAATCGCCGCTTACGTCTTGTGCCTTTGACAGATCCCCTGCGTGAACAAACCAGCCGCAACCTGAATGTCGCTGCTTTTGAAGCGATGGTCGCTGAGGCGCTCTCGGCCAGTTGGGATGCTTGCCTAGATGATGAAGGCAACTTTCCCGAGTAAATATTACTTTAATTAGTGTTTTTGCAGAGGGGAGTGAAGTGCGATCGCACTTCACTCCCCTCTGTTTTTTTGTTAGGCGCGATCAAGAATGGGGGCTAAACATTCAATCAAACGATCCACTTCTTCTACTGTGTTGTAGTGCACCATGCTGACTCGAACGACTCCGTTTTGGGCCACTAGATCTAAGTCCTGAATCAAGCGTTTGGCGTAAAAATCTCCATAGCGAATCCCTACACGATGGGGATCAATCTGTGGCGGAATCGCAGCACTATCAGCTCCTTTTACAACAAAGGAAATCGTGGGTACTCGCGTTTCAGTGTTAGCAGAAGGTAGACCTACCACACGAACTTTAGAGTGGCTGGCGAGGTATTGCAGCAGTCGGTTGCCAATCGTATTTTCGTAGTCGCCAATATACTTAAAAGCTTGAATGATCGCCTGACGCAGTGTTAGCTCGGTTGTGCTTGAACTGTGCTTCTGAGCGACCGCTTGTAGGTAATCGCAGAGGCCCAAAACGCTATAACTCAGCTCGTAATTGGGACCACCTGGCTGAAATTTATAGGGGATTTCGGTCTCTTGAATAAAGTAGTGATTAATGCCAGGAATCTCTAGTAAATGCTGCCGTTTGCCATACAGCAAAGCGTGATGTGCTCCATAGACTTTGTAAAAGCTAAACGCATAGAAATCGACATCCCACGCTTGCACATCAATGGCTCGGTGGGCTGCATATCCGACGCCATCAACACAGAGCAAAGCTCCGTGGGCATGAACCAAATCAGCGACGGGTTTAAGCGGATTGATAGTGCCCAAAATATTAGAGGCATGGGTCATGGCGACCAGCCGTGTTCGAGGCGTCATGAGGGCTGCTAGATCCGCTAAATCAAACTCTAGGGTTTCTGGATTGAGCTTCCAGGTTTTCACTTTGATCCCCTGGCGTTGCAAATCGATCCAGGGGCTGACATTGGCCTCGTGATCGCTGTTGGTCACAATCACCTCATCACCCGCTTGCCAGGTGCGGCACAGCCCAATGGATAGCCCCCGCAGCAGCAGCGATGTCGAATGACCCAGAACCACTTCTGAAGAGTCTGCGGCGTTGATGAGGGTGGCTGCCGCTTCTCGTCCTTGAAGTACCCGAGCACTTGCTAACTGTGACAGCGCATAGGAAGCGCCCAACTGCACATTAGACGTGAGGAGAAAATCGGTAATGCGATCGCACACCAACTTTAGAGTTTGTGAGCCACCAGCATTGTCGAAAAAGACCCAGTCGCCCGACAGGGCCGGAAAGTGTTGGCGAATGAAATCAATCTGGAGTGCCATGGCCGATTAGGTGTTTGGAGCGTGTCGCCAGATTATCGCCCAGTTCTCTTTAAATAGCTTGGGCCGCCGAGAATTCCCAAACAGCCGCTCTACGGTTGATTCTTGTGCCGTGTGCCGCTGTAAGTTTCCATCTGCCAGCGGGTAAACCAAAGCGCTACTATATGAAGGATTCTTAAATCTGCGGTTCCTGTACTTGCCCCATGCCTCAATCGGATTCCGTTAAGAACGCTGCTTCATCGCGTAATGGTAAGGCTACTGAGCACAAGAGCCATCACCCTCGGCAGGCAGCAGTGGATGAGGCAATCATTCGGATTCGCGGGGCACGCCAGCACAATCTGAAAAACATTGACCTGGAAATTCCGCGCAACCAGTTGATTGTGTTTACTGGGGTTTCCGGTTCGGGTAAGTCCTCTTTGGCCTTTGACACAATTTTTGCAGAAGGGCAACGGCGCTATGTGGAATCTCTTAGCGCCTATGCTCGTCAGTTTCTAGGCCAAGTCGATAAGCCGGATGTCGATGCCATTGAAGGCTTAAGTCCGGCTATTTCGATTGATCAAAAATCCACCTCCCACAACCCGCGTTCGACCGTAGGCACGGTCACTGAAATTTACGACTACCTGCGACTGCTGTTTGGGCGGGCGGGGGAGCCGCATTGTCCAACCTGCGATCGCTCCATCACCCCCCAGACAATCGACCAGATGATTGATCGGGTGATGGCTTTGCCGGATCGTACCCGCTTTCAAATTTTGGCTCCGGTGGTGCGGGGCAAGAAGGGCACCCACAAAAAGCTGCTCTCCAGCTTAGCGGCTGAGGGCTTTGTGCGGGTTCGGGTTGATGGCGAAATCCGGGAGCTGACCGACAACATTGAGCTAGATAAAAACTATGCCCACACCATTGAGGTGCTGGTAGACCGTTTGGTCAAGAAAGAGGGCTTGCAAGAGCGACTTGCCGACTCTTTAGCCACTTGCCTCAAGCGATCGGAAGGGATTGCTGTGATCGACATTCTGCCCGATGCCTCTGGAGAAACACCGTCTGCTCCAGAGGCGGCCACAAATAATGTGGTTTCTCTGTCGGATCGCTTCCCAGCAGTGGCGGCCGAACCCGAAGGCTCCTACGGCAACCCCAAGGAACTGGTTTTCTCAGAAAACTTTGCCTGCCCAGAACACGGCGCGGTCATGGAGGAACTGTCTCCCCGCCTGTTTTCCTTTAACTCACCCTACGGGGCCTGCCCCCACTGCCACGGATTGGGCAGCTTGCGCACCTTCTCGGCAGATCTGGTGGTGCCCGACCCGACGCTGCCAGTATATGCTGCGATCGCACCTTGGTCAGAGAAAGATAATACCTACTACTTCTCTCTGCTCTACAGCGTCGGCCAAGCCTTTGGCTTTGAGATTCAGGCTCGCTGGGATCAGCTGACGCCGGAGCAGCAGCACATCATTCTCCATGGCTCGACCGAGAAAATTTATATCGAAAGCGACTCTCGCTACCGTGAGAACAAAGGCTACCACCGTCAGTACGAGGGTGTGTTGCCCATTTTGGATCGGCAGTATCAGGAATCAACCTCGGATCTCTACAAGCAAAAGTTAGAGAAGTACCTGATCGACCAGCCTTGTGAAGTGTGCAAAGGGGCACGACTCAAGCCCGAATCTCAGGCTGTTCGGATCGGTCCCTACTCGATCCTAGATCTCACCGATGTCTCTATTCGAGACTGCCTGAACCGCATTAACAAACTGGTCGGAGAAGAAGACGGCCAACCCCCGCTGCTCTCTTCCCGTCAAATGCAGATTGGCGATCTGGTGCTGCGGGAAATTCGGGCGCGGCTCCAGTTCATGCTGGATGTTGGACTCGACTACCTGACGCTGCACCGCACGGCCATGACCCTGTCTGGGGGAGAGGCGCAGCGGATTCGGCTGGCGACTCAAATTGGCTCTGGGCTGACGGGCGTTCTCTACGTGCTTGACGAACCGAGTATTGGTCTGCACCAACGTGATAACGATCGCTTGCTCAACACCCTGCACCGTCTGCGAGATCTGGGCAACACCCTGATTGTGGTTGAGCACGATGAGGATACGATTCGCGCAGCCGACTACCTGGTTGATATTGGCCCAGGCGCAGGGATCCACGGCGGCAGAATTGTTGCAGCGGGAGATTTGCAGGCCATTACAGACGCCCAGGACTCGCTCACGGGAGCCTATCTGTCTGGCCGCTGTAGCATTCCCACCCCAGCAGAGCGACGTCAGGGAAATGGCCGCAGCCTAAAAGCCCGGAATGTGCGTCGCAACAACTTGAAAAATCTGGACGTAGAGATTCCGCTGGGTAAGTTGGTCTGTGTTACGGGGGTTTCTGGATCCGGCAAATCAACCTTAGTCAATGAGCTAATCTATCCAGCGCTGCAACACCACTTTGGGGCCAAGATTCCCTTTCCGCGCGAAATGGAGGAACTGGCCGGACTCAAGGCGCTGGACAAGGTGATTGTGATTGACCAGTCGCCCATTGGTCGCACCCCACGTTCCAACCCTGCCACCTACACCGGGGTCTTTGACGTGAT